>JBAQRU010000158.1:0-5828 GCA_049296025.1 Lysobacteraceae bacterium | reverse complement strand
CGATCGCGGCCAGGTCCTGCTGGTGGTCAATACCGCCAGCAAATGCGGGTTCACCCCGCAGTTCGAGGCATTGGAAGGTCTGCATGCGCGCTATAAAGCGCGTGGTTTCGCGGTCCTCGGCTTTCCGTCCGGCGATTTCATGGCCCAGGAATTCACCGATGAAAGGAAGATCCAGGAGTTCTGCACGCTGACCTATGGCGTGAAATTCCCGATGTTCCAGAAGGTCCACGTCAAAGGCGACGAGGCCACGCCGTTCTACCAAGCGCTGGCCAAAGCCACCGGAGAAGCTCCGAAATGGAATTTCCACAAATATCTGATCGACCGCGACGGCAAGGTCGTGGCCAACTTCGGCAGCCGGACCAAGCCGGATGCGCCTGAGGTGATCGCCGCGATCGAGGCGGCCTTGCGCCAGCCCGCACCGAAAAAAGCGGGGTTGTGATCAAGATGATTGCCCGCGCCCGCATCGGCCGCGACAATACCGGCCCGACGGAACACGCCCCGTCGCCGATCGCCGCTTCGGCCCCCTTTCAATGGAGACATCAATGAGTGTTCGTTTTCGCGGCCTGGCCGCATGGATGGCGGCAGCGACGCTGTTGGTCGCGGCCTGGGCGCAAGCGCAGAACACCCCCGCGCAAACGTCGTCAGCACCGACGACGGATCGCGAAAAGGTCAGTTACATGATCGGCGCCGATGTCGGTCGCTCGATTTCGGCGGTCGGTCCGGATCTCGATCTCGCCGCATTCGAACGCGCGGTCAAGAACGCCTTCGCAGGCGGCAAGCCGCTGCTGTCGGATGAAGAATCGCGCAGCGTCGGCAGCGCGTTGATGCAGCGGATCGGCGAACGCACCGGCAAACCCTCACCCGGCGTTGCGCCCGGCACCAAGCCGCCGGCAGTGGCGAAGGACAAGGTCGGCTTCATGGTCGGCACCGATGTGGGCCGCTCGCTCGCGCCGATCAAGGACGAAATCGATCTGCCAGTGTTCCTGCAGGCGATGCGCACGCTGATGGCGTCCGGCAAGTCGCTGATGACCGATGCGGAAATGGATCAGGTGCGCGAAGCATTCTCCAAGCGCATGCAGGCCCGCGAGGAAGCGCGTCTGGCCGATGCCGCGCGCAAGAACCTGGAGGACGGCACTGCTTTCCTCGCAAAGAACAAAGCGGTCAAGGGCGTGATCGCCACGGCGTCCGGGCTGCAGTACATGGTGCTGCGTCAGGGCACCGGCGCGCGCCCGCGTCCGAGCGATCAGGTGCGGGTGAACTACCAGGGCACGCTGCTCGACGGTACCGTGTTCGACAGTTCCTACGAACGCGGCCAACCGGCCGAATTCGCGCTCAACCAGGTGATCGCCGGTTGGACCGAAGGCGTCGCACTGATGCCGGTCGGCGCCAAGTACCGCTTCTGGATTCCGGCACCGATCGCCTACGGCGAGCGCGGCAGCCCGCCCAGCATCGGCCCCAACGCCACACTCGTGTTCGACGTAGAACTGCTTGACGTGCTCTGATCCACACGACCGGTTCACAAGCCCCATCCACAAGCCGTACCCACACGCCTTATCCTGCCTCACCCACACGATCCCCCGCTTATTTCGTGCCGCATCGGCGGCGCGTACCCACCAGGAGCCCTGTTAGATGAAACTCTCGCGTAACCTGACCCTCGCCGTGGCCACGGCCTCGTGCGCCCTGGCGCTGGCCGCCTGCAAACCGATCGACAAGGATGCTGCCGCGGGCGACGCGAAGGCCGATGAAGCCGGCAAGAAGACCGACGGCGCCGACAAGATCGAAGGCCTGCCGACCGAGAAGCACCAGGTCAGCTACATGATCGGCATGGATATCGGCAAGTCGCTCAAGCCGATGAAAGACGAGGTCGACATGGCCACGCTGCAGCGCGCGATCAACGACGTCTTCGGCGAGAAGAAGCCGCTGTTGAACGACGAGCAGGCGGCGAAGGTCATGCAGGGCTTCGCCCAGAAGATGCAGGCCAAGCAGCAGGAAGAAATGGCCAAGAAGCAGGCCGAGATGGAAGCGCAGGGCAAGAAGAACATCGCTGCCGAAGCGACCTTCCTGGCCGAGAACGGCAAGAAGCCGGGCGTGACCACCACCGCATCGGGCCTGCAGTATCAGGTCATGACGGCGGGCAAGGGCGACGCCAAGCCGAAGGCTTCCGATTCGGTCAAGGTCCACTACACCGGCACCCTGCTCGACGGCACCAAGTTCGACAGTTCCTACGATCGCAAGGAGCCGGCGCAGTTCGTGCTCAATTCGGTGGTGCCGGGTTGGACCGAAGCGCTGCAGCTGATGCCGGTGGGCAGCAAGTACAAGCTGTGGATTCCGGCCAAGCTCGGCTATGGCGCCGAAGGCACGCCGGGCGGCCCGATCCCGCCGAACAGCACCCTGGTGTTCGAAGTCGAACTGCTCGAAATCGTCAAGCAGTAATCGATTTGTCTGCATGACCATGCGATGCGCCGCCCGGGTGGGCGGCGCATCGACGTAACGATATATTGCGAGGCCTACATGCGCGTCACCATCTTTGGCACCGGCTATGTCGGCCTGGTCACCGGAACCTGTCTCGCCGAAGTCGGGCACGAAGTGGTTTGCGTCGATATCGACGCCGCCAAGATCGATGGCCTGTGTCGCGGCATCATCCCGATCTACGAGCCCGGCCTGGAACCGATGGTCAAGGCGAATCACGCCGAGGGCCGTCTCAAGTTCACCACCGACGCCGCAACGGCGATCGCGCACGGCGACGTGATCTTCATCGCCGTCGGTACGCCGCCCGACGAGGACGGCAGCGCCGATCTGCAGTACGTGCTCGCGGTGGCGAAGACGATCGGTACGCATCTGCGGCGCCCGGCCGTGGTCGTGGACAAATCCACCGTGCCGGTGGGCACCGCCGACAAGGTCAGCGCGACGATCGCAGCCGCAATGACCGCGCGCGGCGCGGACGTGGCATACGACGTGGTGTCCAACCCCGAATTCCTCAAGGAAGGCGCAGCGGTCGAAGACTGCATGCGCCCGGACCGCATCGTGATCGGCGCCAACAGCGCGGTCGCGATCGAGAAACTGAAGCGGCTCTACGCGCCGTTCAACCGCAATCACGAACGCATCGTGGTGATGGACGTGCGTTCGGCGGAACTGACCAAATACGCCGCGAACGCGATGCTGGCGACCAAGATCAGTTTCATGAACGAGATCGCCAACATCGCCGAGAAAGTCGGCGCCGATATCGAAATGGTGCGGCAGGGGATCGGTTCCGATCCCCGCATCGGCTGGCATTTCATCTACCCGGGCGCCGGCTATGGCGGCTCGTGTTTCCCGAAGGATGTGCAGGCGCTGGCGCGCACCGCGCAGCAGAGCGGCTATCGCGCCGAATTGCTGGATGCGGTGGAATCGGTCAACCACCGGCAGAAGGCGCATCTGTTCGAATTGATCGTCCGCCACTACGGCGGCGAAGCCGCGATCCGCGGCAAGACCTTCGCGGTGTGGGGCTTGGCGTTCAAGCCGAACACCGACGATATGCGCGAAGCCTCAAGCCGTCGCTTGCTGCAGTTGCTGTGGGATGCGGGCGCCAAGGTGCGCGCGTTCGATCCCGAAGCGATGCACGAAGCGCAGCGCATCTTCGGCGAGCGCGACGATCTGGCCCTGTGCGAACACGCGCCCGATGCGCTGGAGGGCGCCGACGCGCTGGTGGTGGTGACCGAGTGGAAGCAGTTCCGCAGCCCGGATTTCGCCAAACTGCAACGCACGCTCAAGGATGCGGTGGTGTTCGACGGACGCAATCTGTACGACCCGGCCGAGATCGAAGCCAGCGGCGTCGCCTATTACGGCATCGGGCGCGGTCGCTCGATCCTGACCCGCTGAGATGAGCGCCGCACAGGACACGGATGCGCTGCAGGCACGCGTCGTCGAACTGGAAACGCGTCTGACGTTCCAGGAACACGCGATGGCGGAGCTCAGCGATGCACTGGCCGAACTGCGCACGGAAGCGGCGCGCAGCGCCGATCTGCTGCGGCGCGTACTCGAAGAAGTCAAACTCCATCGTGGCGATCTGATGGCCGACCCGGCCGAAGAACCGCCTCCGCCGCACTACTGACCCGACGACTTCGAGCACGCCGAAATGAGCGACTCCCTTCGCGACCAACTGCTGGGCCTGGGCTTCAAGCCTGCGCCGAAACCCGAGAAGCCGGCGCGTGCGGCGCAGGATCATCCGCGTCGCGATTCGGCTGCGGGTGCGAATCCGCGCACGCACCAAGCTGCGAAGCCCGGTTCCAGGCCGGCGGACAATCAAACACGTCGCGACCGCCCGCGTCATGGGTCGGGCGCACAGCCGCAGACCGCGCAAGCGCAGACACCGCGTCCGCAGAAGCCAGGCGCCTCGCCGCAAGGCCGCAAGCCGTCGCGCACGCAGGAGGAAATGGATCTGGCCAAGGCCTACGCCATCCGCGCCCAGCGCGAGAAGGAAGAGCGGATCGAAGCCGAGCGCGTGAAACAGGAAGAGGCGCGGCTGCGTCGCGAAGCCAAGGCGAAACTGGCCGAATTCCTCAAGGACAAGGGTCTGAACGATCCGGCGGCGGACATCGCCCGCCATTTCGAATACGGCACCAGGATCAAGCGCATCTACGTCAACGCCGAACAGCTGAAAGCGCTCAATGCGGGCGAACTCGGCGTAGTCCAGCTCGACGGCCGCTATCTGCTGGTCACGGCGGACGTGCTGGCGCAGGCCGAAGCGCTGTTCGCGCAGGCGGTGGCGCTGAAAGTGGATCCGAACGCACCGGCCGGCGATGACCCGTACGCCGATCCGCAGTATCAGGTGCCGGACGATCTGGTGTGGTGATGCAGGTAGGGCGCAGGAGGGGATGACCAGCCATTCGGCTGTTGAAAACCATCCCCGGACTCTGCTCCCATCCGTAAACCGCCTTGCCGATTTGCAACCGTTATTCAGGTGTCGACCCGGCGCGACCGGCTTTCAAAGCGCTCAATCGAACAACTCATCCACCGGCGTCGCCAGCAGCGCCTCGGCGCTGTGCGCGAATTCGCGCAGGCGCGAGACGCCGAGGTCGCGCACCAGCCGGTGCGCACGGTGCGGGACCGGCGAGTCGGCGATATCGTGCGGGGCCAGATTCTTGCCGGACACGCCCGGCAGCAGATGGATCCCCGCAGCGGCGTAGCAGTGCTGGACCATCGCCGAGCAGTACAGCGCGCCTTCCTTCGCCAGCAGGTTGTCGCGTTTGCGCAGGCGTCGGCTGTGCATCGCGAACATCGTGCCGATGAGTTCGCTCAGCGAATAGCTGGTCAGGCCCGAGAGCAGGTCCAGTCCGGCGGTGACGATCTGCCGGGTCTGCGCATCGTCCAGCCCGAAATCGAGCACCGCGATGTTCGGGAAGGCTTTGGCGTCGAAATAGCGCTCTATCCGGTTCTCCTGCACCCCGAGCCGCATCTGTTTGTAGCGCAGATCCAGATCCGATTCGATCACCCACCATTGGCCATCGCTGCGGCGCTCGCTGAAGAGAAATGCATGCGACCAGAAGCTGCGATGGCCGTCGCGGGTCAGCGGCGCCTGCGCCTTGCGGATCAGGTCGCTGATCACGTCGCCGCCCGAGACCAGACCGATCCGGCCGGGCGCGGCGTGGCGGAGCAGGAAATCGGCGTTGCCGTTGTCGTCGGTGCTGTCGTCGTCCCTGTTGTCGCTCATCGCATGTCTCCCGTACGCATCGTTTTGTCCATCGTAGCGATTGCCGCACGGATCAGTCGCGCGGTTTCGTCCGGGGCTTCCATCGGAAACAGATGGCTGCCTTCGGTCCAGGCGACGCGCGGGCCGACCAGCACCCGGG
>JBAQRU010000157.1:0-6101 GCA_049296025.1 Lysobacteraceae bacterium | reverse complement strand
ACCGTGAGCGGCAGCAGCAATTCGAGCAACGCGATATCGAACGAGAGGGTCGTGATCGCACACAGCGTATCGTCGGCGGCGAGGCCGGGTTCGCGCGCCATCGACGCGAGGAAATTCACTGCCGCCCGGTGCGGGATGCACACGCCCTTCGGACGTCCGGTCGACCCGGAGGTGAAGATCACGTAAGCGGTGTCTTCGGCGGCGGCCGGAGACGGCGCCCGCCCTGCCGAGGCGGCAGCTTCGAGCGCGTCCTCGATGCGAAGCAAGGCATGCGCCCCTGCCGGCAGTTGCCCTGCGAGCGCATCTTCGGTAATCACTACTGGCGCAGCGGAATCTTCCAGCATGAAGCCGATGCGATCGGCCGGATAGCTGGGGTCGAGCGGTACGTAGGCCGCGCCGGATTTGAGCGTGCCCAGCAAGGCCGCAAGCATCCGTGGCGTACGGTCGAGGAACAGGCCGACCATCGTGCCCGGTCCGCAACCATGCGCGCGCAGTTTCGCCGCGACCGCCGCAGCCTGCGCGTCGAGCTCGGCGTAGGTCAATCGCGTCCCGCCCTGCACCACCGCGACCGCCTCCGGCGAACGCAGAACCTGCGCCTCGAACATGGCGTGGATCGTGGCTTCAGCGGGCATCGGCCGTGCGGTCGCATTGAGATCCACGCGCAGACGCTGGCGCTCTTGCGCCGACAGGATCCCCAGATCACCCAGGCGCTGCCCCGGGTCCGCCACCACCGAACGCATCAGCTGTTCGAGATGACCGGCGAACCCTTGAATGTAATCGTGATCGAACAGATCGGAGGCGTATTCGATCAACAACATCAGGCCATCGGGACTCTCGTTGGCGAAGATCGAGATATCCGCGCGCGCCGTACCGGAGTGGGCACTGTCCAACCGGACCGGCAGCAGCGTCAAACCCGGCAGCTCCACCGCCTGCTCGGGGAAGTTCTGATAGAACACCATCGTCTGGAACAGCGGCGAATGACTGAGGCTGCGCTCGATGTTCAGCGACTCGATCAGGCGCTCGACCGGCACATCCTGGTTGGCGTAACTGTCGATCGTCGATGCCTTCACTTGCGCAAGCAGCTCGCGGAAGGTCGGATTGCCGGACATATCCACGCGCAGCGGCAGCGTGTTGATGAAGAAGCCGACAAGCGCCTCGATTTCGCGACGCGGACGGTTGGCGTTGCCGACGCCGACGACGATGTCGTCCTGTCCGGAATAACGCGAAAGCAGCGCATGGAACGCGGCCAGGAAGGTCATGAACGCGGTCGCGCCTTCCTGACGGCTGAAGCGCTTGACCTCGTCGTAGAGCGCACCGGGAATCACATGACCCAGCACACCGCCGCGGTAGCTCTGTATCGGCGGACGCGGGCGGTCGCCGGGAAGCTCCAACACCGGCGGCGGCGTCGCGAAACGCTGTTTCCAGTATTCGAGTTGAGCCTGCGCGGAATCGCCTTCCGCTTCTTCCAGCTGCCACAGCGTGTAATCGGCGTACTGGATCGCAAGCTCAGGCAACGGCGAGGGCCGATCGGCGAGAAACGCCGTATAGAGCTGGGTCAACTCGCCGTAGACGACACCGAACGACCAGCCGTCCACCGCGATGTGATGCGCGCTGAGCAACAGCAGCGCTTCGTCGGCGGCGACCCGGACCAGGGTCGCGCGCAACACCGGACCTTTGGCCAGATCGAAAGGCGCCGCCGCATCCCCGGTCGCAAGCGCCATGGCGGCTTGCTCGCGCGCGTCGCCCTGCAGGTTCGACACATCATGCTGGACCAGACGCAGCGGCTCGGCCGGCAGGATCACCTGCCGAGGCCCTTCCTCGTCCTTCACGAAAACCGTACGCAGGCTTTCGTGCCGGCGCATGATCTCCGACAGCGTGCGCTCCAGCACGTCGATGTCCAGATTGCCGCGGAATCGCATCAGCGAGGTGACGTTGTAGACGCTGTTGCCGGGATCGATCTGATCCAGGATCCACAGCCTCTGCTGCGCGGACGAGAGCGGCAACCGCTCCGGGCGAGGACGACGACCGATCTCGTTCTGGGGCGTGGCCGCCGCTTTGCGCGCCAACTGTTGCATCAACAGCGCGCGCTTGTCCGGCGACAGTGTCGCCAGGCGCTGATCCAGTTCGCTCATACGTCGCTCCGTTCCTTCTGACCACCAACCAACTGTTGTGAAACTTCTTCGTCGCTGAGATGTTCGAGCTTTCGCAACATTGCTTCCAGATCGCTCTGATCCGCGATCGCGCAGGCATCGACGATGCGCACAGCCATCTGTTCCAGCGTCGGCGCCTCGAACAGCACGCGCAGCGACAGCTCGATGCCGTATTCGTACTCGATCCGCGACAGCATCTGGGTGCCGAGCACGGAGTGTCCGCCGAGATCGAAGAAATTCGCGCGCACGTCCACCGCGGGGAGATTCAACAATTCCCTCCACAGCGCCACCAATGTCTCTTCTTCAGGAGTTCTTGGCGCGACCAGATCGTCCGATACGCCAGCGGCCGCCTCCGGCGCAGGCAGTGCGCGCCGGTCGACCTTGCCGTTGGGCGTGAGCGGGAAACCGTCAAGACCGACGAACGCGCTTGGCACCATGTAGTCGGGCAATGCCAGCTTCAGATGCGTGCGCAGCTCGGCATCGGTGGCGCGGATGCCATCCTGGGTGAAATAGGCGACGAGTCGTTGATCGCCGGGCCGATCTTCCCGACAGTGCACGACGACCTGGGTCATGCCCGGATATTGCGCGAGCACCGTTTCGATCTCGCCCAGTTCGATGCGGAACCCACGCAACTTCACCTGATGGTCGATCCGACCGATGACCTGGACGGTGCCATCGGTACGCCAGAACGCAAGATCGCCGGTACGGTAGAGGCGCGCCTGCGGATCGGCGGAAAACGGATCGGGAATGAACTTCTCGGCGGTGAGATCGGGACGCGCGCGGTAGCCTGCGGCGAGCCCGTCGCCGCCGATCAGCAATTCGCCCGGAACACCCACCGGCTGCAATTGCATGTGGCGGTCGACGATATGGATCCGGGTGTTGTCGACCGGCCGGCCGACGATGATCGGGCCCTCGCCCGGCTGTACGCGGCACAGCGCCGAGTACACGGTGGTTTCGGTCGGTCCGTAAAGATTCCACAGCTCGCGCGCCATCGGCATCAGGCGGTCGGCGAGCTCTCGCGGCAACGCCTCACCCGTGGAGATGATCCGCATGTCGCGTCTGCCGCCCCAGCCCACATCCAGCAGCATGCGCCAGGTGGCGGGCGTGGCCTGCATGATCGTCAGCGGCGCGGTATCGACGAGCTTGCGCAGGCGCAGACCGTCGCGCACGGTGTCGCGGTCGACCAGCAGAATCCGGGCGCCCACCGTCAGCGGCACCACCAGTTCGGTCAGCGCGATATCGAACGACAGCGTACTGATCGCGCAGATCGTATCGGCATCGGTGAGACCCGGTTCGCGCGCGATCGAACGGATCAGATTCACCGCCGAGCGCTGCCGGATCTCGACACCTTTCGGCTTGCCGGTCGATCCGGAAGTGAAAATCACATACGCGGGATCTTCCGGGCCGGCACCGCCGGAAGGCTGCGTCTCCGCCGAAGCATCCAGGGGCGAATCGGCATCGACCACGACCACCGAAGGCACCGGCGACGGCAGCGAATCGCGCAGCGCCGGCTGGGTCACGATCACGCTGGAGGCCGACAATTCGACCATGTAGGCGAGACGGTCGACCGGATAGCTCGGATCGAGCGGGACATAGGCGCCACCGGCCTTGAGTATGCCGAGCAGGCCGATGATCATTTCGAGCGAACGGTCGACGTAAAGACCGACCAGCATGCCGGGACCCACGCCTTGCGCGCGCAGCGCATGCGCCACCATGTTGGCCCGGCGATCGAGCTCGCGATAGCTCAACTCGCGGCCCGCGAACATCACCGCGACCGCATCGGGAGCGCGCGCGGTCTGTTCGGCGATCAGCGCCGCGATCGTCGGATTCTCCGGCAATGCGCGACGGGTGTCGTTCCAGCGCGCCAACTGTCCGATCTCGTCCTGCGTGAGCATCGGCAGCCGCGAAAGCGGCGTGTGCGGCGCTTCGACGATCGCGCCTAGCAGCGTTAGCAGATGCCCGCCCATGCGCGCGATCGTCGCTTCGTCGTACAGCTCGGTGCTGTACTCGAACATCAGATCGCCGGGACCGTGTTGATTGACGAACAGCGACAGATCGCCCTGCGCAGTCGGTGCACGCAATTCGGAGATGTGCACGTCGTCGAGGCGAAGGCCCGACATCGCCAGCGCATGCTCGGGATAGCTCTGGAAGAAATACATGACCTGCGCGAACGGCGTGTAGCTGGTGGAACGCGGCAACCGCAGCGTCTCCAGTATCCGGTCGAGCGGCGTATCCGCGTTCTCCATCGCTTCGAGCACGATGCCGCGCATCCGCGAGAGAAACGTGATGAATTCAGGGTCGTCGGAAACGTCCGCCTGCAACGGCAGCATGTTGATGAAGAAACCGACAACCGGCTCCAACTCGAGTCGCGCACGGCCAGCGACGCCCATCGCCGCGACCACCCGGTCCTGTCCCGAATAACGGGACAACAGCGCCTGGAAAGCGGCGAACACGAGGATCGACAGCGTTACCTGCTGATCCCGGGCAAACGCCTGCAGGCGTTCGTACAGCGCCGGTGGAATCTGCGCGGAACAGAGGCTGCCTTCGAAGCTCTGCATCGCGGGCCTTGCGCGATCGGTCGGCAGATCCAGCACCGCCGGTGCATCAGCGAGGTGACGGCTCCAGAAATCAAGCTGTTGTTGCAGGCCTTCTCCACCGAATGTCTGTTGTTGCCAGAGCGCGACATCGGCGATCTGCAACTCGGGAGCGGCGTTATCGAGTATCGCGCCCTCGCGCAGGCGGTTGTAGGCGGCGACGAACTCGCGTTCCATGGTCGAAATCGACCAGCCGTCGATCGCGATGTGGTGGCAAATGATCGCCAGCAAATGCAAGTCATCCGAGACCCGGATCAGGACTGCGCGGATCGGCGGATCGCTCGCCAGCGCGAATGGACGGACAACTTCTTCACGCGCGATGCGCAGTGCATCGGCACGACGCGCACTGATCTCATCGCCATCCGCAATCGCTGATCGCCATGGCAACTCACACTGCAAAAGTATTTTTTGACAGGGCTGGCCGCCTGGGGCCGGATACACCGTTCTGAGAACTTCGTGACGGTCGACCAGCGTCTGGATCGCGGCGCGCATGGCGTCGACATCCAGTTCGCCATGCAGCCATTTTCCAAACGGAGAGTTGTAGGCGACGAGACCCGGCGCGAACTGATCGAGCAGCCAGAGTCGACGCTGCCCGAAGGTCAACGGAATGCGTTCGGGACGTGGTTGCGGACGGATGCGACCGCGTGTTGCTCGATCCTGCCGCGCTGCCCTGCGCAACAGCTCGCGCCGCTCGGGAGACAGATGGGCGAGACGCTGTTCTAGATCATTCATCGGGCTCGATTTTCCCTTGCGGCGAGGAACTCAACGCGCCGCGATCCACCGACTTATCGCAAACGCAAAATCACTTCCAAACGTATCACATCCCGCTTATTCTGCAAGCCACGATCACAAAATATGATTGTCGGCCACATTCGCATTCCTCCCCGTATGCTCATATCCCCCATGCCCGCCACATCGCGCCGGATTCCGTCATGCAACGGCGCAAAACTGGCGTTTTCGCGAGTGATTCGCATGCATATCAAGGACAGGCGCACGTCACCATGAATCAGCGGATCGCATCGGCGGAAGACCACTCGCTTCCGGCGGACAGCGCCTCTTCTGCGCCGGAGGAACTCGTCCGCGTGTCCGCGAAAATCGGCGGCAACGCGCATCTGGTCCAGGGCGGCGGCGGCAATACCTCCTTCAAGCGCGATGACGATTTCTGGGTGAAAGCATCCGGGACATGGCTCGCGGAAGCTGAGACGCGGGATATCTTCGTACGCCTGTCGTTAGCGGCAGTTCGTAAAACGATGTCAGGAGCGGACATCGAGGCCGGAATCGCCGCGCTCGGCCCCGCTGGAGGCCTGCGTCCGTCGATCGAGACCTCGCTGCACGCCCTGCTGCCGCACACGGCGGT
>JBAQRU010000156.1:0-2439 GCA_049296025.1 Lysobacteraceae bacterium | reverse complement strand
GCATCTGGACGGTCGCGCAGATCGTGCAGCGACCACGGCAGCCGGGCCTCGGCATGCACCCGCTGCGCCGGTTCGCTGTCGCCGGCCTGGATCGTGGTGCGCAGCGCGTCGTGCCGTTGCACCAGTCGCAGCAGGCTGTCGTGGATCGCCTGCGCATCGGCATCGCCTTCCAGCTCCAGCATCAGCGGAATGTTGTAGAGGTTGCTGCCCGGATGCAGGCGATCCAGGAACCACAACCGCTGCTGCGCGAACGACAACGGCAACGGCGCCTCGCGATCGGCGCGCGGGATGCCGTCGGCGACCAGACCCTGGCCGCGCAGCAGTTTTTGCAACAGACGCTTGCGCGCGGCTTCAGCGGGGCGCGGCGCTTGAATGGAAGGCAGATCGCTCATTGGGCTTTCAATCGGTAACGGCCCGGTCGGCGTGATCGGCGTGAGCCGCCGCGCGAGCGAGCGAAGAGGTCGTGACCGATGCGGTCGTGACGGATGACGTCGTGACGGATGACGTCCGGATGGATGGCGACGCGAGCAATTCCTGAGCGGCATCGCCCGGCGTGAAGCCGGGCAGCGGATATTCGCGACACAGCGCGCGCACTTCTTCGCTCACGCGTCGCTGACGCGGCGCATCGAGCTGCCACTGGGTGTTGCCCTGCACCTGCACGTGCAGCAGCACCTCCTCGACCAGCTCGGCGCAACGCACCATCGCTGCCGGCGGCAGGCCGCGCAGCGCCAGGGTATTGGTGCCGAAACGCACGCCGCTGCTGACCAGCGGACCATGCCTGTCGTTGGGGATGCGGTTCTTGTTGATGACGATGCCGCAGGCTTCCAGCGACGCTTCCGCCACGCGACCGGTGAGGCCGCGCGCGGCGACGTCCACCAGCAGCATGTGGTTGTCGGTGCCGCCGGTCAGCACGTTCCAGCCGCGCTGCACGAACGCATCGGCCAGCGCTTTCGCATCGTCGACGATGCGCGTGGCCAGTTCGACGAAAGCCGGCGTGGTCAGCCCGGCCAGCGTGCGCGCTTTCGCGGCGATCGCACCGAGGTCCGGCGTGCCCTGCACCTGCGGGAACAGCGAACGCTGCACCAGCTTCGCGCAGGTCAGTCCGCCCGGTCCGATCGGCGTATCGGTATCGCGCCCGCACATCACCAGCCCGCCGCGCGGGCCGAACAACTGCTTGTAGGTGCTGGTGGTGGTGAAGTGGGCGTGATCAATTGGGCTGGGATGCACGCCCGCAGCCACCAGACCGGCGATATGCGAGATATCGGCCAGCAGCAGCGCGCCGGATTCGTCGGCGATTTCGCGGAAACGCGCGAAATCGATCGTGCGCGGATACGCGCTGGCGCCGCAGATCAGCAGACGCGGACGATGGCGCAGCGCCTGATCGCGCACCTGGTCGAAATCGATCAGGCCGTCGGCGCCCAGACCATAGGCTTCGGCGCGGAAATAGCGGCCGGAGACGTTCGCGGGCGAGCCGTGGGTCAGGTGTCCGCCGCTGTCCAGATCAAGGCCAAGGATGCAATCGCCGGGCTGCAGCAATCCGAACATCACCACCTGGTTGGCGGTGGAGCCCGAATGCGGCTGCACGTTCGCATAGCGCGCGCCGAATGCGGTGCAGGCGCGCTGCATGGCCAGCGTTTCGATCTCGTCGACGATCTCGCAGCCGGCGTGATAGCGCCGCCCCGGATAGCCTTCGGTGGTGACGTTGCTCAGCCCCTGGCCAAGGCAGGCCTGCACCGACAGATCGGCGCTGCTGGAGGACGCCACCATCGTCAGCGTCTCGTCCTGGCGCCGCCTCTCGCGCGCCAGCAGTTCCAGCAGCAGCGGATCCTGCGCGGCCAGCCGGTCCAGACCGGTGCTGGCCAGATCCTTCAATTGCGACAACGCTTCGCTTTCGCACGTATTCATCTCAGGCCAACTCCGCTTCCGTGATGTCGTCATCCGCTTCCATGGCCGCAAGCACCGCGTGCAGATCGACGTTGCGTTCCGCGGCCAACCGCTGCAATTCGTTCGCGACCGCCGCCACCGTCGGTTCCAGCAGCAGGTGCCGCAGCGGCAGTTCGATCTGGAACCACTCGCGCACCAGCGCCGCCAGTTGGGTGGCGCGCAGCGAGTGCCCGCCGAGATCGAAGAAGTTGTCGTGCAGTCCCACCGCCTGCAGGCCCAGCACCTCGCAAAAAAGATCGGCGACCAGTTGCTGCAGCGGGGTCTGCGGCAGTTGGCTCACGGCCTTCGCCGGGGCGGCGTCGGGCGCAGGCATGGCGGAACGGTCGACTTTGCCGTTGGGGCTGAGCGGCAGCTTCTGCAGCGCCATCGCCAGCGCCGGCATCATGTACGCGGGCAGATGCGCGCGCGCGACATCGAGCACCTCTTCGACCGGCACCGCGCGGCCTTCATGGAACACCAGCCACGCGACGATGCGCTTCTCGCCGGTGTCGTCGG
>JBAQRU010000155.1:0-21791 GCA_049296025.1 Lysobacteraceae bacterium | reverse complement strand
GGCCGGCGGTGGACTGCGACTTGGCGACGTAGTTCTGGTACGCCGGCAGAGCGATGGCGGCCAGGATGGCGATGATCGCGACGACGATCATCAGTTCGATCAGGGTAAAGCCTTGCTGCTTCTTCATGAAGTTCCCCTCGGGAGTGGTGTGGCGAAAGATGTTCACGTGCCCCGTGGCCAGAGGTTGATCCGGTCCGTGGGCGCCCGTGCTACCGAGCACGTGCGCCAAAAATATACGCACAAGACGTGCCAACTTCTCCTAGCGGACCCTCGTCGCGAACACCCGGCGCGGGATGAGCTTGGGATCACGTTTTGACCAGGGCGAAAAGTGACGTTGAGCGTCAGATTCAAAACCGACTGACCTCGTCAGTCATGTCGTGTCCCAATGTCTGGTCCCTTGTCGGAATCGATTGTTCCACGAGGGCGGTCGGTTTTCTTCGCAGCGTCGATCCGCGGAAGCTGCGCACAGTGAATCGTAAGGCCGCGCCGGCGGTTTATCGGCCATCTCCATATCGATGCTTCGTGGCTGGCGTCATCGCTGTCGTGCTTGCAGACCAGCTGCGCATTCAGGCTATGCTTTCCGCTGATCTGTATCTAGGGATGCGTTTTCATGCCGATGCCTGTGGCCCGCCTCGAGCGGGCATTGTTGTGGCTGTTCGTCGCATCCGGGTTCGCCGGTCTGGTGTACCAGGCGATCTGGTCGCACTACCTCGGGCTGGTGCTCGGTCACGCCGCGTATGCGCAAACGCTGGTGTTGGCGATTTTCATGGGTGGCATGGCGGCAGGCGCATGGCTTGTGAGTGCGCGTGGCGGACGCTGGTCGGGGCTGATCCGCTCCTATGCGATCGTCGAGCTGATCATCGGCGTCACCGCACTGGCCTTTCATCCCGCGTTCGTGGCTTACATGGATGTGTCGCAGAACACGATCCTGCCTGCGATGCAGAGCGAGTCGGGAATCCGGCTGTGGCAGTGGGGCTCCGCCGCACTGTTGATCGCCCCGCAAAGCGTCCTGCTCGGCATGACCTTCCCGCTGATGAGCGGCGGATACCTGCGGGTGTCGCCGCATCAGGACGGCGAAATTCTCGGTGGCCTGTATTTCACCAACAGCATCGGCGCCGCTGCGGGCGCGCTCGCGGCCACCTTCCTGCTGCTGCCGTGGGTCGGCATGCCGGGGGCGATCGTCGTCGCGGGCGCGATCAACCTGCTGGTGGGGTTGGTTGCCTGGCGGGTGGCGGCCTCGGTATCGGACATCTCTGTCCAAGCCGCGCCTTCGCCCGAGCGCATGCCCGGCGAAGCGGTGGCGGACAAAGGCCTGACGCGCTTTCAATTGCTGATGCTGTGCGGTGCCGCGATCACCGGTGCGAGTTCGTTCGTGTACGAGGTGGGCTGGATCCGTCTGCTGAATCAAGCGCTGGGGACCACGGTGCACTCGTTCGAGTTGATGCTCACGGCCTTCATTCTCGGCTTGGCGTTCGGTGGCCTGTGGGTGCGGAAGCGCAGCCGGAAGATCGTCGATCCGGTCGCGACAGCGGGTCTCGCCCAGGTGCTGATGGGCCTGGCGGCGTTGGCGTCGTTGCCGATGTTCGCCCAGAGTTTCCAGTGGGTGGGCTGGTTCATGGGCATCTTTCCCAGGAACGAAAGCGGCTACTACCTCTTCAGTCTGGCCAGCGGCGTGGTCGCGCTGCTGGTGATGTTCCCGGCGGCGTTCTTCGCCGGCATGACCCTGCCGCTGTTCACGATGTCGCTGCTGCGGCGCGGGTATGGCGAAAAGAGCATCGGCCGGATCTATGCCGCGAACACGCTGGGTGCCATCGTCGGCGTCGTGCTCGCGATGCATGTCCTGATTCCGTTGATCGGCCTGCGCTTGGCGGTGACGCTCGCTGCGCTTGCCGACATCGTCTTGGGGCTCGTGCTGTTGCGCGCCTTGAGTGCGATTTTCAAGCCGAAACTGTATTTCGGCGCGTTGGGCGCGACGTTGGTGGTGGCCTCGCTGAGCCTGTTGTTCGGCGGCGCGGATCCCCGCTCGCTGGCGTCCGGTGTATTTCGTCACGGGCTTTTCGAGTTGCCGCAGGGCACTGACGTGAAATTCCTGCGCGACGGCAAGACCGCGACGGTCGCATTCTTCAAGCAGGGCACTGTCGGCACCATCGCCACCAATGGCAAGCCCGATGCCTCGATCGAAATGTCCGACGGTGGAATTCCGACCGACGACGAATACACGATGGTGATGGCGGCGAGTCTGCCGTTGGCGCTGCATCCCGCACCCGAGCGCATCGCGGTGATCGGTTGGGGCTCGGGGTTGAGCACGAATACATTGCTTGGCAGCAAGGTGCCGAAGGTCGTCGATACGATCGAGATCGAGGCGGCGATGCATGCGGGTGCGGAAGGCTTCGGCAATCGCGTGTTGCGCGCTTATATCGATCCGCGCAGTCGGCTGCATGTGGACGATGCGCGGACGTTCTTCGCCGCCGGACGGAAAAAGTACGACGTGATCATCTCGGAGCCGTCGAACCCGTGGGTCAGCGGGGTGTCGAGCCTGTTCACGCGTCAGTTCTACCGGTTCCTGACCCGGCATCTGGAACAGGACGGCGTGTTGATCCAATGGATGCAGACCTACGAATTGAACGATCCGCTGTTCTATACGATGGTGGCGGCGCTGATCGAGGAATACCCGCACGTCGAGGCTTATCTGACCAACACCTCCGATGTGATCTTCGTGGCATCGCATGCGCCGATACGCGATTTCGATGCCTCGAAACTGCAGGATCCGGGGCTGCTTGCGGATCTCAAGCGACTGGGGTTGGAGACCGGCCCGGATCACGAGGTCCGCCGTTTCGCCGACCGCAAGGTGCTGGCCGGACTGGTCGAACTCTACGGTGCGCCTGTCCATACCGATTTCCATCCGACGGTGGCGCTGGGTGCGCCGAAGAGCCGCTACAAAGTGGAAACGGTGCAAAGCGTGATGAATCTGATGGGCGTCGGCATGCCGGTGCTCGAATTCACCGGCGGGCGGGCGCCGGTGCCGGTCGCTGCGAATGCACATGAAGTAGCGGTCAGCATGGGCGCGAAGGATCACGCCAACGCACGCCGGGTCCGCGAGCGCCTGCTCGGAATCGGCACGGCGAAAGGCCTGGAGCCGGAGGTGATGGCGAAGCT
Organism: Lysobacteraceae bacterium; assembly: GCA_049296025.1. Classification (GTDB taxonomy): domain Bacteria; phylum Pseudomonadota; class Gammaproteobacteria; order Xanthomonadales; family Xanthomonadaceae; genus Lysobacter_I. The sequence continues at coordinate 18,635 of JBAQRU010000155.1, read as the reverse complement.
CGACGCGCTGATGTCGGAGAAGACGTCCAAGGCCGCATGGCTGGATGCGGCTTCGGTGATCGCCGATTTCAGCATCGGCTATCTGCAGCCAGCGGATTTGCAGGGGGTGTGGATCCAGCCGGCATGGGTCGGCGAGAGAGCGAAGGATCCCGAGGTCGCAGCGGTGCTGGCGGCCTACGAGGCAACGTCAAAGCGCGACGCCGTGGCGATGTACGACACCGGTCTGGCGGGTCTGAAAGCCGTGCCGGCCGGCGACAGGCCTGCATTGGTGCGCGATCACCTGCTGGTCATCGCGATGCTCGGCGCCATCGGCCAAGGCAAGGGCGATCTCGCCATCGCGCTCGAACGCGAACAAGGCGCGGCGGTGCGGGTCAGCAACGTGTACTACTGGACGGCTCGCGCCTACATCCCCGCCTGGCTGCAGGCGACGGGGCGGGCCAAGGTCACTCGATCCCCAGCTTCTTGAGCTTGTAGCGCAGCGCGCGGAAGGTGATGCCGAGCGCTGCGGCGGTCTTGGTCTTGTTGTAGCGGTGTTCCTGCAGCGCCTGCTGGATGGCATTGCGCTCGATTTCCTCGATGTACGAGGGCAGGGCGCTGGTGCTGGTGTCGCGCGGACTGTTGGTGCGCGGGTCTTCGGCGGCGGCGCTCGCCTGTGGTGGCGTGGACATCCCGCCGCCCAGCAGCGTCTGTGGCGGAGTGGCCGCAGGTGGTGGGGGCGCCGGGGCGTGCGGCACGTTGGGCAAGCGCAGGTCGTGGGCAGCGATGATTTCGCTGTCGGCCATGGCCAGTGCGCGTTCGAGGATATTCTCCAGTTCGCGGACGTTGCCGGGGAAGGAGTAGATCTCCAGCGCGGCGACCGCGTCTGGCGCCAGGCTGGGCGCGCGGCGCTTCATGGCGTATGCGAGTCGCTTGAGAATGGCCTCCGACAGCAACGGCAGGTCGCCGGCACGTTCGCGCAGCGGCGGAACGTCCAGTTCGATCACATTGATGCGGTAGAACAGGTCGTGGCGGAACTTGCCGTCCGCGACCAGCACGTCGAGGTCCTTGTGGGTCGCCGACAGGATGCGAACGTCGACCGGCACTTCGGTATTGGCGCCGACCGGGCGCACGGTTTTTTCCTGGATCGCGCGGAGCAGCTTGACCTGCATCGCCAGCGGCAGTTCGGCCACTTCATCGAGGAACAGCGTGCCGCCGTCGGCGACCTGGAACAACCCGGGCTTGTCGGTGTGGGCGCCGGTGAAGCTGCCTTTCTTGTGGCCGAAGAACTCGCTTTCCATCAGTTCCGAGGGAATCGCGCCGCAGTTGACCGGAATGAACGGGCCGGCCGCGCGCGAGCCCTGGGCGTGGATGGTGCGCGCGACCAGTTCCTTGCCGGTGCCGGATTCGCCGCTGATATGCACCGGCGCCTGGCTGCGGGCGACTTTCGCGATGGTGTCGCGCAGGCCGACCATGGCCGGCGATTCGCCCAGCAGCAGGGTCGAGCCTTCGGGGTTGGCTTGCCGGCGGGTGTTGAGGTCGAGCGCCTGGCGCACGAGACCGCGCAGCACGGTGAGGTCCACCGGTTTGGTCACGAAGTCGAAGGCGCCGCTCTTCAGGGCTTCCACCGCCGCTTCGACGTTGCCGTAGGCGGTGATGACCGCGACCGGGGTGGTGGGGAAGCGGGTGGCGATCTCGCTGACTAGGTCCAGGCCCGAGCCGTCGGGCAGGCGCATGTCGGTCAAGCACAGGTCGTAGGCGACTGTACTGAGCATCTCCCGGGCCACGGCGAGGTTCGGCGCAGTATCCGTGCGCAGCCCCATCCGGCCCAAGGTCACCACCAATAGTTCGCGGATGTCGTGTTCGTCGTCGACGATCAGCGCACTGCGTTGCTCAGTCATGTTGCCCTCCTGCGTCAACTTTAGCCCAATTGCGGCAGTCACGACAGCCTTGATCGCAGTTTTTGCGGCCCGTCTGGCAGATGTGACAGGTCGTCAGGCAGGCAGCAGGGTGTGCTGTCCGGGCATGCTGATGCGGAAACAGCAGCCGCCCCCGGGGACCGGGACGTAGTCGAGCGAAGCGCCGTTGGCCCGGCACAGCTCGCGGGCGATATACAGGCCGAGGCCGGTGCCGTGTTCCGAGGTGGTGAAGAACGGCCGGAACAACTGCGGGACGACCGCCTCGGGGATGCCCGGCCCACGGTCGATGATGTCGATCACCGGCGCGTCGTCCAGTCGGTACGCGTGGAGCGTGATCCGGGCCGGCTCGCCGGGCAGATGGCCGTGGCGGCGCGCGTTCTGCACCATCGCGGTGACGATCTGGTGCAGATGCTTGGGGTCGACCAGTGCAGGCACCAGCATCTGCGGCGCGGCCAGGGTGATGTTGTCGGTTTCGTCGGGCACGCTCTGGCGGAATTCCTCGATGAAATTGCGCAGAAAGCTCACCAGTTCGATGTGTTCGGCGGTCGCGCGTTCGCGCCGCGCCAGACCCAGCACGCTTTCGACGATGCTGTTGGTGCGCATGCATTGCTGATGGATGATCTGCACCATCCGGCGGTCGCCATCGGGAAGTTCCCGCGACTCTTCGAGCAACTGCGCGGCGTAACTGATCGCCGCCAGCGGATTGCGGATTTCGTGGGCGAGGCTGGCGGAGAACCGCCCCATCGCCGCCAGCGTCAGCGATTCCGCGCGTCGCGATACCAGCGAGGTGTCGTCGAGAAAAATCAGGGTGTTGTCGCTGTTGGCCAGCAGCCGGGCGAAGCGCGGCACCACCTCGAACTGGTCGCTGCCCAGACGCAGCGGCGTGTCGTTGCCCAGCCCGCTGCGCAGCCATTCGCTCAGACGCAGCGCCAACTCGGGCGCCGCCTCGGCGAGGCGCCGGGTGCCGGCCGCGCCTTCCCCCAACAGCAGCATCGCCGCTTCGTTCGCCAGCCTGATCTGCGCTTCGCGGTCGACCAGCAAGACGCCGGTGCGCATGCGGCGGATGATCAGCTCGTTGATCTCGGCCAGCCGGATCGCTTCCGCGCCGCGTCGCTCGGCCAAGGCCTCGGTGGCGCGCATCTGCACCCGCAACTGATGGGTCAGTGTTGCGATGGCCAGAAAGCTGACGGTGAACATCATCAGCTCGGCCAGGGGCCGGGGCTGCTGTTGTTCGATCAGCAGCGTCCACAGATAGGCGATGGCGAGCCCCGCCGACGCCAGCGACGCGACGATCAGCCCCGTCCGCAGCGACAGCAGCAGCGAGGCCGAGCCGACATTGAACAGCAGCATCAGCGCGACGCCCGAACCGGCAGAGGGCACGGCATGCGCGACCAGCGTCGCGACCACGATGTCGATGCCGACCCCGGTCAGGGTCGGGCTGGTCAGGCTCTTGGCTTTTCGCGCCTGCATGAGCAGGAGCAGGGACATCGCGAAGTAGGCGATCGACACCCCGGCGACCAGCGCTTCGTGCCCTGCCTGGGGTTGGAGCTTCGCGATCGGACCGAAGACCAGCAACGCCAGCAGTCCTGCTTCGAGCACCCGGTACAGGGCGAACAGATAGAGTTCGCGCCTCTGATAATCCTGTGCAGGCTGGACGGAGGCGGTGGAAAGGCTCAAGCCGTGATTCCGTGCGGGGGGTCCGCCGAGTATAGGCGGCCGGGCGTGTTCCAGTGCCATCGAATCGCCTTCGACCATGGTCTTCGACGATCGCCGGGTTGGCTGCGGCTCCGTGCATCGGCGACAATAGCGGCCTGTCCGCAGCTGGCCGGCACGATCCGGCGGCGCGGCCCCCGCACTTTCGCAGGTGCGGCTCGTCTTCCCCGCATGGAATCCACATGAACTTCCACGAATATCAGGCGAAGCAGTTGTTTGCCGACTATGGCATCGCAGTTCCGGCCGGGCGCGTCGCGCGCACTCCGGAGGAGGCCGTCGACGCGGCCAAGGCCATCGGCGGTGATTTCTGGGTGGTCAAGGCCCAGATCCATGCCGGCGGTCGCGGCAAGGCCGGCGGCGTCAAGCTCGCCAAGACCTACGACGACGTCCGCGAATACGCCAAGGGCATGCTCGGCACGAAAATGGCGACCTACCAGTCCGCTGGCGTCGCGCTGCCGGTCGATACGGTGCTGGTCACCCAGGCCACCGACATCGCGCAGGAACTCTATCTCTCGGTGCTGGTCGACCGCTCCAGCCAGGCGGTCACCTTCATCGCTTCCGCAGACGGTGGCGTCGAAATCGAAAAGACCGCAGTCGACAATCCCGATGCCATCAAGACCCTCGACGTGAACTACGTCCAGGGCCTGCAGCCCTACCAGTGCCGCGACATGGGCTTCGCGCTGGGCCTCAACGCCAAGCAGGTCGGCCAGCTGACCAAGATCATGATGGGCCTGTACAAGCTGTTCAACGAGAAGGATCTGGCGCTGGTCGAACTGAACCCGCTCGCCATCCTCACCAACGGCGACCTCGCCGTGCTCGACGGCAAGATCAACTCCGACGACAACGCGACCTTCCGTCATCCGGATCTGGCGCAGATGCGCGACATCCGCCAGGAAGACGAGACCGAAGTGCTGGCCAGCCAGCACGACCTGAACTACGTCACCATGGACGGGAACATCGGCTGCATGGTCAACGGCGCCGGTCTGGCGATGGCGACGATGGACGTGATCAAGCTCAACGGCGGCGAGCCGGCGAACTTCCTCGACGTCGGCGGCGGCGCCAACAAGGAGCGCGTCACCGAGGCGTTCAAGCTGATCCTGCGCGACGAAGACGTGAAGGCGATCTTCGTCAACATCTTCGGCGGCATCGTCCGCTGCGACATGATCGCCGAGGGCATCATCGCCGCAGTGAAGGAAGTCGACGTGAAGGTGCCGGTGATCGTGCGCCTGGAAGGCACCAATGTCGAAAAGGGCAAGGAGCTGCTGAAGAACTCCGGCCTCGCGATCATCCCCGCCGACGACATCAACGACGGCGCCAAGAAAGCGGTCGCGTCGGTCAAGGCGGCATAACCCTCTTCATTCGTAGCCCGGGTAAGCGCAGCGCACCCGGGGCTGTTCGCGAAAACCCCGGGTGCGGCCTTCGGCCTTACCCGGGCTACAACATCCGGAAATCCCATGTCCGTTCTCGTCAACAAGCACACCAAAGTCATCGTCCAGGGCTTCACCGGCCAACAGGGCACTTTCCACGCACAGCAGATGCTCGAATACGGCACCCAGGTCGTTGGCGGCGTGACCCCGGGCAAGGGCGGCAGCGAACACATCGGCCTGCCGGTGTTCAACACCGTCGCCGACGCAGTGAAGACGACCGGCGCCGACGCCTCGGTCATCTACGTGCCGCCGCCGTTCGCGGCCGACGCCATCCTTGAAGCGGCCGATGCCGGCATCCGGGTCATCGTCTGCATCACCGAAGGCATTCCGGTGCTGGACATGCTGCGCGTGAAGAACACCCTGAAGGGCTATCCGCAGGCCGTGCTGATCGGCCCGAACTGCCCCGGCGTGATCACCCCGGGCGAGTGCAAGATCGGCATCATGCCGGGCCACATCCATCTGCCGGGCAAGGTCGGCATCGTCTCGCGCTCCGGCACGCTGACCTATGAAGCCGTGAAGCAGACCACCGACGCCGGCCTCGGCCAGTCGACCTGCATCGGCATCGGCGGCGACCCGATCAACGGCACCAACTTCATCGATGCGCTGAAGCTGTTCCAGGAAGATCCGCAGACCGAAGGCATCATCATGGTCGGCGAGATCGGCGGCAGCGCCGAGGAAGAAGCCGCCGAGTTCATCGAAAAGCATGTGACCAAGCCGGTGGTCGGCTTCATCGCCGGCGCGTCCGCGCCCGCAGGCAAGCGCATGGGCCACGCCGGCGCGATCGCGTCGGGCGGCAAGGGCACCGCCGAGGGCAAGTTCGCGGCGATGGAGAAGGCCGGCATCACCACCGTGCGTTCGCCGGGCGATCTCGGCGCAGCCATCGCCAAGCGTCTGGCGAAGTAAACTTCCGTCGCACGCTTCCGCGAAGGGCCGCCACGTGCGGCCCTTCGCATATCTGAAGCCGGAACATCCGAACCGGTTTTCTGGAGACGCATATGAGTCACACCTTACGCATCGCTCTCGCCCAGTTCGATTTCCCGGTCGGTGCGGTGAAGCAGAACGCCGAACGCATCACCGCGATGATCGCCGAGGCCCGTGACGAGTACGGCGCCGATGTCGTGCTGTTCCCGGAGCTCGCGTTGTCCGGGTATCCACCGGAAGATCTGCTGCTGCGGCCGAGTTTCCTGCGCGATTGCGCGGCGGCGATCGAGACGGTCGCGGCTGCGGCGACCGGTGTCGTGGCGGTGGTCGGTTGGCCGCAGGCGGCCGGCAGCGTGGTCTACAACGCCGCCAGCGTGCTGCGCGACGGCAAGGTCGAGCTGACGTATCGCAAGCGCGAACTGCCGAACTACGCGGTGTTCGACGAGCGCCGCTACTTCGATGTCGACCCGGATCGCGAAGACTGCGTGTTCGACGTCAAGGGCGTGCCGGTCGGGCTGATCATCTGCGAAGACCTGTGGTTCGCCGAACCCATCGCCAGCACCGTGCGCAACGGCGCGCAGATCGTGCTGGTGCCGAACGCCTCGCCGTTCGAGCGCGACAAGCACGCCCAGCGCGACGCGCTGTTGTCGCAGCGCGCGAACGACAGCGGCGCCGCCATCGCCTATCTCAATGTCGTCGGTGGCCAGGACGCGCTGGTGTTCGATGGCGCATCGGTCGTCGCCGATGGCGACGGCACGGTGCATCCCGCCGCTGCCGCGTTCACCGATCAGTGGCTGGTGGTCGAGTACGACGCCGAAGCCCGCCGGTTCGCGCCGGTACAGTGGATCGACGACGGTGACGAGAGCCGCGACGCGCTCGCATGGCGGGCGATCGTGCGCGGTATCCGCGACTATTGCGGCAAAAACGGCTTCCGGAAGACCTGGCTGGGGCTGTCGGGCGGCATCGATTCGTCGATGGTGCTCGCGCTCGCGGTCGATGCGCTGGGCGCCGACAACGTCACCGCCGTGCGCATGCCGTCGCGCTACACCGCCGATCTGTCGAACGATCTGGCCGAAGAACAATGCAAAACACTGGGCGTGAAGATGATCACGATCCCGATCGAGAAACCGTTCCAGGGTTATCTCGATGCGCTCTCGGAAGTTTTCGCCGACCACGCCGTCGATGTCACCGAAGAGAATCTGCAGTCGCGCACCCGCGGCGCGATGCTGATGGCGCTGGCCAACAAGCTCGGCGGGCTGCTGCTGACCACCGGCAACAAGAGCGAATACGCGGTCGGCTACGCGACCATCTACGGCGACATGTGCGGCGGCTACGCGCCGATCAAGGACTTGTACAAAACCGAAGTCTTCGCACTGTCGCGCTGGCGCAATACCGTGGGTGGCGCGCCGGTGATTCCGCCGGCCGTGATCAGCCGACCACCGACGGCGGAGCTGCGCGAAAACCAGAAGGACGAGGATTCGCTGCCGCCCTACGACGTGCTCGACGCGATCCTGCTGCGGCATGTCGATCAGGAGCAATCGCGCGACGAGATCGTGCGCGCCGGTTTCGACGCCGCCACCGTCGATCGCGTGCTGAAACTGGTGCGGATCAGCGAATGGAAGCGCCACCAGGCCGCGCCGGGGCCGAAGGTCTCGCGTCGCGCGTTCGGCCGTGAGCGGCGGTATCCGATCACCAGCGGCTACTCGGCCTGAGCCAACGAAAAAGCCGCCTTCCGGCGGCTTTTTCGGTCGCGACGCAGACGTTCGCGGAACTCAGTCGTTGTCCAGCGCCGACCTCTCGCGGGCGAGCGGGTTGAGCTTGCGGAAGTTGGACGGGTAATCCGGCCACCTGCCGTCGCCCTTGAGCCACGGATGCTGCGGTGCTTTCTGCTGCAACTGCTGGCGCGCGCTGTCGGCGAGCACGGTGTTGCCCAGATGGGTGTAGGCCTCGCCCATGATCGCGATGCCGTCGTTCTCGAATACGTTGCCCGGGTAGGTTTCGCGCACGTATTCGACGCGCTCGATCGCAGCCAGATACGCGGTGCGGCGCAGGTAATACAGCGCGGTTTCGATCTCGTGGCGGGCGAACAGGTCGCGCAGTTCGTTCATGCGCTTGAGCGCGTCGCCGGCGTAGCGCGAGTTCGGATAGCGTTCGGTGACGATCTTGAAGTCGCTGAAGGCCTGCTGCGGCGTGGCCAGGTCGCGGCGGCTGGAGTCGAGCTTCCACACCCGCTGCAGGAACACGGTGTCGCGGTTGGAGTTGACCAGCCCGCGCAGGTAATAGAGATACGCGGCGTTGCGGTGGGTCGGATAAGTGCGCAGGAAGCGGTCGATGGTGGAGATCGCGTCGTCGTTCGTGCCCATCTTGAACTGCGAGTAGGCGGTTTCGACCAGCGCCTGCTCGGTGTAGGGGCCGTAGGGATACTGCGCGATCAGGCGCTTGTAGGTCAGCACCGCCGAATCGTAGTTGCCGTTGCGGATCGCGCGCTTGCCCTTCTCGTACAGCTCGGCGACGGGCACGCCCTCGTTCTCTTTCTTGTCCTTGAACGCGCCCTTGAGCCGGGCGCAGCCGGAGCTGCCGAAGGCGAGGACCAGAACCAGCAGCAGGGTCGGACGCAGGAAGGCGGAGAACGAAAGTCTACGAAGAGGCATGCGGGCTGCTGCGGGGCGGGTGAGCGGGCGATAATACCAGCCCGGGCCGTCCAGCCCCCTTAACCGCGCAGAACCGCAGGGCTCGCGCGTCCCCGATCAGGAGCCCCGGATGCCCGCAACACCCTCAATGCCCGCTCAGGACACCATTGCGCGCACCGCCGTGGTGCCCGATGCGGTGTCCGGACGCCGGTTCGACGCGGTGCTGGCAGAACTTTTCCCCGAGTTCTCGCGCTCCCGGCTCGCCGAATGGATCAAATCCGGCGACGCCGTGCTCGATGGCCGCCAGGTGCGTCCGCGCGATCCGGTGCGCGGCGGCGAGACGGTGACGTTGACCGCCGTGCTCGAGATCCAGACCCGCTCCGAGCCCGAGGACATCGCCCTGGATGTCCTGTTCGAGGACGAGGATGTGTTCGTCCTGAACAAGCCCGCCGGGCTGGTGGTCCATCCGGGCGCCGGCAATCCCGCCGGTACATTGGTCAATGCGCTGCTGCATCGCGACCCGAGCCTCGCGACGCTGCCGCGCGCCGGCATCGTCCATCGTCTCGACAAGGACACCTCCGGGGTGATGGTCGTGGCCCGGACCTTGCCCGCGCACACCGCGCTGGTCGCGCAGCTGTCGGCCCGCGAAGTCCACCGCCAGTACCTTGCGGTGGTGGTCGGCTCGCTGGTCTCGGGCGGTACGGTAAATGCCTCGATCGACCGCCACCCAAGAGACCGCCTGCGCCAGGCCGTGCGCGAGGACGGGCGCGAAGCCGTCACCCATTACCGTCTGCGCGAACGCTTCCGCGCCCACACCCTGCTGGAATGCCGGCTCGAAACCGGGCGCACGCATCAGATCCGCGTGCATATGGCGCACATCAAGCATCCGATCATCGGCGATCCGCTGTACGGCGGCCCGCTGAAGCTGCCGAAGGGCGCGACCACCGGACTGGTCGAGTCGCTGCGCGGTTTCAAGCGCCAGGCGCTGCACGCCGAAACCCTCGAATTCGTCCATCCGCTCAGCGGCGAACCGGTCCGCTGCTCCACGCCGATGCCGGCGGACATGCAGGCGCTGGTCGCCACCCTGCGCGACGACACCCGCGAAGCCGAGGAACGCGCGCGGTGAGCGAAGGTCCGCTGCTGCCTGCCGATTGGCCGGCTCCGCCCGGTGTGCACGCCTTCACCACGCTGCGCCACGGCATCGGCGCGTCGCAGCCGCCGTTCGATACCTTCAACCTCGGCAACCGTCATGCGGCCGATGGCGACGACCCGACCACGGTCGAGCGCAACCGGAAACGGTTGATCGAACATGCGCGATTGCCGTCCGCGCCGCACTGGCTGAAGCAGGTGCACGGTGTGGAGGTAGTGCGCCGTGAAACCGGATCGAACGGCGACGAAGCCATCGCCGATGCCTCGGTCACGTCGACGCCCGGCGTGGTGCTCGCCATCCTCACTGCGGATTGCCTGCCGGTCGTGTTCGCTGCGGAGGACGGACGCGAGGTCGCCGCCGCGCACGCCGGTTGGCGTGGACTCGCCGCCGGTGCGCTTGAAGCCACCGTGGCGACGATGCGCACGCCGCCCGAACGCGTCGTTGCATGGCTGGGCCCAGCCGCCGGCCCGCAGGCCTATGAGATCGGCGAAGAGGTGTTGCGTGCTTTTGTCGACCGCGACCCGGCATCCAACGCCGCGTTTGTCGCGACCCGTCCCGGTCATTGGCGCGTCGATCTGTATGCCCTGGCGCGGAGGCGTCTCGCGCAGGCCGGCGTGCCCCGGGTTCATGGCGGCGATCTCTGCACGATCTCCGAGCCGCAGCGCTTCTTCTCGCATCGACGCGATGCCCGCACCGGGCGGATGGCGACGCTGGTGTGGTTCGACTGATCTGCGGCGGTTTCGATCCGGAGCGAAGCAGTGGACCATCGACGAGCCGGGAAAAGCCAATCCGTGGTACCAGATCGGCCGTCTCGCCGCAGGGTCCGGGCAATATCTGGTCGAAGGCGAGGCGGCGTTGCGCACCTATCTGAAACTCGGCCGCGAAACCGGCGACCCCGAACCCAAGCACGCGCGCCATCGTCTCGGCCAGATTCTGGCGAAGGCGGGGCGCAAGGACGAAGCCGTGCGGAACCGCAGGCCGCGCTGAAGCTCGATCCCAGGTTCAAGGAAGCCAAGGAGACGCTCACGACGCCGTGATGCGCGTGGCGCGATCCGTCCGACAGGCGGGCTTGGAATCCATGCGCTCAGCCCTCACTCCGTAAGCATCGCGGCCTCGCCGCCCTTTCTTGCGGAGTCCAGACCATGCGCATGGACAAACTCACCTCGCGTTTCCAGCAGGCCATCGCCGACGCCCAGTCGCTGGCCGTGGGCCGCGACCACAATGTCATCGAACCGGTGCATCTGCTGGTCGCGCTGCTCGACCAGCAGGGCGGCGGCACGCGTCCGCTGCTGGCGCAGTCCGGTGTCAACGTGCCGGCGCTGCGCGAACGTTTGGGCGAAAGCCTTGAAAAACTGCCCAAAGTCTCCGGCCAGGCCGGCAGCGTCAACGTCGGCAACGATCTGGCGCGGCTGCTCAACGTCACCGACAAACTCGCGCAGCAGCGCGGCGATGCCTTCATCGCCAGCGAACTGTTCGTGCTGGCGGCGCTGGACGACAGCGGAGACACCGGCCGCGCGCTGAAAGCCGCGGGCGCGAACAAACAGAAGCTCGAAGCCGCGATCGAGGCGATGCGCGGCGGCGAGAAAGTGCAGAGCGAGAACGCCGAGGAACAGCGCCAGGCGCTGGAGAAATACACCATCGATCTGACCGCGCGCGCTGAGTCCGGCAAGCTCGACCCGGTGATCGGGCGCGACGAGGAAATCCGCCGCACCATCCAGGTGCTGCAGCGGCGGACCAAGAACAATCCGGTGCTGATCGGCGAGCCCGGCGTGGGCAAGACCGCGATCGTCGAAGGTCTGGCGCAGCGCATCATCAACGGCGAAGTGCCGGAAGGCCTGCGCGGCAAGCGCGTGCTCTCGCTGGATATGGGCGCATTGATCGCCGGCGCGAAATTCCGCGGCGAATTCGAAGAGCGTTTGAAAGCGGTGTTGAACGATCTTGCCAAGAATGAAGGCCAGATCATTCTGTTCATTGATGAACTGCACACCATGGTCGGCGCGGGCAAGGCCGAAGGATCGATGGACGCCGGCAATATGCTGAAGCCTGCGCTGGCGCGCGGCGAGTTGCACTGCATCGGTGCGACCACGCTGGACGAATACCGCAAATACGTCGAGAAGGACGCCGCGCTGGAACGTCGTTTCCAGAAAGTGTTCGTCGGCGAGCCCAGCGTCGAAGACACCATCGCGATCCTGCGCGGACTGAAAGAACGCTACGCGGTGCACCACGGCGTCGAGATCACCGACCCGGCGATCGTCGCTGCGGCGACGCTGTCGCATCGCTACATCGCGGACCGGCAGTTGCCCGACAAGGCCATCGATCTGATGGACGAAGCCGCGTCGCGGATCCGCATGGAGATCGACAGCAAGCCCGAGGAACTCGATCGCAAGGAGCGCCGGCTGATCCAGCTCAAGATCCAGCGCGAGGCGTTGAAGAAAGAAAAGGACGACGCGTCGAAGCAGCGGCTGGCGGATCTGGACGCGGAGATCGCCACGCTGGAACGTGCGTTCAACGATCTGGAGGAAATCTGGAAAGCCGAGAAAGCGGTGGTGCAGGGCACGACCAAGCTCAAGGAACAGATCGAGGCCGCGAAGCTCGAACTCGAATCCGCGCAGCGCCGCCAGGATTACGCGAAGATGAGCGAAATCCAGTACGGCCGCATGCCGGAACTCGACAAGCAGCTGAAAGCCGCGCAGGAAGCCGAAACCCAGGGCTTCACGCTGCTGCAGGACAAGGTCACCGAAGAAGAAATCGCCGAAGTGGTGTCGCGCTGGACCGGCATCCCGGTCAGCAAGATGCTGGAAGGCGAGCGCGACAAACTGCTGAAGATGGAGCAGATGATCGGCGCGCGCGTGGTCGGGCAGGCCGAAGCGATCAAGGTCGTCTCCGATGCGGTGCGTCGTACGCGCGCCGGCCTCAGCGATCCGGATCGTCCCAGCGGCTCGTTCCTGTTTCTGGGCCCGACCGGCGTCGGCAAGACCGAGTTGTGCAAGGCGCTGGCCGATTTCCTGTTCGACTCCACCGACGCGATGGTGCGCATCGACATGAGCGAATTCATGGAGAAGCATGCGGTGAGCCGTCTGGTCGGCGCGCCTCCGGGCTATGTCGGCTACGAAGAAGGCGGTTATCTCACCGAAGCCGTGCGTCGCCGGCCTTACAGCGTGATCCTGCTCGATGAAGTCGAGAAGGCGCACCCGGATGTGTTCAACATCCTGCTGCAGGTGCTCGACGACGGCCGTCTCACCGACGGCCAGGGCCGCACCGTGGATTTCCGCAACACCGTGATCGTGATGACCTCGAATCTCGGCTCGCAGATGATCCAGGAAATGTCGGATGACGACTCTGCCGAGAGCTACACCAAGATGAAGGCGGCGGTGATGGGCGTGGTGCAGGCGCATTTCCGCCCGGAGTTCATCAACCGGCTCGACGATATCGTGGTGTTCCACCCGCTGGACAAAGCGCAGATCCGCGAGATCGCCAAGATCCAGATGCGCGGGCTCGAAAAGCGCCTGGCCGAGCGCGGTATCCGCATCGAGCTGTCGGAGAAAGCGTTCGATCTGCTCGGCAACATCGGCTTCGATCCGGTCTACGGCGCGCGGCCGCTGAAACGCGCGATCCAGCACCAGCTCGAAAATCCGCTGGCGCAGAAGATCCTCGGCGGCGATTACGGCAACGGCGATCTCATCCGCGTGGATGCCGAAGCCGGGGCGCTGGTGTTCGGGAAGTCGTAACGCGACGTGCCGGTGCCGTTCGCGGTGCCGGCACGATATTGGAATGTCAGTCCGCAGTTGTGCCTGCGTTCGCTTCGAGCACAGCCACCCGCGCCTCCAGCGCATCGATCCGCGCCAGCAGCGCATCCATCGCTTCGCTGTCGTGTGCGCGCGACGATGAACTCTCGGCGCTGCGCTCGGGCATCACCGGCTCGCCGCACAGCAGCTGCGCATAGCGGTCTTCGCGCTGGCCGCCGCCGCGCGGCAGCCGGCGGACCATCGGTGCTTCGCGTTCGGCCAGGCGTTCCAGGGTGTGGCGCACATCGTCGATATCGGCGAAACGGTGCTGGCGTTCGCTGCGGGTGAGCAGTTCGTTCAACGTCTGCGGCCCGCGCAGCATCAGCAGCGAGAGCAGGCAGGTCTGCGCGGGAGTGAGGTCCAGCACCTTGTCCATGCGATGCAGGTAGCGTTCGCTGCGGGCGCCGTACTCGGATTTGACCAGGCCGCGCACTTCCATCTGGCGCAGCGCATGGCCGACATCGCCGATGTTGAGATTCATCGTCGGCTCGCGCGCGGTCTTCTGGTTGCAGGCGAGGACGACGTTGTTGAGCGTGAGCGGATAGACGTCCGGCGTGGTCGCGGCTTTTTCGATCAGGCTGCCGAGGATGCGCGCTTCGGTGGGCGTCAGGCGTGGCGTGGCGGTCTCGTCGGTGCGTTCTGCGGGCGTGTCCATCGTGTGTCCTGATGCAAGTTGCAACGATTCTAACGGCTTGTTGCGGCATTCATCCGCAGAGATGCATGCTCGCGGTGATGTTCGACGCGCGCGGCAAGGCTTGGCCGTCGGGCGGCGATCCCATCCCCCGAGGAGATTTCCCATGCGAAAGACTGTGCAAACCCATTCGATCCGCATCCTGGCGCTGTGCCTCGCGCTGGCAGCAGCCCCGTCGGCAATGGCCGGCGACATCACCTGCAAGATGACCTACAGCCTGTCCGGCTGGTCCGCGTTCTACAAGACCGCGTCCGGCACCGGCACCGTGAACTGCAGCAACGGCCAGCACATGTCGGTGAAGATCGAGACCAAAGGCGGCGGTCTCACCTTCGGCAAATACAAGATCCGCAACGGCTTCGGCCAGTTCGCCAATGTCGACGATATCCGCGACGTGCTCGGCAGCTACGCCACCGCCGAGGCGCATGCCTCCGCCGAAAACAGTGCATCCGCGCAAGCGATGACCAACGGCAAGGTGTCGCTGGCGCTGTCGGGCAAGGGCAAAGGCTGGTCGCTCGGCGTGGCGTTCAGCCGTTTCGCGATCGAAGCCGCGAATTAGTCGAGGACATCACACCGCAACCAAGGGCTGGAAGGGCTGCGCAAGGCGCTGTCTGCCCGGTTCGCGAAAAGCAGCGCCAAGCCCGAAACGCCAGCTGCCGGCTGAGGCTCGGGACATACCGCCGCGTCAGGGCCATGCGTCCTGGCGCGGCGCGCAGCAGGTCGGTCTACCAATCGGCCAAGGCATGCCGCCGGGGCCATACGCCCCGGCCATGCCGATCAAACCGCCATCAGCGGCCCCAAAAGCGGCACCGTTGGCCCGAGAAGCGTCTCGGTTGCCCCAAAAAGGGGCAACGCTGCCGGTCAAAGCGGCATGAATGGCGAAAAAAGCGCCATCGTCGGCGCTCAAAGCGGCATCGCTGGCGAAAAAGCGCCATCAATGGCCCTTGAAGCGGCAACAGTGGCGAAAAGAGCATCACCAATGGCGCTCAAACCGGCAGCGGCAGGGAAGAAAGCCTCTATGGCCGTGTTTCCAGCGTGCGCCGGCAAGCCGAATCCCGAAACGGCCTGCGAGGGGCCCGATTCCGATTCAAGACACCCATTGAGGCGAAACGCCAACCGCCAGTGCTACCGTCGAAGCGCCCGCAAAGATCAGGGAGCGGGCTGTCCTGCGTTGACGACGCTGTCTTGCGGCCGAACGTCTGTGTCCGCTGCTTCCCATAGCAGGATACGTACGCTGTGTACTGGTCTGCGTCGCATGGCACCGCCATACGCTTTGACCCGGCGCTCCAGATCGCTTTCGGCCAGCGCGCTGGCTCGACTGACGTGGTGTGGCTGGGTGGGCATTGCCGTCATTTTTATGCTGATACCGCGTCGGTTACGCCGCCGCCAGACTCGCAGTTTCAATGCATATGCATCAGGCGCGCATTCGGAAAGCAGAGCAAAGGCATTGCAGATACAGCGATAGGCAGTCAGCTGTAGATCTACCGTCAGCGTTCTAGGCTGACCCCGCATCAAGGCGTAATTCACTTCAGCATCTCCTGCCCATATATCGGTGAAGCTTTCCGGGTAAATCACAGCGTAAAGTCCGCGCTCCTCAATGTGGATCGGGTATAACGCGGCAGCTTGGCCCTCGAACGATTGCATGTGCTCGACTGCTTTATTGTTGAGTAGCATCGCCGCACTGTACTGTTCGTTTGCCTTCAAAGTTTCGACGAGACTTTTCCTCTGTTCGTCCATGCGGACTTGCATCTGCGCCATATACAGCACTTTTTCGCGAAGATTGCGTTCGCTCGAAAGAAAGCTGGAACGTGCCAAGTCGAGCGCATGCTTTTCTGCAAGACTCAATTGATGCGCTTGTTCGATCTTGCTTCCCAATGCCAGCAGGACAGTCGCCACAAGCACCAGCGCCAATTGAGCAAGAAAAACGGTCGCGTCATATGTGCCCGGACGGCCGGTGTACGGCAAGGTTTGAGCGATAGCCAAATTAACCATGATGATGCCAATGGCCGCCCCACGCCACCCATGGAGAAAAGTGAGTCCTGCCGCAGGCAGGATCATCAGCATCAACATCGCTTGTCGAAGCGGGGACGCGATGCTTTCAGAGGAAACAATAATAGAGAATGCGATGGCCATGCCCGCGCCGGCAATTATCGAATCTCGAAATAGACTTCTGGGCGAAAAAAATTGCTGGCCTCTTAAAAGACAAAGCATGCAGGGCAATATAAGAATCAGGATGCCCAGGTAGTAACCCAATGAAACCGTCAGAAATCTTTCAAAAATTCCAGTGGTTAATGCAGGGCCAGACAGAAAGTGATTCACAGCCAAATTGACGATTGCCCCGAATGCAGAGATCAACAGGGCATTGAGTGGCAACCATGTGGCTTGACTATGGATACTATTGAAGCGTCTTCGCATCAATGCGACTACAGCTGAAATGCTCGGCATCAATAAGAACGGACTCAGGTATGCCCATGTCGCACTGTATTGCTCTGCTTTCGGCACGCGCATCAGTAACAGTGCCGCTGCATCACCGATGAAAAGGTGCGGCCAAAGCCTATAAGGCATAAACATGCAGGTTGCTACACGAAGGCCGGCAGGCAAGAACCACTGGTCGAACGACGCATTCCACAGCATCCAATATGCTGCACAGTATGCCGAACTGAGCGCCAAACCCTTGACAATATTTCTCCAGTCTTCGCTTCTCATGCGTACGCTCATATCCTTTTTTCTAATTTTCCGTGGAATGTCGCTGATTCACGCTTTCTATCCGAGCGTAAAGCAAATTAATTCAAATAGTGAAACAAAAAGAAATTAAGTTACAGCCAGCCCACCACCAGCCCGAACAGTCGCAGATTCGGCAGGTCGGCCTCGTAGACCTCGGTACGCTCGGTGTCGCTGGAGTGTCCGACCAGCAGCCAATGGTCGCGCCGGACCAGAATGCGGCGGATATCCGGCCTGCCCCACAGGGTGAATGCGTAAATGGCGCCGTCCACGACATCCGCCTGGCTGGTGGCACGCGCATCCACCAGCACCAGAGCATCCCGCTCGATCTGCGGGGCAAGGGCATGTGAGGGTTGCAGGGTCCAGCGGGCATCTTCGATGGGGGTCGCGCCCAATTTGCGGCGGGCGACGAACTCCGGCAGAACGCAGTCGTCCAGTGCATCCGGGCGACCGAAATCGGGGAGTCGCGCAATACGGACATGCGCTTTCGGGGCCGGCATTTCGCGCGCTTCCGCCATCACACCCGCTTCCACCAGTCGCGCATACGCCACGCTGATGCGCTCCGGCGCCACAGCCAACAGCGCCCCCAGATTCGGCGCGTATTGGGCAGGAATCGGCCGGCGGCCCCGGCGCCATTGGGACACTTGATTGCTGGAGACGCCGGTTTTCAGGGCGATGTAGTCGTTGCGCATACCTGCTGTTTTGATGGCGTCGGCAAAGGCTTGGGTGTAAGGGTCCATTGGCGGTCCCGGCTGGGCGGAAGGAGTGCGTGAAGATTAAACGTTGGTTCTCTTGACATGTAAAGTCGTTGCGATGTATTAAAACTAACGTTTGATGTATTTTATGCGCTGACTCTACATAAATGCATGCCCGCAAGAGAACGGCGGGCTTCAGCGGGTTGTTGAAAAACCAACCTGTTGACGAGGTCATGGACGGATGCGGCGGCGAAGCAAGCGCGTAAGCGATTGCTTCGCCGCGACCCGCTGGATGAGTCATTGCATGCCAACGCAGACGCGGCCCGGCCGCAAAGGATGCTGAAAATGATGGTTCCAATTCGTGCACATGCCCAACGAAGGTGGCGCCCCACCGCACTGCGCCGGGCGCAAGCCGTGGCCGATTGCTCTGCCGCATCGGGGCGTGCGTCATGCTCACCCTGACCCGCCGTACCGGCGAGACGATCTACATCGGCGACGATATCTGCGTGACCGTTTACGACCGGCTGCGCTACCACGTCATTCTGGGCGTGTTGATGCCGGCAGGTGCATCTCTGCGCTTCGGTGAAAGCTGTATGCGCCCCGCGATCCTCCCCGGCGGAGAACGGTTCTGCTTGCTGACCCTATTGAGCCGGGACGTATTCTGGATCGACGACATCCAGGTTGGCGTTCGCTTCAACCCGACATATTTGGGTACCGCGTCGTTCCACATGCGGCAACTGAAGATCGATATCGGCGCACCGCAACATATTGAAATCTATCGCGAAGAGATCTACCTGCGCCGGTTGCAGGAAGCAGGTAAGCGTCTACCTGCGATGCCGTTCTCGGCATGGCTGCATCAAGCGAATGTTTGGGCACCCAACCATGCAGCGGCCTAGTGCGTGGTACGGCAAAAGAAGAGGCAGCGGACTGGGTTGGATGTCGCGATGCGCCTCGCGTTGTTACTGCTTTTCATTGGGCTGATGCTGTTCTGCTGAAGACGGCCAACAGCG
>JBAQRU010000154.1:0-8913 GCA_049296025.1 Lysobacteraceae bacterium | reverse complement strand
CTTCCGAAATGCGCCCCAGCACCGCCAGCAAAGTCGCCGCGCCGATGCCGATGCGCGCGCTGCCGCCGGATCGCGCCGCCGCCAACGAGCGCCATGCGCCGATCAGCATCTACGAAGTGCATCCGGGCTCGTGGCGCCGCAACGACGACAACACGTTCCTCAATTGGGACGCGCTCGCCGCACAACTGCCGGCGTACGCGGCCGATCTGGGCTTCACCCATATCGAACTGTTGCCGGTGTCGGAGCATCCGTTCGATGGTTCGTGGGGTTACCAGACGCTGGGCATGTTCGCGCCGACCGCGCGCTTCGGTGCGCCGGAAGGCTTCGCGCGCTTCGTCGACGCCTGTCACGCGCACGGCATCGGCGTGCTGATCGACTGGGTGCCCGCGCATTTTCCGAAGGACGCGCACGGCCTCGCGCAGTTCGACGGCACCGCACTGTACGAATACGCCGATCCGCGCGAAGGCGAGCACCGCGACTGGGGCACGCTGATCTACAACTTCGGCCGCACCGAAGTGCGCGCGTTCCTCGCCGGCAGCGCGCTGCACTGGCTGGAACAGTTCGGCATCGACGGCCTGCGCGTGGACGCGGTCGCGTCGATGCTGTACCGAGACTACTCACGCAACGCGGGCGAATGGGTGCCGAACGCATTCGGCGGACGCGAGAATCTCGAAGCGATTTCGCTGATGCAGACGATCAACGCGCGCGTCGGCGGCGACGTGCCCGGCGCGATCACGCTGGCCGAGGAATCCACCAGTTTCCCCGGGGTTTCCGCGCCAACCGATGTCGGCGGCCTGGGCTTCCACTACAAATGGAACATGGGCTGGATGAACGACACGCTGCGCTACATGCACGAAGACTCCGTGCATCGGCGCTGGCATCACGACACCATGACTTTCAGCCTGGTCTACGCGTTCAGCGAAAACTTCGTACTGCCGCTGTCGCACGATGAAGTGGTGCACGGCAAGGGTTCGCTGCTGAGCAAGATGCCCGGCGACGAATGGCAGCAGTTCGCGAACCTGCGCGCGTATCTGGGTTTCATGTGGGCGCATCCGGGCAAGAAGCTGCTGTTCATGGGCCAGGAATTCGCGCAGCGCGACGAATGGCGCCACGACGAAGCCTTGCCGTGGCATCTGCTCGACCATGCCAATCATGCCGGCATGCGCAATCTGGTGCGCGATCTCAATGCCTTGTATCGCGCCACGCCCGCGCTGCATCGGCTGGACTGCGACAGCGCCGGCTTCGCGTGGATCAGCGGCGACGACCGCGAGCAGTCGGTGTTCGCCTGGATTCGCCGCGACGGCCACGGCGGCACCGCGCTGGTGGTCTGCAATCTCACCCCGGTGCCGCGAGAGGGCTACCGACTGGGCGTCCCCGACGACGGCGCCGCGCAGTGGCGCGAAGCCATCAATACCGACTCGCGCCACTACGGCGGCGCCGACCTCGGCAACGGCATGCGCACGCTGCACGCGGACGCAGTGCCCGCCCACGGCTGCGCCCGCTCGCTGTCGCTGATGCTGCCACCGCTGGCGACATTGGTGCTGGTGCCGGCATGAACATGGCACTAAGCAAACCGTCGTTCCCGCGTACGCGGGAACCCAGTGACGTTGACTTCATGCATTCGAAGACACTGGATGACCAGCCTTCGGCTGTTGAAAAGCATTCCCGCGTTCGCGGGGATGACGCCAATGAGACTTTCCTTCTCCCCGTGCGATGCACGTGGAGAGGGTGCAATTTTGAGCTTGCTTCGCGATATGAAATTTTTCGCAAACGTCGAAGCCAAACGTCATGACTGACGTACTGCCCGACTCCCTGCTGCCCGGCCGCGCCGCACCACTTGGCGCGCATGTCGTCGATGGCGGCATCCAGTTCGCGGTGTTCTCCCAGCGCGCCAAACAGATCGAACTGTGTATCTTCGACAGCACCGGCACGCAGGAACTGAAACGCTACGCGCTGCAGCCCAGCGAAGACGGCGTGTTTTCCGGCGTATTGCCCGGCGCACAGCCGGGCCTGATCTACGGCTATCGCGCGCACGGCAGCTACCGGCCGGAATCCGGCTATCGCTTCAATCCGCACAAACTGTTGCTGGACCCGTATGCGCGCGAGGTCGTCGGTCGCTTCGAATGGCGCCCGGAGCACTTCGCCTACGTCCACGGCCACCCCGAAGGCGCGCGCGTGCTCGACACCCGCGACAACGCTGCGTTCGCATTGAAATCGCGCGTGACCGCACCGCCCGCGTCCACATCGCGCACGGCGCAACATCCGCGTCGGCCGCTATCGGACGTGGTGCTGTACGAACTGCACGTCAAAGGCTTCACGATGGCGCTGCCGGGCATTCCCGATGCGCTGCGCGGCACCTACGCCGGGCTGGCGCATCCGGCCGCGATCGCGCATCTCAAGCGCCTCGGCGTGACCACACTGTCGCTGCTGCCGGTGCATACCGCGATCGACGAACAGCATCTCGACGACCGCGGCCTCGGCAATTACTGGGGCTACAACACCATCGGTTTCTTCTGCCCGGATGCACGTCATTCGGCAGCGCGGCGCAGCGGCGACGACCGCGTCGGCGCGGTGATCGAAGAATTCCGCGCGATGGTCGCAGCGCTGCAGGCCGAAGGTTTCGAAGTGGTGCTCGACGTGGTCTTCAACCACAGCGCCGAGGGCGACGAATACGGGCCGACGATCAGCTTCAAGGGCCTCGACAACCCGAGCTGGTATCGGCTGGTGCCCGACGACCGCAGCCGCTACGAAAACGCCAGCGGCTGCGGCAACACCCTGCGCCTGATCCATCCGCGCGTGACCCAGTTCGTACTGGATGCGCTGCGCTACTGGGTCGACGTGATGGGCGTGGACGGCTTCCGCTTCGATCTGGCGCCAGCGCTCGGGCGCACGCGGCAGGGTTTCGATCCATCGGCGCCGTTCTGGGTCGCGCTGCGCCAGGACCCGACGCTGTCGCAGGTGCACCTGATCGCCGAACCCTGGGATCTCGGCCACGACGGTTATCAGCTCGGGCGCATGCCCGGCCGTTTTCTCGAATGGAACGACCGTTTCCGCGACGCCGTGCGCAGCTACTGGCTCGGTCAGGATGCGCATCACGGCGCCGCGACCGGGCGCAGCGAATTCGCGCGCCGCTTCACGGCATCCAGCGACCTGTTCCATCACGGCCATCGCCTGCCCGGCGCCAGCGTCAATTTCATCGCTGCGCACGACGGCCGCACGCTGGCCGATGTCGTGACCTATCGCGAGAAGCACAATCTCGCGAACGGCGAGCACAACCGCGACGGGCATTCGCACGAAGTCTGCGCGAATTTCGGTATCGAAGGCCCCAGCGATCATCCGCTGGGGATCGACACCCGCCGCCGCGTGCGCCGCGCCCTGCTCGCCACCGCCCTGCTCGCGCAGGGCACGCCGATGCTCTGCGCGGGCGACGAGTTCGGCAACAGCCAGCGCGGCAACAACAACGCCTATTGCCAGGACAACGCCACCGGCTGGCTGGACTGGTGCACGGCCGGCGACGGCGATATCGATTTCGTCGCATCGATCCTCGCGCTGCGTCGCGACGACCCGCTGCTGCGGCATCCGCGCTGGTTCGCGGCCGCGCCCGACGCGCACGAACCCGTGCTGCACTGGCTGCGGCCCGATGGCGAAGCGATGCAGGTCGACGACTGGCACGACCCGCACGCGCACGCCTTCGCCTGCCAGCTCGCCGACCACGCCGCCTCACCGCCGCGCTGGTGCATCGTCTTCAATCCCGGTGCGCAGCCCGCGCGCTTCCATCTGCCCAACGGCCCATGGCGGCTGGCGGTGGACAGCAGCGGCATCGCATCGCACACGCCCGCACACGACACTGACGGCACCGAAGGCACGACCGAAGTGCCGTCCCGCACGCTGCTGTTGCTGCGTCGCGACCCGAATCTCCAGGAGACTTTTTCATGATCGATCTCGATCAACGCACGGCGGGCATCCTGCTGCACGTGACCTCGCTGCCCGGGCCGCACGGCATCGGCGATTTCGGCCCCGACGCGTATCGTTTCGTCGACTGGCTGCAATCGACCGGACAGCGCGTGTGGCAGTGGCTGCCGACCAATCCCATCGGCCCCGGCAATTCGCCGTACCAGAGCGTGTCGGCGTTCGCCGGCAGCCCGCTGATGGTGGCGCTGGAACCGCTGATCGCCGCCAGCTGGCTGCACGCGCCGACGCTGCCCGAAGGCGGCTTCGACGCGCTTCGGGTCGACTTCGGCCACATCATCGGCTGGCGCCAGACGCAGTTGCGCAGCGCCTACGCTGGTTTCGCCGCGAAAAAAGATGCAGGCGAACACGCCGCGTTCGCACAGTGGGCCGCACAGCAGACCGACTGGCTGGGCGACTACACCCTGTTCATGGCGCTGGAAACCGCGCATCACGGCGCGCCGTGGTGGCTGTGGGCCGCGCCGCTGCGAACGCGCGATGCCGCCGCACTCACTGCCGCGCGTAAACAGCACGCGGACGAAATCGGTTTCTGGTCGTTCGTGCAGTGGTGCTTCGACACCCAGTCGCACGCGCTGAAGCAATACGCGAACAGCTGCGGCGTCGCGATCATGGGCGACCTGCCGATCTTCATCGCCCACCACAGCGCCGACTGCTGGTCGCGTCCCGATCTGTACATGCTCGACGACGCGCATCAGCCCACCTCGGTCGCCGGCTGCCCGCCGGATGCGATGGCGCCCACCGGACAACGTTGGGGCAATCCGCTGTATCGCTGGGACTTGATGGCGAAGGAAGACTTCGCATGGTGGACCGCACGCCTGCGTCGCGCGCTGAGCCAGGCCGACGTGTTCCGCATCGACCACTTCCGCGGCTTCGCCGGTTACTACGACATCCCCGCAAGCTGCCCCACCGCCGAAGAAGGCGAATGGAAACCCGGCCCCGGCAAAGCCCTCTTCGAAGCGATCGAACGCGTGCTCGGCCCGCTGCCGATCATCGCCGAAGACCTCGGCCTGATCACCGACGACGTCATCGAACTGCGCGACAGCTGCGGCTTCCCCGGCATGAAGATCCTGCAGTTCGGCTTCGGCGGCGACGCCACCGACCTGTTCCTGCCGCACAACTGGGGCCGCAACTTCGTCGCCTACACCGGCACCCATGACAACCACACCGTCCGCGGCTGGTGGGACACAGCCACCGAACACGAACGCGCCTACGCCGGCAGCTATTTACCGGCACATCAGAACGATGTGCACTGGGCGATGATTCGGGCTTGCTACAACTCGGTGGCCAATATGGCTGTGTGCCAGTTGCAGGACGTGCTCGGGTTGGGGCTTGAGCATCGGATGAATACGCCGGGGACTGTGGGGGACCACAATTGGACTTGGCGATTTGCGTGGGGGATGGTGGATGGGGAGGCTACTCGGGTGTTGGGGTTGATTACTGCTGCGAGTGGACGGGGGAGGTTTGAGTTGGGTGAGTTGCCATAGCGTGCGCCTTGGCGCATGGAGTTTTTGATTGATGGAATCTTTTGAAAAAGCGCTGGGTGACTGGCGCTTTTTTGTGGGCGCTATTCGAGCGTGATGTTGCCGTGCACAAACTGCAGAAAGATGGATGACAGCTGTTGACACTGGGAAACGCGAGTGGCAGATTCGATGGACAGTCGCGTTTTGCAAGTCACACGTTTTTACGCATGGACAGGACGACAGGGGAAAACGACGATGTCTATTGATCGCTCGGGGTGAGCGTATGGCTCAGCTTGAAAGTTGACGCAGTGATCAGCGATATATGCACATGAGCTAGCTGACGCATGGGGGTTCGCGCTCATGCCCGAATGCTCTAGAGACTGAGCATTGGAATGGCGAGCGATCTGGGCAACTACTTGTTGTCGACACAAGCGTAATTCGTCGCGCCAATTACGTCGCAAAGCGAGCTTAATTCTTGATCCTAACAGCTCGCACCCCATCCTTTATCAGCGGGACCTTGATAGTGACCGATACCCAAACGCTGACAAGCCTTGCAATGCTCAAGGTGGACATTGACACCCAGCACAGGACCTATGTCGATTATTTAACGCCCTTCCTCCTTGATGTTCTTAACCTGCATAAAGATGACATAATTTCCGATACCCGTATCGCTGATAGATTGCTAAAAAAATACGGATTACAGATACCTACGAAGGTTGTTCATCAGGCTCTTCGTCGCTTGCAGAAGAAAAACTATCTGCATATAAACGACGGAGTATTCACAGTGTCAAGCTCATTGCCAACAAGCTCTCTATCGACCGCTCGCGCTGCTGCAACGACACACATAGATTCCGTCCTTAACGCCTTGGTAGTCGAAGCGCTAGCTCACAAATTAATCTGGACCAAGGAAGATGCAAACAAGGCGGCAGTCTCTTTCCTTGGCAAGTTCACGGTAGATTGCCTACGAACTTATGTGTTCAACACCGCACTACCGGATCTGCCACCAAGCAAGTCATCAGAACAGTATATTGTCAGCAAGTTCATAAAAAATTCAAAGGAGCGCTCCGATCCAGCTTTCGAGAGCTTCATCGTACTTGTGAAGGGACTGATGTATTCGAATGCATTACTTTGCCCGGACCTTGAGTCACTGGAGAAGAAATTCCAAGACGTGACTTTCTACATAGATACGCCACTAGTACTAAATCTACTTGGACTTCAGGATGAAGGCAGCAAGCGGTCGGCAGAAGAACTCATCGGCCTGCTAATAAAACTCAAGGGAACAGTTGCGGTTTTCGTTCACACTTTGCAAGAGTGTCAGAACATAATTGGCTATGCCTTTAATAATATAGATAACTCTCGAGCAACAAGTAGGGTGCTTGAAGAAATACGTCGCAGTAATGCCAAACTATCAGACTTAATTTTGGCCCGGGAGAATATAGACGCTGCAGTTCGAAAGCACGGAGTTAAAGTAAAGAATTCACCGGAATATTTGCATGACTTTCAGATTGATGAAATTCAACTCGAAGATAGCATTACTGACTCAAAGCCGAATATAAGTGAGGCTGCAGTTTTGCACGATATTAATTCGATTCGAAGCATCTTTGTTCTTCGAAAAGGTAGGCAACCTGTGCGGCTCGAGGATTCCGGTGCAGTCTTTGTCACACTAAACGCCAGCCTTGCCAGGGCCGCTTATCGAATTGGGAAAGATCACAATTCGTCACGAGAGGTCTCACCTGCAGTTACCGCCTACAGCCTGGCGAATATTGCTTGGTTGAAGTCTCCAGTGGCGGCGCCATCCCTGCCATTATATGAAACCATGGCATTGAGTTACGCCGCGCTTGAGCCGTCAACAGATTTGTTCAAGAAGTACGTCCTAGAAATGGATCGCCTCCTCGCCGCTGGGCAGATTAGTACACATGATCACGAAATCCTCAGGCTATCGCCCTCTGCGCGAAATGAGCTAATGGAGCTGACTCTCGGTGACGAGCAAGCGCTTACTGCATCAAGCATCAAAAGTATCCTATCAAATGCGAGGACTGCCATTGTTGCGGAACAGCAGTCGACTTATTCACAACAGATTGCGGCACAATTGAGCGAAGCAGCTAATGAGGTGCATTCTCTCCAGCAACGTGAAAACGATGCATTAGATCGTGCTTTTTCGGCAGAGTCACAGTATGAAGAACTCAACAGGAAACTTGAGCGGCTAAGTGACTTTAGTGAACGTCAGCACAATCTCCGCATGAAAAGGCATCAACAAATAGCAACGGCATTCACTAGGGTTGCAATCTTGCTTCCAATCCTGATTCTTCTATTTGGTTCACTCGCAGGCGCTAGCCTTTTGACGCCCCAGGCAAATGCATCCGTGCTGATAAAAACAATCTTTCCAGTGTCGGCTCTGATTGCTGTCGCTTGGGGTGTGTACAGCTGGTACACCGGCGCAACAGTTAGAGCACTTGAAAATAGAATCATAAAGCTGATAGCAAACTTGCTATCGCGCTTACTTGACCCTAACGAAGCCTAATGAGAACAGACCGGAACAGACCGGGTCACCCACAATTATTTTCCCCCTCCGCCTGCAACAAAAAAGCACTGCCACCGCAGTGCCCTTCGTTCAAATCATCAGCTAAATCCAAAAAAGCACACCCACGAAGCACCCCCCACTCCGGGCGTCACACTCTGCCGCAAGCACCTTCACTCAGTGAGACCGCCCCCACCACCAAGACCAAGACCGGACACCCACAATTAAAGCCACCCGGGCCGTGTGGATCCGGGACACCCACAATTGTTTAAACCGGGACACCCTGAGCCGGGAGGGGAAACCGGGACACCCACAACTTATCAATCCGGGACACCCACAATTAAGCCCACCCAGGCCGTGTGACACTAGCGCGGCCATCGCCGCTTCAATTGGATTGTGCTCAACTCGCTGTGCCATGATCTGAGTTCTCTCGGTTCGGCGCTATGGCGCCACCAAGGGAACCGCCGCACATTGTCGGAATGGAAATCGCAGAAAGGATGTTGCACCAACCCCGTTTTCTTAGGTTCTTCAATCAATAAGGAGTGTTGATATATGAACGCATCAATGAGACTAGGCATGTCGTCCATTCTGCTTCTGCTCGCGGGCGGGCTCGCTGCCTATGCGCCGGCCGCGTCGGCGCAGGTGGCTCCGCTCAAGAACACAGGGACCGGTGACTGCTTGGCGGTCAATACCATCACAGGCGTCGCCATCACTCAGGTATGCGGCACTTCCGGTCTACAGATATGGGCTCAGGTCAATACCGGTTCCGGCTTCCTGATCAAGAATGTCGTCACCGGCAATTGTCTGAACAATACCGTCACAGGAACCATCATCACTACGCCATGCAGTCCCGCTATTGCAAACCAACGGTGGCTGAGACAGAACGTCGGTCCCACGACGGCGCGCTACAAGTCAGTCGCCACCGGCTTGTTCTTGAGCAGCACAATTGCAGGGGCGGTCCTTAGC
>JBAQRU010000153.1:0-18494 GCA_049296025.1 Lysobacteraceae bacterium | reverse complement strand
GCGCCGCTCCTACAGGGAGATCCATCAATCGCCTCAGGCAATGCGCTCCGCACCGCCCATGTAGCCGCGCAGCGCATCGGGCACGGTGATCGAACCATCAGCGTTCTGGTAGTTCTCCATCACCGCGATCAATGCGCGGCCGACGGCGACGCCGGAGCCGTTGAGCGTGTGCACCAGCTCCGGTTTGCCGGTGGCGGGATTGCGCCAGCGCGCCTGCATCCGCCGCGCCTGGAAATCACCGCAGTTCGAGCAGGAGGAAATTTCGCGATAGGTATCCTGCGATGGCAACCAGACTTCCAAGTCGTAAGTCTTGCGCGCCGAGAAACCCATGTCGCCGCTGCACAGCAGCACCTTGCGGTACGGCAGGCCGAGTTTTTCCAGCACGGTTTCAGCGCAGCGGGTCATGCGCTCGTGCTCGGCATCGCTCTCGTCGGGCTTGGCGATGGTCACCAGTTCGACCTTCTCGAACTGGTGCTGGCGGATCATGCCGCGCGTATCGCGCCCGGCGCTGCCCGCTTCGGCGCGGAAGCACATCGAATGCGCGGTCATGCGCAAAGGCAGTTTTTCTGCGTCGACGATTTCGTCGCGGACGATATTGGTGAGGGGAACTTCGCTGGTGGGGATGAGGTAGTAGCCGAGAAGATGGTCTTGATATCTGGAAAGTGACTCTTGAACGCTAGGGATTTTCTCTTTAGCAAGTTCGCGATCAATCTGATAGGTCTTGTCGTATGCAATCACTGTCTCAAAAAGCTCAACTGCAACGTCTGGTTCACCCAGCAATCGTTTGCCGCTTTCCGAATTGAAGCGTTCGTAAGTAGCAAACAAATCTTCCTCGAACTTCGGCAACTGCCCCGTCCCCCGCATCGAATCAGCGTTGACCAGCAGCGGCACATTCGTCTCTTCGTAGCCATGCTCGCCGGTATGCAGATCCAGCATGAACTGCGCCAGCGCACGATGCAGGCGCGCCAACTGCCCGCGTAACACGGTGAAACGCGCGCCGCTGAGCTTGGCGGCAGTCTCGCCATCCAGCCAACCGTGGCGCTCGCCAAGGGCGACGTGATCCTTGACCTCAAAATCGAACGCGCGCGGCGTGCCCCAGCGGTGCTGTTCGACATTGTCGTGTTCATCTTTGCCTGCGGGCACCGATTCGTGCGGCAGATTCGGGAGGCCCGCAGCGATGGCGTCGATCTTCGCCAGCCGGTCGGCCAGATCGCTCTCGCACTGCTTCAACTCTTCGCCGAACGCCGCCACCTCGGCCATCACCGCCGACACGTCCTCGCCCTTGGCCTTGAGCATGCCGATCTGTTTGCTCTTGGTGTTGCGCAGGTTCTGAAGTTCTTGCGTGCGCACCTGGAGCTGCTTGCGCTCGGTTTCGAGCAGCAGCAGATCGGCGACGTTCAGGTCGTAACCGCGGGTCTCCTTGAGGCGGGCGGCCAGGTCGGCGGGTTGGGTGCGCAGCAGGGCGGGATCGAGCATGGGGGACGGATCGCGAAGCGTGACGGGACGCGAATTATCGCCTGAATTACCGCCCAATCCGCACCGATGACGCAGGGATGGATGGAATCCGGCTGCACCAGCCATGCCACAATCGGGCCTCCTCCGCGTCCATCATGGCCCGCATGTCGACAGTCCAGCCCAAGCCACCGCAGGGATCGCCATCGCGTGACGCGCTATCGAAGCCACGCTTCGGTTTATCCCGCCGGGTCTGGTGGGTGGTGGCCGGCGGTTTCGGAGCCGGTTTCCTGCTGTTCCTGCTGCTGTGGCTGGACATGCGCAACGACGGCGATTTCTATCGTCCCGAAAGCAAGACCGGTGGCGCCGACGGGCAGGTGTTCGAGCCCCTGCCCGCACCGATGGCCGGCGGCGAGCATAGCGCCAGCGGCATGTCCGAAGCGGCCGAGGAAGCCATGCGCAACCCGCCGCCACCGCCTCCGATCGCGGCGCCCCGCCCGGTCGAAACACCCGTGCAGCCAACGGTCGCCGATACCTCATCGCCAACCGATCGACCCGCGCCGACTCTGGCCCCGGGCAGCGTACCGGTCCCGATCTCCAAACCGGCGATGAAATATCCCGCCGACGCGCAGCGCAATGGCGAAACCGGCACGGTCGTGGTGCGGATCGAAGTCGGCGCGGACGGCGAACCGACCGCCGTGGCCGTCGTCAGCCGCAGCGGTTCGCGCTCGCTGGATCGTGCCGCCGTACAGGCCGCGAAACGCTGGCGCTTCCGCCCGGCGCAGCAGGACGGTCGTGCGGTGGCTGCAGCGGTGGAAGTACCGATCGCGTTCACGCTCGAAGGGCGCTGAACGGACGACGCGTTATTCGAGTCCCCATGCATCGACACCGGTGACAACGCCATGGAGGTCGAAGCTGACACGAACGGCGGACTCCTGCCGTTCGCTCTGGCTGCCGTGTTCGGCCAACCGCCGCAGGACGTACCAGCAGGTTTGCCCGATCGCCTTCGGGTGTTTCGCCATCGGCGCATACAGCGGGCGAATCTCATCGGGCTCACCCAGAATGTCGCGCACATCCGCCGACGACATGCCCGGCTTGATGCGCACGTAACCGGCGCGGATCGCGGCGGATCGCTCCGGGCCGGCGATATGCGGGTAGGTCGCGATCACGCGCTCATCGCCGCTCATGCCCGACGCCATCCCGCCGACGGACAACAGTGCCGCCATGACTCCATGCACAAGGCGCGATGCGGACATCCCGATGTTTCTCCGACAGTGAGCGTCATTGGATCGAACGGCGAATCAGGGTTTCACGCCAACGCGGCCGCGTCCCGCAGCGCGAAACCGACGCGCTGCGCCAATGTATCGAACCCCGGAAACGAGGTGGCGACATTGGCGATGTCGCCGATCGTGAACTCGCCTTCACAGCGCTGACCGGCGATCGCCGACGCCATCGCGATGCGATGGTCGCCGTGGCTGTCGATCACCACCGGCTTGGCGGAGTCGACGACGAACCGGCCGCCGTGGATCGTCGCGCCATCGTCGAACTCATCGACGCGGATGTCCAGCGCCCGCAGCGCCGAGGACATCGTGGCGAGGCGGTCGGATTCCTTCACCCGCAGCTCGGCCGCGCCGCTGACCCGGGTGCTGCCGGTGGCGCAGGCGGCGGCCACGAACAGCGCCGGAAATTCATCGATCATGTCGGGCACGATGTCTTCCGGCACGTCGATGCCGCGCAGTTGCGTCGCCCGCACGCGCAGATCGGCCACCGCTTCGCCGCCCTGATTGCGCGCGTTGGTTTCGACGATATCGGCGCCCATCATCCGCAGCGCCTGCAACAGGCCGGTACGGCGCGGATTCATGCCGACCGCTTCGAGCGTGAGGTCGGAACCCGGAATCACGCTGGCCGCCACCAGGAAAAACGCCGCCGACGAGAAATCCGCCGGCACCGACACGTCGGTCGCGCGCAGCGCATGCCGCCCGTCCGCACCGCCGCGCACGCGCGCAAGGCCGGGCGAGAACTCGATCGGCCAACCGAACGCGGACAGCATGCGTTCGGTGTAGTCGCGGGTGGGATGCGGCTCGCGCACCGTGATGTCGCCATTGGCGTACAGACCCGCGAGCAGCACGGCGGATTTCACCTGCGCGCTGGCGACCGGCAAGGTGTAGTCGATGCCCTGCAACGCGGATCCGCCGCGAATGCGCAGCGGCGGCAGGCCGCCGGCTTCGCTGTCGATATTCGCGCCCATCATCGCCAGCGGATCGATCACCCGCCGCATCGGTCGTTTCGACAGCGAGGCGTCGCCGACCAGCACGCTGTCGAACGCCTGCCCCGCCAGTACGCCGGTCAACAGGCGCATGCCGGTGCCGGCGTTGCCGCAATCCAGCGCTTCGGCACTCGCACGCAGGCCGCGCAGACCGACGCCGTGCACGATCCGCGACTGCGGCGACGGCGCTTCGATCCTCACCCCGAGTTTCTGGAACACCGCCGCAGTGGCGCGAGTGTCTTCGCCTTCGAGAAAACCATCGATGCGCGACACGCCTTCGGCCAACGAGGCCAGCATGATCGCGCGGTGCGACACCGACTTGTCGCCGGGCACGCGGATACGGCCGGTCAGCGGCTTGCCTGCGCCGACGATCCAATCGAGTCTGTTCGCGCCACTCATGCCCGCACCTCGTCGAGCGCGGCCAGCAGCCGGCGGTTTTCGTCGGCATTGCCGACCGTGATGCGCAGACAGTGGCCGAGGCCATAGCCGACCATCGGCCGCAGCACGACGCCGACTTCGCACAAGGCGGCTTCGATCTTCGCGACCCGCGCGTTGTCCCCCGGCTCGGCGAACTGCGTGAGCAGGAAATTCGTCTGCGACGGAAACACCGTCAACCCGCGCGCGCGCAGTGCAGCCGCAAGCCCGCCGCGCTGCTCGGCATTGCGCGCGACCACCCAGTCGAGGTGTTCGACGTCGCCGAGCGCGGCCTCGGCCGCAGCCAGACCGGCGCTGTTGACGTTGAAACTTTCGCGCACGCGCTCCATCACCGCGATCAGGCCGGGATGCGCGATGGCGAAACCGACGCGCAGCCCCGCCAGCGCATAGGCCTTGCTGAACGTGCGGGTGACGACCAGATTCGGATACGCCGCCTGCAGCGTCAGCGCCGACGCGCATTCCGGCGCATCGACGAACTCGGCGTAGGCCTCGTCGACCACGACCACGACATTCGCCGGCACGTTCGCCATGAACGCGGCGAAGGCATCGGCGCCGTACCAGGTGCCGGTCGGATTGTTCGGATTGGCGAGATACACCAGACGCGTCGCGGGCGTGATTGCAGTTGCGATCGCGTCGAGATCGTGGCCGCGCGGCATTGCGTGATCGTCGGCATTGCACGGCGCGACCCGCAGCGTGGCGCCCGCGCACTGCGCAGCGATGGCATAGACCGCGAAACCGAACCGCGAAGCAACCACATCGACGCCGGGCCCGGCGAACACCTGCGCGAACTGCATCAGCAATTCGTGCGAACCGTTGCCGAGCAGGATCGATGCGACATCGACGTCGTGCTTCGCCGCGAGCGCGCGCTTGAGATCGCCGCCGAGCGGATCGGAATAACGGAAACTGTCGTGAATCGTCGCGAGGATCGCTTCCTTCGCGCGCGCACTGGGTCCGTACGGATTCTCGTTGGAGCCCAGTTCGATCAGATGCCGCCCTTCGAAACGGCGCCGGAACGCGACCAGATCGTGGCCGGGATCGTAGGCGCGCAGGCGCTGGATGCCGGGCTGGGCGAGCGCCGAAAAAAATGCTTCGTCCGTCATGCAATTCCTAAGGTACGGCGACCGGATACGACCCCAGTACCCGCACATCGCCGGCATACCGGTCGATCTCGGCCAGTGCGTCCTTCAGCGGCGATTCCTCGGCGTGGCCGGCAACGTCGATGAAGAAGGCGTACTGCCACAAGGCGCCGTGCGCGGGGCGCGATTCGATCCGGTTCATGCTGATCGAGCGCCGGGCCAGCGGTTCGAGAATCTTGTACAGCGCGCCGGGCTGGTCGCGGATGAAGACGAGCAGCGAGGTGCGGTCGTTGCCCGACGACGGGAACGAGGCGCGGCCGATCACCAGGAAGCGCGTGGTGTTGTCGCTGCGGTCCTCGATCGGGCCGGCCACCACTTTCAGCCCGTAGACATGCGCGGCGTTCTCGCCCGCGATCGCCGCCGCATCGTCGGCGTTGCGCGCGCGGCGCGCGGCTTCGGCGTTGCTGGCGACCGCATGCTTTTCGACCTTCGGCAGGTTCTGACGCAGCCAGCCCTTGCACTGCGCCAGCGACAACGTGTGCGAATAGATGCGTTCGATGTCCTCGATGTGCCCGGTGCGCGACAGCAGATACTGGTGCACGCGCAGCTCTACTTCGCCGCAGATCATCAGCGGCGAGGTCAGGAACAGATCGAGCGTGGACTGGATGGTGCCGGTGCCGGAGTTTTCGACCGGAACCACGCCGAAATCGGCGTTGCCGGCGGCGAGTTCGTCGAACACCTCTTCCACCGTCGCCAGCGGCATGGCCTTCGCCGAGTGTCCGAAATGCTTGAACACCGCCTGCTGCGAGAACGTACCTTCAGGGCCGAGATAACCGACCCGCAGCGGTTCCTGCTGGGCCAGGCACGCGGACATGATTTCGCGGAACAGCCGCACCAGCACTTCGTCGGACAGCGGGCCTTCGTTGCGGTCGACGACGCGGCGCAGCACCTGCGCTTCGCGCTCGGGGCGGTAGTAATCGACCGCCGCCGCGAGTTTGCCTTTGGCCTTGCCGACCTGATGCGCCCAGATCGCGCGTTCGGCGATCAGGGTCTGGATCTCGTGGTCGATGCCATCGATCTGCGCGCGGACCGCGAGCAGATCGGGTTTGCCCTGGGCGTCGGTGGGAATCTCCACCGATGACTTCGGCGCGGCGGCTTTGGTCGCTGTTTTTTTCGCCGCGCGCTTCGCCGGCTTAGAGGCGCCAGTGCCTTTGGGCTTATCAGCCATGACGTTGCTGGAAGTCTTTCATGAAATCGGCCAGCGCTTTCACGCCGGCGACCGGCATCGCGTTGTAGATCGAGGCGCGCATGCCGCCCAGCGCGCGGTGGCCTTTCAACGCCATCAGGCCGGCGGCCTTGGCTTCGGACAGGAAAGGTTTGTCCAGCGCTTCGTCGTGGAGGAAGAACGGCACGTTCATGCGCGAACGCACGGCGGCGGCGACTTCGTTGCGGTAATAGCCGCCGGACGCGTCGATCGCCGAGTACAGCAGCGCGGATTTCTCGACGCTGCGGCGGGCGAATTCGGCGACGCCGCCTTCGGCCAGCATCCACTTCACGTTGAGGCCGAGCATGTACCAGTTCCAGGTCGGCGGCGTGTTGAGCATCGACTCGCCCTTGAGGTGCGAGGCGTAGTTGAAGATGTCGGCGCGCGGCTGGCCGGCGCGTTCGAGCAGGTCGCGGCGCACGATCACGACGGTGATGCCGACCGGACCGAGGTTCTTCTGCGCGCCCGCGTAGATCACGGCGTACTTGGAGATATCGACCGGCTCCGAAGCGATGCTGGAGCTGAAATCGGCGACCAGCGGCACGTCGCCGACATCCGGGGTGTAGCGGAATTCGACGCCGTGGATGGTTTCGTTGGCCGTGATGTGCACATAGGCGGCGTCGGCCGAGAGCTGCCAGGTGTCGCGCGCCGGAATATCGCGGAAGCCGCCGGCCTCGCTAGTCGCGGCCACGCGCAGATCGACATAGGGTTTGGCCTGCTTGATCGCGGTCTTGCCCCAGTGGCCGCTGACCACGTAATCGACGACCTGGCCCGGCGCCGCGAAATTCAGCGGAATCAATGCCTGCTGGGTGGTGGCGCCGCCGCCGAGGAACAGCACGGCGTAATCGTCCGGAATCGACATCAGCGTACGCAGGTCGGCTTCCGCTTCGGCGGCGACCTGGATGAATTCGGGGCCGCGATGGCTGTGTTCGACGATGGATGCGCCCGAAGTACGCCACTCCAGCATCTCATCCTGGGCCTGGCGGAGGACGCTCTCGGGCAGGGTGGCGGGACCGGCACTGAAATTGAAGGCGCGCGACATCGTTCTGTTCCATGGACGTGGGTTGGCCGTCGAGTATGCCGCAGCGCAGCATCGTTTGGGGAGGCGAACACGGTCACGGAAGGAAATTTACGTCTACCGCGCAACCGAATGCCCACGACCTTCGTCTTATAGTCGCCCCCTGTTAGATGGATATCAGCCCATGCCCCTCCCCGCCCCCCTGCGCGATGCCCTGCGCATCCCCACCGCCGAGATCACCGACGAGGCCGTCTACCACGACCGCCGCCGACTGCTCGGGCTGCTCGCCGCCACCCCGGCGCTGGGCCTGTCCGGCTGTGCCGATGCCGAACCTCCCGCACCGCCGAAAACCGCAGTGACGCCCGCGCAGCTGAAGTCCGGGTTCCGCACCGGCGAGGAATTGACCCGGCTGGAAGACGTGACCAGCTACAACAACTTCTACGAGTTCGGCACCGGCAAGGCCGACCCTTCCCAGGCCGCGAAGACCCTGCGGACCAAACCGTGGACGGTCACGGTGTCAGGCGAATGCGCCAAGCCGGGCAAGCTGGATCTCGCCGATCTGCTCAAGGGCATCAAGCCCGAAGAGCGGATCTACCGGCTGCGCTGCGTCGAAGGCTGGTCGATGGTGATCCCATGGCTCGGGGTGCCACTGGGTACGCTGCTGAAGCGCTTCGAGCCGAATTCGAAAGCGAAATACGTGGCCTTCACCAGTCTCGCCGACCCCAGACAGATGCCGGGCGTGCGCTACGACTCGATCGACTGGCCCTACCGCGAAGGCCTGCGCATCGACGAAGCCATGCACCCGCTCACCCTGCTCGCCACCGGCCTGTACGGCAAACCGATGCCACAGCAGAACGGCGCGCCGGTGCGATTGATCGTCCCGTGGAAGTACGGGTTCAAGAGCATCAAGTCGATCGTCGAGATCAGATTCGTGGAGAAGATGCCGCCAACCGCCTGGAACGATCTGCAGCCGTCGGAATACGGATTCTTCAGCAACGTCAATCCGAACGTCGACCACCCGCGCTGGAGCCAGAAAACCGAGCGGCGGATCAGCGGCACCGCCAGCAAACTGTTCGCCGAACGCATCCCCACGCGGATCTTCAACGGCTACGCGGAGCAAGTCGCGGGGATGTACAAAGGCCTCGATCTGAAGAAGTGGTTCTGATGGCATCGACCTCCAAGAGCCTTATTGCCGCCAAAACCCTCGTGCACCTCCTCTGCCTGACCCCGCTGGCGATCCTGGCTTGGCAGTTCTGGGACGTCTTCAAGACCGGCAGCGATGCCCTGGGCGCCGATCCGGTGGCCGAAGTCGAGCATCGTCTCGGCCTCTGGGCGCTGCGCTTCCTGATGATCGGGCTCGCGATCACGCCGCTGCGCCAGCTGACCGGACAGGCCGTGCTCATCCGCTTCCGGCGGATGCTCGGGCTGTACGCGTTCGCCTACGCCACCCTGCATTTCGCCGCCTATCTGGGGCTCGATCTGCGCGGCTACTGGCTGCAGATCTTCGAGGAGATCGTGAAACGGCCCTACATCACCGTCGGCTTCGCCGCGTGGCTGCTGTTGCTGCCGCTGGCGATCACATCGACCCAGGGCTGGATGCGGCGACTCGGCCGGCAGTGGGGGCGATTGCACAAGCTGATCTACGCCATCGGCGTGTTCGCGGTGCTGCATTTCTGGTGGCTGGTGAAATCCGATATCCGCGAACCGGCGCTGTACGCCGGCATTCTCGCCGCACTGCTCGGCTGGCGGGCCTGGAAATGGCAGCAGCGACGGCGAACAGCAGCGCTGCGCTCAGTCGCCGCCCAGCAGCAGTAACGCGGCGATCACCGACGCCAGCAGCACCGCCGCCAGCAGCAGCCACGGCAACCGCCGTCCACGGCCGCGCTGCGCCTGCACTGTCTCGCTGGCATCCTCGTGCTCGACGACCCGGGTCAACAGCGAGGTGCTGCTGGCCGGGGCTTCGATCACGAAACGGTGATGCACATCGAACACGATCTGGTCGCCCGGCGACAACAGCGCGTCGCGCACGGGATTGCCGTTGACGATACTGCCGTCGCCGCTGCCGAGGTCGCGCAGGACGACCTGATTGCCGATCATCTCGATCCGCGCATGGCGCTCGGCGAACGCCGGGTCTTCGATGCGGATATCGGCCTCGTCGCTGCGACCAACCAGGCGCGGCGCCTCAAGCGTGAAACTGCGGCCGTGATGGCGGCCACCGACGCCACGCACCACCACCCTGCAGTCGCCGCGGAATTCGCCCGGGACATGGCGCAGCGCGTCCGGCAGCGCCTCGACCGGGCGCGACGACACCAGCAGCATCTCCACGCCATCGAGATAGATCGCATCGCCCAGCCGCAGCATCGCCATGCGTTGCACCGGGCGGCCGTTGACGTGGATGCCGCGCGCGCCATCGGCCACGGTCATCCACACCCCACGACGGTCGACGAACAAACGGACCGAAGGCGCGTCGAGATCGGACACCAGCCCCACGGTATCGCCGATGCGACCGATGGCATGAACGCCCGCACCGAGCGGCATTTCCGGGTGGTGATGTTCGGGGAATCGCAGTTTCAGACCTTCCATGCGACCGCAATTTATCATGGGACCGGGCCGCAGGCCTTGGAACCGCGGCCGCCAGTGCGCACAATACCGGCCATCCTCAAGGGAGATGCCCATGTCCATCGATATCCGTCATTCGCACTCGTTGCCGCATGCGAAGGCGCGCAAAGCCGTCGAGGAAGTCGCCGAGAAGCTCGCGGAGCGCTTCGATTTCGATTACGCATGGGACGGCGACACCCTCAACTTCAACCGCTCCGGCGTGGACGGCAAGATCGCGCTGGCGGCCAAATCGCTGCATGTCACCGCGAAGCTCGGCTTTCTGGTCTCGGCCTTCAAAGGCCCGATCGAGAACGAAATCCGTCGCGTGCTGGACGAACGCTTCGGCTGATCCGGGATCCAATTCCTGATCCGCAGCCGCTGATCAGCGATCGCGGATCGGCTTGCGCGCAGTGCCTGACGGCGGATGCGCATCCGGCAGCGGTGCGAACGGCTCAGGATGACTGGCGAACAGCCGGCGCGCGACTTCGCGCTCGCTGCGCTCGATATCGGCGATGAAGCCGGACACATCGTCCAGCTTGGCGTAAGCCCCGAAACCGCGCTCCAGAAACGACTGCAATTCGCCGAAGCCGGCCGCCCGCGCCGGCCCGCGCAGCACGCTCAGCAGGGTCGACACGCCGCGAGTGCGCAACGCATGGCCGAGTCCGTAACCGGCGACCACGATCAGATCGATCTGATGCGCACGCAGTCGCGGCAGCCCCACTTCGCGATACGCACGTCCATACAGATCGTCATCCAGGGTTTTACGTCTGGGCGCCAAACGCTCCAGGGCTTCGGCCATGCGCAGATCGAAAGCATGGCTCAGTGCACCAAGCTCAATCGCATCGGCCAGCGTTTCCAGCAATGTCTGCGGCAGCAGTCGCTGCATTTTCCCTGCGACCCGGGCGATATCGGAATCGCGGCGGCTGAAATCGCGGTCGCCGTAGAGATCGGTCAGAAAGAATTCCGCTGCGGGTTTTCGCTTCGGATCCTGCATGAAGCCCTGGAAACTCGCCGCCAGCCGCGCCGCCTGCCAGCGCCGCAGCTCGGGTAGCCATCGCCCGTCGTTGCGGGGATCCCGCTCGGGATCGTGCACCGCCTGATGCCATGCCAACCGGCGGGCCAGCAGGACGCTCAGCGCCCGTTTGTCGAGCCGACGCCGGCCATGCGCAAAGTCTGGGGTGACGATCTTCATCCGTGCAGATGATCGGCGTCGTGCAAGCGATCGGCAAGCACGACGAGATGGGTGCGTCTGCAACGGGCAACATCAACCGCCATTCGTTCACGGAATCAATGACTTGAATACGGGGACGCGACGCTTCAACAGCATACGACCATCGAACGAACGCCGCATGCGCGCCTTTGGGCTACACTCGATGGGTTCCCCAAGTGCCTTCTGCATGCTCTCACTTCACGCCGCCAGCCGACCTGTTCAAGCCAAATCGGGCAAGCGCAAGCCGACCTCCCGCACTCCCGCCCCGACGTCCGCCCGTATCGGTCTCGCGATCGCCGGTGGTGGCCCGATCGGCGCGATGTACGAGCTCGGCGCGCTGCGCGCCCTCGACGATGCGCTGGACGGAATCGATCTGACCCGGATGGACTGCTATGTCGGTGTCAGCAGCGGCGCATTCCTCGCCGCCGGGCTGGTCAACCGCATGACGACCACCGAGATGTGCCGGATCTTCATCACCGGCGAGAGCGACGATGTGCGCTTCCGGCCGGAAACCTTTTTGCGCCCAGCAGTATTCGAATACATGCGCCGTGCCTCGGCACTGCCGAGACTCACGCTGGAATGGTGGAGCAGCCTGCTCAATCCGCGCGAATCGCGGCTGTCGGACCTGATCCTCCGCTTCGGCGGCCTGGTGCCCGCCGGATTGTTCGACAACACCGAAGTCGAGCGCTTCCTGCGCGAGATCTTCAGTCGCGGCGGGCGCAGCAACGATTTCCGCGAACTCGATCGCGAGCTTTACGTCGTCGCGGTCGATCTGGACAGCGGCGAAGCCGTCCGTTTCGGCGGCAAGCAGTGGATGGATATTCCGATTTCCAAGGCGGTACAGGCCAGCGCCGCACTGCCGGGCTTGTACCCACCCGTCGAAGTCCGGGGACGTCACTACGTCGATGGCGCATTGCGCCGGACCATGCACGCATCCGTGCTTCTGGAGCGCGGTATCGACCTGCTGATCGGCATCAACCCGCTGGTGCCGTTCGATTCGACCCGGGTCGACAGCGATGCCGGTCGGGGCGGCCAGGTCGACCCGCATCGGATCTGGCAGGGCGGCCTGCCGGCGGTGATGTCGCAGACCTTCCGCACGCTGCTGCAGTCGCGCATGCAGGTGGGTCTGGCGAAATACGCCCAGCAATACCCGGACATCGACCAGTTGATCTTCGAACCGAACTCGAACGACGGCGAGATGTTCTTCACCAACGCTTTCAGCTTCTCGAATCGTCGCCGTGTGTGTCAGCTGGGTTATCGCAACACGCTGCAGGATCTACGCAATCGCGCAGAAACCCTGCGTCCTGTGCTGGCCGCTCATGGCATCCGCCTACGCGATGAAGTCCTCGCTGACCGCCACCGCACCGTACTGAGTGGCATGGGCAAAGCGCCGCCCCGCAGCACCGAAACCACCGCACGCCTGCGTCGCGCCCTGGAAGAAACCGAACACCTGATCAAACGCCGCAGTCGCAGTTGATCGCGTCGACGCGCGTTTGCCCCGCGGAACATCGCGTTGACCGCACGACGAGCCTGCGCGTTCCCTCGTGTGAATACTCTAGACATCTCCCGCACTCTGCTGCTCAATCGATCACGCGCCCGCTGGGAGGGCATCATGGCCAAGTTCAAGAAAGCCGCTGCAAAGAAGACCACCGCCAAAGCTGCCGATGCACAGGCGCAGGCCGAGCACCTCTCCAAATCGCTGAGCGAATCCGCACAGCAAGTGTGGCTGGCTGGCGTTGGCGCGTTCTCGCGCGCACAGGCCGAGGGCACCAAGTTGTTCGAAGGCTTGGTGAAGGAAGGGATGGGCCTGGAACAGACCATGCGCAAGTTCGCCGGCGGTCGTGCTGAAGTGGTGCGAGATGTGGTCGAGAACCGCGTCGGTCAGGCCCGCGAACGCGCCACCGATACCTGGGACAAGCTGGAAAAAGTGTTCGAAGACCGCGTCCAGCGCGCCCTCGTCAAACTCGGCGTGCCGAGCCGCGAAGACCTCACCGATCTCAGCAGCCGTGTCGAAGCGCTGACCGCCGAACTGCGCCGTCAGGGCGGCAAGCCGGCCGCTGCGCCGCGCAAGACCGCGAAAAAAGTGGCCAAGGCGGTCAAGGTTCCAGCCAAACGCGGCCGCAAGCCGGCAGCGCCGAAGGCCTGAACCGCCGCAGTGCAAATCGTGAATGAACGGAACCGGGCGGCGGCTCGCCCTCGACTCCCGGTCCGATCATTCATCTGTTAAGTTTCAGCTGTCAGCGCGTTGCCTTCGTGACGCGAGTATCAAACTCAGGTTTTAGCGGCCTCAAGCCGCTCTTTAACCCGCCAACCAGCAAAGAAGACCGTAGCTCCCCTCCCCTCACGGCTTCAGGTAGGCGGGTTTCTTTTTGTCCCGAGAAAGGCAAACCAGCGAATTGTGGGCCGCAAATCAGGCACGACATGCATCATCCGGAGTCGCAAAAAAGAAGGCAGCCTTTCGGCTGCCTTCTGCATTTCAAGCTCGTCAACATAACCGGCAAACGTTACCAGTGCACACCGCGCATCAGCGAAGCGAATGCGATCTGTTCCTGGCTGGGCTGGTCTTCCTTCAGCGCTTTCTTGTCGCCCTTCGCCGCCGCCGAATCCGGGAACAGCTCGAACGCGGTGCTCATGATCACCTCGTAGGCCTTCGGTGCGACTGCATTGAGCACCGCCGAGAAGATACCGAGGCGGGTCGCGATCCGGCTGGGCTTCTCGATGATGCCCTTGACCACCATATCCGCCGCTTCGTCCGGGCTCAGGGTCGGCACGCTTTCGTACATTTTGGTCGGCGCGATCATCGGCGTACGCACCAGCGGCATATTGATGGTGGTGAAACTGATGCCCTTGCCGGACAACTCGCCCTGGGCGCAGCGGCTGAAGGCATCCAGTGCCGCTTTCGAAGCGACATAAGCCGAGAAACGCGGCGAACTGGCGAGCACACCGATCGAACTGATGTTGATGATGTGGCCCTTGCGACGCTGGATCATCGTCGGCATGACCCCCATGATCAGGCGCAGGCAACCGAAGTAGTTGAGCTGCATGGTGCGCTCGAAATCGTGGAACCGATCGTAGCTGAGCTCGATCGAACGTCGGATCGAACGCCCCGCATTGTTGATCAGGATGTCGACGTGGCCATGCTCCTTGAGGATCGTGGCCACCAGCCGGTCGCAATCGGCCATGTCGGCGAGATCGGCCGTGTAGGCGAAGACTTTGCCGCCGCCCTTCTTCATCTCGTCGCGGGCCTTGAACAGCTCTTCCTCGCCACGGGCGACGATTACCGTGATCGCGCCGGCTTCGGCCAGTCGCTGGGCGGTCGACAGACCGATACCGGACGAGCCGCCGGTCACGATCACCACCTTGCCCTTGACCTTGCCCTTCAGGCTGCGATCGATGAACAGGTCGGGATCAAGGTGGCGTTCCCAATAATCCCAGAGACGCCAGGCGTAGTCGTCCAGCCTCGGCACCGAGATACCGCTGCCTTTCAACGCACGCTCGGTTTCGCGATTGTCGAAACGGGTGGGATAAGTGATGAATTTCAGGACCCCCTTGGGAATCTTGAAGTCGCGCAGCAGCATGCCGATGAAACGCTTCACCGGCGGCAGACTGCCGACCGCGCCGCGCACGCTGCTGGGGACGAACGCGAACATGCGCGCGTCGAGGCGCATGGTCATTTCGGGGGCATGGCCGGCACGGGCGAAGGTATTCAGCACCTCGCCGACGCGCATCGGTTCCGGATCCACGAGATGGAAGCAGTGGCCGTCGAGTTTGGGCTTGTGCGCGATGTGATCCATGGCGTCGACCACGAAATCCACCGGCACCACGTTGATGCGGCCGCCTTCCAAACCGAGCACGGGCATCCATGGCGGCAGCATTTCACGCAGTTTCTTGAGGAATGTGAAGAAGTAGTACGGGCCGTCGATCTTGTCCATCTCGCCGGTCTGCGAGTGGCCGACGACCATGCCGGGACGATAGATACGCC
This sequence comes from Lysobacteraceae bacterium, assembly GCA_049296025.1. GTDB lineage: Bacteria > Pseudomonadota > Gammaproteobacteria > Xanthomonadales > Xanthomonadaceae > Lysobacter_I. The sequence goes on along the minus strand of JBAQRU010000153.1, from coordinate 3,193 downwards.
ATTTGATGCGCTTCTCCTTGCGCACCAGACCTTCGGAATCGTGCTTGGTGCGCAGGTAAGGGTCGTCCAGGCCTTCGGCCTCATCGAACATATCCTCGCGGAAGACGCCCTGATAGAGGCCGGCGGCCGCGATCGAACTGGTGTGATGGAAACATCCGGCTCCGATCGCTACGCCCAGGTCCAGTGCGTTCTGGGTGCCTTCGACGTTCCCCTTGCGCTGGCTTTCGGCGTCTGCGGTCAGGTCGTAGATCGCCGCGAGGTGGAAGAAGTGCTTCACCTTGCCGGTCAGGGTCTTCAGCTGCGCGGCGGTCAGGCCGCATTTCGCGGCGGTCATGTCGCCGTGCACCGGCACCACCCGCTTCATGTCCCAGGCCATCTTCTTGGCCAGCGCATCGAATTTCTTCTGCGAATCCTTGCGCACCAGCACATAGACCGTGCCCTTCCGTTTCAGCAGGTTGCCCACCAGAAAGCGCCCCAGAAACCCGGTGGCACCGGTAACGAAATAACTCATGTCCTCGCCCTCATGAGAATAGAGCCTGGCATGGAGAATCCCCCGCCAGGTTCCGGGACTGCGGCGCAGTCCGAAGCGGCTAAGTTGCCAGAGCCGGCGTTCAAGAACAATCCGGGAGCGTAGGGTCTGCTCCCCGCCACAAGCTTCCCGGCAGCCGACGCAGGCCGGACGCATACCCCTGTGTCGTATTGACCCGCCCCCCGCACCATGCTGTCATGCCGCCTTCACGGGAGGGTTAGAACTATGTCCGATCTGCAGAAGAGCTTCGAACAAGCCGCGAAGGATATCCAGAGCCTGGCCGAGCGCCCCGACAACGACACCCTGCTGCGCCTGTACGCGCTGTTCAAGCAGGGTTCCGAGGGTGATGTCAGCGGCGCCAAGCCCGGTTTCTTCGATTTCGTCGGCACTGCCAAGTACGAAGCCTGGGCCAAGCTCAAGGGCACCGCGCAGGACGATGCGAAGAAAAAGTACGTCGACATGGTGAAGAAGCTGGCCGGCTGAGGCCGGCCGGCCCGGGCTACTGCCCCACTCCCCGATGGCAAGACAGACCCGACAACGGATCCTCGACACCTCGCTTGCGATGTTCAACACGCAGGGCGAGCCCAACGTCACGACCAATCACATCGCGGACGAACTGGAGATCAGCCCCGGCAATCTCTACTACCACTTCCGCAACAAGGACGACATCATCGAGCAGTTGTTCGCGCGCTACGAGGAGCGCATGGACAACGCGCTCGCCGCGCCCAGCGGCCGCCTGCCCGAACTGGAAGACATCTGGCTGCAGCTGCACCTGGTGTTCGAATGCATCTGGGACTATCGCTTCCTGTATCGGGATCTGGTCGAAATCCTCAGCCGCAACCGCCGCATGCGCCTGCGTTTCGCGCGCATCCTCAAACGCGCCGACGAGCGTGCGCACCTCGTGATGCGCGGCCTGTCGCAGGCGGGGATCATGCGCGGCTCCGCCGATGAACTGAACGCCGCCGCCACCAATGTCCTGGTGCTGTCCACGTTCTGGCTGAACTACTCGGCCGCCCGTGGCGACAAGGACGAACAGATCGCGATCCGTCAGGGCATCATCCAGGTCATGATGCTGCTGGCGCCGTTCCTGCGCGATGCCGAACGCGTGCATCTGAACACGTTGATCCGCGCTTATCAGGATTGAGCGGCGACCATACGCGCACTGCCGTACCGAAGCGTGCACCCGCGCAAGGAATCGGTTCGCGGGATAGCGCTACTGTGAACGCCGCAGGGGACAATCCCGGAGAAAGGACCTTCTCATGAAGCGCAAATCGCTCAAGACCGCCTTGGCGGCCACCGCACTTGTTCTGCTCACCTCGTCCGCATTCGCGGATGCTGCCTGCCGCAGGAACACCTGCTACCAGCAGTTCAACCAGTGCCGCGCATCGGGCACGCCGTTCGCGACCTGCTACGCCGCCTACGAGGATTGCCTGATCCGCAACGGCTGCCAGATCCCCTGATCGCTTCGGCCCGGCCGTATCGCGCCCGCGCGTCGTGCAAACGGCGTGCGGGCATGCCCAGAATTCCTCACGCCACCGTTCCGGCGGCATGTCCCGACGCCCATGCCCACTGGAAGTTGTAGCCACCCAGCCAGCCGGTGACGTCGACGACTTCGCCGGCGAAATACAGCCCGGGTACGCGTTTGGACTCCATCGTCGACGAAGACAACCCATCGGTATCGACGCCGCCCAGAGTTACTTCCGCAGTGCGATAACCCTCGGTGCCGTTCGCGACCAGGGGCCAGTGCTGCAACTGGTTGGCCATCGCGCGCAGTTCGGGATCGTTGAACTGGCGCATCGGGCGACTCGGAAACCACAGCTCGCAAAGACGCTCGGCGAAACGTTTGGGCAACAGCTCGCCCAGTGCGTTGCGCAGTTCCGCGGCTGAGCGCCGCGCACGCAAGTCCTTGAGCAGGCCGAACGCATCGCCCTGCGGCAACAGATCCAGATGCAGCGCATCGCCGACATTCCAGTACGACGAGATCTGCAGGATCGCGGGTCCGCTGACGCCGCGATGGGTGATCAGCATGAAATTGCTGAATTCGCGGCCGTTGCATTCCACAGTGACCGGAAACGCCACGCCGCTGAGGTCGGCCAGGCGCTCCTGGTGTTTGCCGGTCAGCGTCAGCGGCACCAGTCCGGCGCGGGTCGGCAGCACCGCGTGGCCGAATTGGCGCGCCAGTTCGTAGCCGAAACCGGTCGCGCCCATGCTTGGGATCGACAGCCCGCCGGTCGCCACCACCAGCGAGGGCGCACGCAGTTCGCCCTGCGTGGTCCGCACGCGGAAGCCGCCATTGACGTTTTCCACGCGCTCGACGCTGCATCCCGTGTCGATGCGCACGCCCGCATCGGCGCATTCGTCCAGCAGCATTTTCACGATCAGCTTCGACGACTCGTCGCAGAACAGCTGCCCAAGCTCCTTTTCGTGATACGCGATGCCGTGGCGCTCGACCATCTCGATGAAATGCCGCGGGGTGTAGCGCGCCAGCGCCGATTTGCAGAAATGCGGGTTGGCGGAAATGAAATTGGCGGCCGTTGTGCCGGTATTGGTGAAGTTGCAGCGCCCGCCGCCCGACATCAGGATCTTCTTGCCACAGCGGTTGGCGTGCTCGATCACGCGCACGCGGCGACCGCGTTGACCCACGACGCGCGCGCACATCAGGCC
>JBAQRU010000152.1:0-1963 GCA_049296025.1 Lysobacteraceae bacterium | reverse complement strand
CCCGGAACCCGTCGCCGGCATCCAGCGCCTGTTGCCGATCCAGATCGAGTATTTCGCGCAGGGGCGCGAGGACATCGATCGCTATGCGCAATACGCGACGTTCGCGTTGCCGGACGCCACTTCGGTGGAGCAGTTGCGGCAGGCGCTGCATGCACTGGTGCTGCGCCACGACGCGCTGCGCCTGCGCTTCCGGTCGACCACCGCCGGCTGGGTCGCGCAGTATCGGCCCGAGGGCCTGCAGGCCGGGGATGCGGCATATGCCGATGCCATCGTCGAGATCGACGACGACGGCCGCAGCGCCGAAGCGTGTGCCGCCGACGCGCTGACCACGCTTGATATCCGCCAGGGCCGCCTGTTGCGCTGGTGCGTGCGCCGCAGCGCCGCAGGCGATCGATTGTTGTGGGTCATGCACCACCTCGTGGTCGACGGCGTGTCCTGGCGGGTGCTTGAAAGCGACTTCCGCGAGGCGCTGTCCGCTGCGCGCGAGGAAGCGCCCCTCGCGTTCGGCCCGGCGTCCATGCCGTTGCAGGCGTGGGCGGCGCAGGTGCACGACTTCGCGCTTGGTGCGGAAGCGCAGGTCGAGCGTGACTACTGGCTGCATCAGCTCGCCGACGATCCGCCGCGCCTGCTCGATGCCGATGCTGTGCGCGACGTCGTGCCGGAATCGCGCACGCGGGTGCTGGATGTCATCCTCGACGCGTCGGCGACATCGGCGTTGTTCCGGCATATCGGCGCCGGCATCAAGGTGCAGACCCTGCTGCTGGCGGCGCTGGGGCGTGCGTTGGGCCAGCGCCTCGACAGCGACCGCGTGCGCATCGACCTGGAAGGCCATGGCCGCGCGGAAGATGCGAACCTGAGCGCGACGATCGGCTGGTTCACGGTGCTGTACCCGCAGCGTCTGGACGCCATGCGCGCTGCGCCGGCGCGGGCCCTGCACGCAGTGCAGCAGGCGCTTGCCGCCGTGCCGCGCGGCGGCCTGGGCTATGGCGCGCTGCGCCACCTCGCGCTGGACGAGGCGATCGACGAGGCGTGCGAAGCGCTCGGCGGACGACCGTCCGACGTGCTGTTCAATTACCTGGGCCTGTTCTCCGCCGGATTCGAAGGCGGCGCCGTCTGCGGGCCGGCGCGTCCGCGCACCCATGCGCTGCGCGTGAACGCCGCGATCTTCGACGGGCGTCTCCAGATGCGTTTCGATTACGCGGAAGGCCAGCTCGACGACGACGGCGTTCGCGCGATCGCCGACGGCATGCGCGCGGCCATCGACGAATTCACCGGGTTGTCGCTGGCGCCGGGCTGGGATCGCGATCAGGCGCCGCCGGCCGCGGCCGCCCTCGAATGCTCACCGACGGGTCTGGATGCGGCCGCGCTCGATGCGCTGCGCGCACGCATGCCCGATCTCGAAGATGCATTCCCGTGCTCCTCGATGCAGCAGGGCCTGCTGATCTTCTCCACCGCCGGTGCGCAGAAGGATTTGTATCTGACGCAGATGACCTTGCGGCTCGGCGCGGTCGATGGCGCGCGCATGCGTCGCGCCTGGCAGGCGTTGGTCGCCCGCCACGCCATGCTGCGGTCCGCATTCGTGGACGTCGGCGCCGACACGCTCATCCAGGCGGTCCTCCGCGAAGTCGAACTGCCGTGGTTGGAGCGCGACCTGGGCGCAATGGCGACGGACGCCGCCGACGCCGCCTTCGCCGCGCACGCGCGGGAAGCCATGGAAGCGGGCTTCGATCTCGCCGTCGCGCCGCTGATGCGGCTGCTGCTGGTGCGGATGGGCAAGGACGACGCGCGCCTGGTGTGGACGCATCATCACGCCCTGCTCGACGGGTGGTCGGCGGCGCAGCTCATCGGCGAGTTGTGCGCCCTCTACGACACCGATGCGCCATCGTCGTCGCCCCCGCCGATGGCCTACCGGACGTTCGTCGAATGGCTGGCCGGCCGCGATCGCGCCGCCGCGGAAGCCTAC
>JBAQRU010000151.1:0-19471 GCA_049296025.1 Lysobacteraceae bacterium | reverse complement strand
AGCGTGCTCTTGCCGACGCCGGAAGGACCGATCACCACCAGAATCTTGGACATTGATGCACTCATGCGGGCAGCAGTGATTGCAGCGATACCACTGCGATGAGGGGCACGAAGAAATTGTCCACGCCTTTGTGCGAGAAGGCCTCGACCAGCGTCAGAAGGGCGCTCACTGCGACCGCAGTCAGCAGCGCGGCGATCGGCGGTAGACCCGTGAATAGCGCTGCCGATATCAGGATCGCCAATCCGGATACGAAGAACGCGACGCTGCCGGCATAGGATTTGGCATGGCCGAACGTCGTGTAGCGACGGCGCCCGTACGCGTGCCCGATCAGGCTGGCCAAGGTGTCGGAGATGCCCAGGACGAAATAGGCGGCGAGGAACGCGGGATACGGGACGCCGATCGCCGTGATCGCCACCACCGACAGCGGCAGCAACAGATCGCCGTAAGACTGACGCTCCACCGCCATGATGGAGCGCATCAGCACCGTGCCGCGCAGCAACGCGAGCGCGACGAAACTGCCTGCTGCGATCAGCATCAGTTCGCGATTGCCGATACCGAACAGCGGAAATGCAGCGATGAGCAGGCACGTGCTGACATGCACGGATTTGCGCGAGACCTCCGCAGAGGCGCCGAAGCGATGCACGATGTCGCCGAAGAGACAGCAGGCGATGATCCCGAAAACGAACAGGATCACCGTGCCGGGCTCACGATGCGGTCCTTGACCTGCGGTGGACGCAGACCTGCAGCGACGCGTTCGCACCACTGCCGGGTGAAGTGATCGGGCGGCACTTGTCGCACTTCGCCCAGCGCTGCGCCGACCAACGCCGTGTCTGCGGAATAGGCCTGACGCAGCGTTGCTTCGCAGAGGATGCCGGCTTGCGTGTCGTCGCAGGCGATCAGCAAGTCGAGTACGTCCTGCGCCGCAGGCACGAACGTGAAGTTGCGCACGCGCAATCCATGCTCGGCGCTGAAGCGGCGGATGAAGCGCAGCAGCGCCGACTCGGGCACGGACGCGACTTGCGTGAGGCGTCCGGCATAGGCGACGGTGGGCACCGCGCCCGCGTGGCCCGTCACCTCCAGCAGGTCGCCGAGCACGTAGCGGCAGAAGCCGCCGGCTTGCGTCGCCACCACCGCATAGGACGCGCCCTCGCGCAGTTCGTCGAGCCGCAGCGGCGTCTGCGTCGTGCCGTCCTGCACATCCAGGAACTCGAAGAATGCGGCGTTGTACGCCATGACGCCGCGCAGTCCGTCCGGCAGCAGATGCAGGGCCAGCGGTACCTCCGAAGCGGCCAGTGGCGCCGGCACCACCACGACGTCAGTGCCGTAGTCTGCGAGGACCTGCGGCAAATATACCCCCGCGATGCCTTCGTCCCAGCAGATCAGGCGTTCGACGTGTGGCCACACATCCATCGGCAGCAGGCGCCCGCGCGCGGCGCGGCGTGCGGCGAGCTGCGCGGCCAGTGCGGGATCAGGCGTCGTGATGGAGTGGCCCGCGAACGTACCGGCGGCGATGTCGGCGCACAGGCGTTCGGCATTGTCCTCAAGCAATTGCGGCACTGCAGCGAGGATGGCGGGGTTGATGCCGACGAATTGGCGGATGTCATGGCCTGCCGCCATGCGGATGCGGAAGTAAAGGCGCTCGAGGTCGGCGGCGATGTCCGCCGGTACCGTGGCCCAGGGGCCTTGCGTGCCCGGCTCCAGCAGCGCCTCGCTGCCGAACTCGTTCGCCAGATTCACCTGGCTGAGACCGACGTGCGGCATGCCGCCGGTGAGGACCGACGTGTCGCGCAGCGGATCCCACTTGAAGTTGATGGTGAGGTCGCGACTTGCCATCAGCCCCGGGTGGGCGCGCATCGTGCCCTCGAGATACGTCAGGTAGAAAGGATTGAACGCTTCCGCAAAATAAGCGCGCGGCAGTGGCAGCACTTTGGCCTTGCCGGCGGTGCTGCCGCTGCTGGAAATGAAACGGAAGACATCGCCGGGAAACAGCACGTCGCGCTCGCCGGCGACAATACGGTCGACATACGGGCGCAGGTCTTCGTAACGGCGTAACGGCACTCGACGCCGAAAATCGGCAAGGCTGTTGATGTGCTCGAAACCATGCTCGCGACCGAAAGCGGTGCTGCGGCCACGCTCAATGAGGCGCGATAGCACCTCATCCTGAGTGCGCGTCGCGGTGTCGAGGCCACCGATGAACTGCGCATAGTGTTGGCCGTGTCCGATGCCCATGACGGATGGTTCCAGTTCCGAGGGATGAAGCTTCCAGTCTTTCATGGGCACTCGACGTCTGCGTGACGCGCAGTGCCCGCCGGACTATACAAGCAACACGTCCGCTTTTGAACAATGGCGGGTTTGGGGTTTCTCCCTGCGGAACCGCACGCGCGCGATCCGGTATCGGGGCGGGAAGTAAGGCATGTCTCGCGGCATACGGGAGTTTCGTACCCGAAGTCGCTTGACCGGGATTGCTGTGGGGACTAGCGTGATTACCGTCATGGACAGCGTTCGATTCGCTGCTCCGGATGCCACCGGGCCTTGATCGCACAGACTGGATTGTCCAAGGCTCGATGGCTTGATTCACGGATCGGCTGACGGGGCGGGCATGGATCAGGGCGGACAGGGGCGCAACGGTATCCGGATGGCGTGGCAGCGGGGCGCGATGCGTCTGCTGGTGCTGGTGTTTGCGGGGATCGGTGTTCCGGCCTCCGCGCAGACTGCAGCGCAGTTTTGCTACCAGGGCACCACGCAACAGTGTCGCGACACGTTGGATCAGGCCGAGGCCGCGATGCGCGCGGCGCCGGAGAACGCTTCGATCGCGACGCTGCTGGAGCAGGATGCTCCGGTGTTCCAGCTGTCGGCGCAGACCACCAGTCATGTCTATCGGGTGAAGGATCAGCCGGCGTTGGCGTTGTATGCGCCGAGTTACCAGACAGGATCGGTCGGTGCAGGCGGCGGCTACTTGCCGGTCGGCGGCCATGGTTGCAGCTCCAGCACGGATCCCCATCTGGGTAGCACCTGGTGCACCGACGAGACCGAACTGGTCGGCAAGGCGGTGGAAAAGTACCGCGCGATGTACCCCAATTGCACCTTTACTGGCGCGTCCGAAGTCCAGGATCTGCGCGTCGATCCGTATCGCACGGTCAGCGCCAACAATACGGCCACCGTGCTCTACGGTTCGGTCCGCTACGGCTGGAAGAACTACCGCACGACCCGCACGTGTTCCAGCGGCAGCGACGATCTGGTCTTTCCGATCTACAAGGAAGCCAGCTACACCTGCGCGGCCGGCTACACCCGGGTGAGCGATTCCACAGCGAATGACGGCGTCGACGATCTCACGCTGCCGATGCTGTGCAGAACCGACCGATTCGCCACCATCACCGGCCCGATCCAGCAGGTCGCCAGTTGCAAAGCCAGCAAGCATCCGTGTTATCCGGCCACCGGCGACAAGGCGCGCGCCGAACCCGACTTCGCGTTCGCCGGGCGCACGTTCACGCGCCACTACCATTCATTGCATCAGTTCCGGACCAACGTGGGCTTTGCCGTCGGCTGGACTCATACCTTCGGCGACCGCATCTTCGGCGTGCCGGGCGGCTCGCCGGCAGCGCTGGTGGATGAAACGGGCACCTACGAAAGCTTCGTTCTGATCGGCACGCACCGGTATCGTGGCGAGAACTCGACCGACACGGTGCTGGAATCGTCTTCGTCGGGCACGGTGCGCTGGCGGCTGCGGCGGGCAGGCGGTGAGATCCGCGAGTTCGACAGCAGCGGCCGGCTGCTGAAGATCGTCAACCCTGCCGATCCGCGCGTCGATGCGACGCTGACCTACGCGAATGGCCTGTTGTCCACGGTGACCGACGGCCAGGGCCGACAACTCAAGTTCGAATACTCGGCAGTGAAGTTGCTGTCGTCTCTGCGGCTGCCCGATGGCGCATCGATCGGCTATGGCTACGATGACGAGCGCAACCTGACCAGCGTCGATTACGGCGGCGGCCGGATCAAGCAGTATCACTACGCCGAAGCGGGCGCGATCGGCGATGCCAGCCAGCGCCATCACCTCACCGGCATCACCCCGGAAACCGGCGCGCGCTTCGCGACCTTCAAGTACGACGCGCGCGGCCGCACGATCGAGAGTCGGGCGTTGGGTACGCCCAACGATGTCACCGCCGTCAGTTACGACAGCGACACCCAGGCCACGGTGTCGACAGCCGCTGGCGGAACGCGCACGTACACGATCCAGCCAGGGTTGTATCGGCGGGTCACGGCGGTCAACACCGTGGGACAGGGCAACGCAGCGCAGGGCTTCGATGCGCAGGGCCGGCTGCAGAGCAGCACGGACCGGCTGGGCGTAGTGAGCAATTACGAATACGCCGCCAGCGGCGCCTATCGCTCCGCCGTGATCGAAGCGGTGGATACGCCGCAGCAGCGGCGCGACGAGATTACGCGCGATGCGGCGACGAATCTCCCCACCGAGCGCCGCATCCGCGATGCAGGCGGTGCGCTGAAGGCGAAGACCGCCTGGAGCTACAACACCCGCAATCAGATCGTCGCCGTGACCGCAACCGATCCGGCCGACGACGCGACCCGCACGACCGGCATGAGCTATTGCGAATCGGCCGATATCGCGGCACCGGACAGCACCTGCCCCATCGTCGGCTTGATCAAGGAGATCAACGGTCCGCGTGCCGAGATCGCCGGCGTCTTCAAGGACATCACGCAATACGCTTATCGCCCGACGGATGAACCGAGCTGTGCGGCATCGCCCGCGACATGTCCGTACCGCAAGGGTGACGTGTGGAAAATCACCGACGCGGAGGATCAGGTCGTCGAAATCCTGGCCTACGACGGCGCCGGCCGTGTGAAGTCGTTGAAGGACGCCAACGGCGTGACCACCGACATGGAATACGACACGCGCGGCTGGCTGACCGCCAGCAAGGTGCGCGGCACCGACAGCGGCAGCGAGAGCGACGACCGGATCACGCGGATCGAATACTGGCCGGACGGATCGACGAAGAAGATCACCCAGCCCGACGGTGTGTATGCGCTGTTCGGCTACGACGATGCCCGCCGGCTGACCAGCATCACCGACAGCGACGGCAATGCGATCCGCTACACCCTCAATGGTAACGGCGACCGGGTGAAGGACGAGGTCTTCGATACGGCCAACACCCTGCGGCGGACACTGTCGCGTACCTACAACACACTAGGCCAGCTGCAGGCGGTGTCGCTGCCGCATCCGAACCCCGCGATCACCACGCCGGTCACCACCAGCTACCACTACGACCTCGAAGGCAATCTCGACAAGGTCACCGATGCGTTGAGCCGTGAGACGACCAGCGAGTACGACCCGCTGGGCCGGCTCACGCGCAGCCTGCACAACGCCACCGCCGTCGCCACGGCGACGGATCGCGCGGAGACGCCATACCAGTACGACGCGCTCGACCGCCTGATCCGGGTTACCGACCCGAAGGCCCTCGACACGGTCTACACCTACAACGGCTTCGACGACCTCACCCAACTGCAAAGCCCGGACAGCGGCGTCACCACGTATGGCTACGACAGCGCCGCCAACCTCACGCAGCGGACCAATGCCAACGGCAGGATCGTTCAATACGCATACGATGGATTGAATCGTGTCACGACAGTCACCTACCCGCAGGAGACGGCGCTCAACGAAACCCGCCTCTACGATGTCGCGCAGAGCGATTGCCCTGCGGGCGAAACTTTCCTCGCCGGCCGTCTGAGCCGGATGAGCGACGGCAGCGGCAGCACGACGTACTGCTACAACCGCTTCGGCGACCTGACCCGCAAGGTGCAGCGCACGCAGGGCAAGACCTTCGCGCTGCAGTGGCAGTACGCCGCGAACGGCCGGCTACAGGCGATGAGCTACCCGGACGGCAGCGTGGTGGATTATCTGTACGATAGTCAGGGGCGGGTGGTGGAGATGGGCGTGGCGGTGAGCGAACGGGCAGGCAGTCGACGCCAGTTGCTGCGCAGCGCCAGCTACCACCCCTTCGGCCCGGTCGCGCAGTGGACGTACGGCAACGGCCGGGTGATGGAGCGCACGCTCAACAAGAGCGGCCAGCCGGGGATCGTGCAGGACGCAGCGGCAGGCGGGATCAGCCTGGGCTACGAGTTCGACGAGGTGGGTAACCTCAAGGTATTGCGAAGCGGCGATCAGAGCGATCCGCCGCAGCGCAGCTATGAGCACGATGGTTTGAACCGACTGACCAGCGCGAAGGACGCGCAAACGGTGCCGTGGCAGAGCTACGGCTACGACAAGACCGGCAACCGGATGAACTCGGGCCAGCGGGAAACGGTCAATACCCAGGACTGCAGCGGAGTGCCGCCGGGCGAGCCATGTCTCCCCGGCCCATCGACCACGCAGTGGACGACGGACAGCCACAGCTACTGGCCGGGCACGCATCGATTGATGACCGCATCGGGTGCCCGGCGGAACTACGACATGGCGGGCAATCTGATCAGCGTCGTGCCGATGGGGACGATCGTGATCGACGACCCGCTGCCCACGCCGGAGGAATCGCTGGAGAGCGCGGCGTACAGCGGTACGGAGCAGGAGGCGACGACGGCGACTACGACAAGCGAAACCCCGCCGCCCCCGGGCGCCTTGACGCGCAGCTTCGCGTACAACGCGGCGAACCGGCTGGCCAGCGCAAGCCTGGAAGGCGAGTTAACGATGAGCTATCGCTACAACGGTGCGGGCGAGCGGGTCTACCGCAGCGGCAGCGGCGAAGTGGTGCACACGGTGTTCGACCCGGCGGGCCACTGGATCGGCGACTACGATGCGAACGGCATCGCGGTCCAGCAGGCGATCTGGCTGGACGACCTGCCGGTGGGGCTGGTCCGCAATGCGGGCGTCGCGCTGGATCTGCACTACGTCGAAGCGGATGCGTTGGGTACGCCGCGCGTCGTCATCGACCCGGACCGGGACGTGGCGGTGTGGCGCTGGGCGCTGACGGAAGAGGTGTTCGGCGAAAGCGAACCGGAGCAGGACCCGGACGGCGATAACACGTGGTTCGTGCTGGACATGCGTTATCCGGGCCAGCAGTACGATAGTGCGACGGGGTTCAATTACAACTACTTCCGGGATTACGATCCGTCGACCGGCCGCTACAGCCAAAGCGATCCAATCGGCTTGAAAGGCGGGATCAGCACTTATGGTTATGTCGGCGGAAATCCGATGACCGGAATTGATCCAATCGGGTTACGGCCACCGAACGATGCGGAAAGAGAATTTATCCGTCAGTTGTTCGGGGATTGCTTCAACGCCAACCGGATTGATATTGAAAAGAAGTGGCCGTGGACAGGCAGCAGGCCTTGGTCTCCACATTCTGGTTCTATCAATTTCACTGGCAATTACTTTGTCAACGGGAATGCTGACAGTGGCCTTGATCTTTCAAGGCGTGGTGTTCGGGGCGTCTTCGCCCATGAGTTATTGCATGTTTGGCAAAGGGATCAGAGCGGTACAGTCACGACGTTCGGTGCTGTATTGCAGTGGGGTTACTCGGCTTCAAATGCGATTCATTCTGTAACAGAAATGACGTTGTCCGATCCGTATCAGTACATGAACATTCCGAGCCCGCATGATAATTTGCAGTACTTCGATACTCTTTTCAATAATGGGTTATACGAAGCTCAGGCTGAAATGTGGCAGGACTTATATCTAAATTCGAATAAGAGCCCGTTTGATGCGGCTCGCTGGCAGTTGGTTAAAAATCGTGTTCAAGATGCATCAGGATGCAGGTGCAGCCAATGAAAAACATGGTAGTCATCGCTTTGATAGCTTTTGGCTTGGCAGCTTGTGACGATCCGGGCGAAGGCCCTAGGTTTGAGGCGGGCAGAAAAAAGGCGGAGCTCGTGCTAGCAGCAATACAAGAGTACCGATCTGATGTTGGTCGTTATCCAGCGAGCCTTGACGATCTTGCGCCAAAGTACCTGAGAAAAAAAGATCTTGGAGAGCATGTGCCTGGGCGCTCGATCGCCTTCTACTATGAACCATATCCTGAAGGCAGTTTCTTATTCGAGTTTGCATACACGGGGCCAGGTCGAAATCGCTGCGAATATGTGCCTGATAGCAAGCCGACAAAATGGAGTTGCTTGGGGTACTACTGAGCTAGATATTTGATGTAAAAATTGCAAAAGAAACCCGCGCATTGTGTGGGATTCTTGCTTATCGGCTGCTGTGATCGCTGCGCGATGGATCTGGCTGTTGCTCCCATAGTGATTCAGGCCACCCAGAGCATCATAAGTGCCCTCATTTTCATGTTTACGACAGAAATGGCAATCAAAGCATCTTCATTTACAAGCGAAGCACTCAATGCAACTTTCGGTTGATCTCGTTCCTATGCCAACAATTTTATCTGACGGCAGATCTTGCCTCGTCTATCGATTGCTTCCTTGGATATCCCCTGGTAAGTATGGGTTCGGTTCTGATACAGGCCTAGAAAATTTTGCTAAAGAAATTATTGAGAGTTCCTACGTTTGGGATTTTCAATCTGAAGTCAGATTTGGATATTCAGCTGGGGAAGATGGCCCTTATCTTCAGTTGAAGGGCTCCCATCCTCTTTCTATCTGGACGCCAAGGGTTTCTTTTGTTCAAACATCAAAGGATGACGTTGATCAGGTTATTGAAGACTTTCAGTCTGAAATATGGCGGAAGTCCGACAACTCTGATTTTGATGTTCCTACAGAAAGTCTGCTAAATTTTTTTTGCGAGAAGGTAAATGAATTTAAAATTATGATTTTATGGGACATGACAGATTTTACGGCAATCGTGGTTTCATCCGACCAAGAAAGCCTACTTGACTGGCTGCGAAAAATTGCCGTGGCATCAGATGTTTTTCTGTGTGAGGTTGCATAGAGTAGAAAAGGCCGTAAGGCGCATTTGTAGGGTGTTGCACCGCCTTTTCGATTTCGCCACGATTGTGTTTCCAAATGGGGATGCCTCGTTATGGCGTAATCGCCTTCGGCGGTTACGCCATACGAGGCTGTCGCTTATACAGTAAAGATTCTGGATAACATTGACGACTTCTTATGAGCAACGAAGATTCGAAAAAATAGCAACTATCCTCGAGCGTATTGAGCATTTCAAGGTAACGCTTGACTGTAGACCAGCAATGCTTGGAACGCCCTACGAAGTGAATGCCACCTTCTTTTTTGTCGACATGATAGAGCTCATTGCGAAAGGACATATCACAGAAAACTACTTTGATTCTTCATGGATTGAATTTCTAGTCGAGAAAAAAATAATCGTTGGCGCAAATGACTTTTTGAGAATCCGGCTAATTGGCGATGACGAGAATTTCTCTGAGCTCCAGAAGATGCGAGCGGAGTTTTATATTTGGAGAAAAATCAAGATCGGCATCTGATGGCCGATGTGAAGACCGGGGCACCCACTATTCAATCCTCCGATTTCTGTCATTTTCGCAAACGGAAAGAATAAATAGAAGAATGAGGACGCCCACTATTTCAATTCGGCCCGTGCAATTGATCAGCACAGCGCGCTATAGCGTATGTTTTTTCTTTCATTTTTCGACCCGCATTCGCAGTTTTCCAATGCTCACCCAAACGGAATCCTCCCTTGCGGGCTTCATCGTATTGGGAGCACGTATCAAGCAGTCCGCGCGATCCTCTTCGCCAAACCGAGTCCTTTGACCCATCGTTGGCCAATGCGTTCGGCAATCGCAATCAGATCCTGCACATCACCGACGACGCGCCAATAGCCCGAGCCGATCGCCTTCACTCGCGTGACCCAGCGCTCGCTGTCCGGATCCACCGATAGCAGAATATGTGGCACGCCAACCGGAATCGCGCCGCGTTTTCCCTTTCGCAGCTGCCGCCCAGTCCAATCGACCAGATCCAGGTATTCGCTTGTATGAATCGGCAGGCAGCGCAGCAGTGAGCCCGATGTCGCCAACAGGGGCTGCGTCAATATGGTCGGGTCGCATCGGGCATCTTCGATACGCTGCTGAATGCTGGTGTGATCGGAGTCTTCCAGCCGTGTGGCCATACCTGCCCGGATCGGGTTCAGATCGACATAAGTCATCGCTGCCAGCACGGCGCGTGTATCGCACAGCAGTTGGCATTTGTAGCGGCCTTCCCAGAATCGTCCCTTGCAGCCATCCTCGGCATTGGCGCGCCTGGCGATGGGCTCTACCAGGCAGCGCATGAGCCATGAGAGATCACCGAGTCGCCGACGCAGTTCACTGAGGTAAGGCAAGTCATCGAGGATGCGCTGTCGCTTGTGTTCGTGGGCATCCGCACGATCGTTTCTGGCTGGAAACAGTCTCATCCAACGCTCGACAACCACCTCGTCGCTCCATGTGGCGACATGCGCCGGATCCATGTGCACGACAATGTGCAGGTGATTGCTCATCACCGCGTAGGCCAGCACATCCGCTGCAAAGCACGAAGCGATCAGTGCGATTCTGGTTTCCACCCATGCTTTGCGATGCCCGAACGACTGGCCGGTGTAATCGTCTATTCCGCACAGGAACGCGCGACGCACGCAACGTTGAACGCAGTGGAAGGTGCCTGCAGTGTTTGTCTGGACGAGTTGGGATCGAGGCTGGGTCATGAGCGAGAGCGTAGGTCGATCATTGGGCGGTAGCTGTCGGGAAATGCGGCAAGGTGCTGTCAGTTTTTTCTGATTTGTGGGTGTCCCAGTTCTGCCAACAGGCCCTCGGTCAATTGTGGGTGTCCCAGTTCTGTCAGTGGGTGTCCCAGTTCTGTCATCATCGCTACGGCACGCTGTCGCTGCCGTCCGCACGCGCCCGGAGCGCCGATGAAGCTCGCCATCCTGTCCCGCAACAGCAAACTCTATTCGACCCGCCGGCTGGTGGAGGCCGCGCGTGCGCAGGGGCATACCGCGCGGGTGCTCGATCCGCTGCGCTGCTACATGCGCATCGCGTCCGACGGTTTTGACATGCATTACAAAGGCCGGCCGCTGGCCGGCTACGGGGCGGTGCTGCCGCGAATCGGTGCGTCGATCACCCGGTATGGTTCGGCTGTGCTGCACCAGTTCGAGCTGATGGGCAGCTACACCCCGAACCCCGCCGATGCCATCGCCCGCGCCCGCGACAAGCTGCGTGCGCACCAGTTGCTGGCGGCGCAGGGCATCGGGATGCCGACCACGGTCTTCGGCGACAACCCCGACGACACCCTCGATCTGCTGTCGATGCTCGGCGCGCCGCCGCATGTGATCAAGCTCAACGAGAGTTCGCAGGGCGCCGGGGTGATCCTGACCGAGAAGCCGTCGGCATCGCGCAGTGTGGTCGAAACCCTGCGCGGGCTGTATGCCAACTTCCTGGTGCAGGAGTTCATTGCCGAAGCCGAAGGCGCCGACCTGCGCTGTTTCGTGGTCGGCGACGAGGTGGTCGCATCGATGCGCCGGCAGGCGCCGAAGGGCGACTTCCGCTCCAACCTGCATCGCGGGGGCACTGCCGAAGCGGTGCAGGCCAGCGACGACGAGCGCGCGGTCGCGATCCGTGCCGCCAAGGTGCTCGGCTTGGGCGTGGCCGGGGTGGACCTGATCCGCGCCCAGCGCGGCCCGCTGGTGCTGGAGGTCAACGCCTCCCCGGGGCTGGAGGGGATCGAGGCGGCCACGGGGGTCGATATCGCCGGAAAAATCATTGATCTCCTGGAAAAAGGCGTTGAAAAGAATACATCCCACAAACCTCAGAAGCGCTGATCGGCGTCGCGAAGGAATCCTGTCATCTGCTTTTAACGGCCCTTTAATCGCCCCGGGCGTAGCGTGTCCTGACCGAATTCTGTCACCACACCCACCCTCGTCAGGGCGATGCAGAACCGGTAATCGGGGTTACACCCAATTGTTCGGCCCGGGCGGCCCATGCCGTCCGGGCCATTTTTTTTCGATCGCGAAACGGGCAAGGTGTCCCCAAGCCACCGAGGATGCGTCGCGCACGGCTTGCATGTCGCAGATGCTGTCGAATGAGCGCCGTGTGCCAGAATTGCAGGCGCGCTGCCCATGGCTCTTGCCGGGGCGTTGCTCGCGCCGGGGACTTTGGGAACCGAACGCACGCCGACCGGTCACAGCAGCACCTTTGAGGATCCACCGCCCATGCGCATACTCGTGATCGAAGACAATCAGGACATCGCCGCCAATCTGGGCGATTACCTCGAAGAACGCGGCCATACCGTCGATTTCGCCGCCGACGGCATCACTGGTCTGCATCTGGCCATCGTCCACGAGTTCGACGCGATCGTGCTCGATCTCAACCTGCCCGGCATGGATGGCTTGGAAGTCTGCCGCAAGCTGCGCGGCGAAGCCCGCAAGCAGACCCCGGTGCTGATGCTTACCGCCCGCGACACCCTCGACAACAAGGTCGCCGGCTTCGAGTCCGGCGCCGACGACTACCTGATCAAACCGTTCGCGCTGCAGGAAGTCGAAGTCCGCCTCAATGCCTTGGCGCGACGCGGCAAGGGCAAGCAGACCCGGGTGCTGGAAGTGGGCGATCTGGAATACAACCTCGACACGCTCGAAGTGCGTCGCCAGGGCAAGCTGCTGCAGCTCAATCCCACCGCGCTCAAGATCCTGCAGTCGCTGATGGAAGCGTCGCCGGCCGTCGTGACCCGACAGGAACTGGAAACGCGCGTGTGGGGCGAAGAACTGCCCGATTCCGACAGCCTGCGCGTGCATATCCACGGCCTGCGCGCGATGGTCGACAAACCATTCCCGGTGCCGCTGATCCAGACCCGCCACGGCATTGGCTATCGCATCGCCGTGCCCGATGCCAGCGCCTGAGATCGCGCCACCGCGGCGGCGTAGACCGGCCTACCGCCGACGGCTGCGCAGCCGCATCATCCTGTCGTTCGTGTTGCTGGGATTCGGGCTGACCACGCTGTTCGCGATCGCGACGCAGTGGACGCGCAATCGGGTCGAGAACGCGCTGGTCGAAGACCTGATGAACCGCAATATCGAAGAGGCCGCGAAGCAGTTCAAGAACGATCCGTCCAATCCGCAGTTCGCCGTCGATCAGATCCGTGCCTTCGTCTACACGCCCGAAAAATTCGATTCGGTGAAGATCAATCGGCCGGAGTGGTATGCGTTGTCGGATGGCATCACCAGCATCACCGGCACCGATGAAACCGGCGATCCGCTCAGCTACAAACTGGCGGTACGCAAGACGCCCGATGCCTGGTTCTTTCTCGCCTACGACATGACCCGCGCCAGTCGTGGCGACGCGCAGTTCAATCGCGCGATCTACGGCTCCGTGGCGTTGTTCTCGCTGTTCTCGCTGCTGGTCGGCTGGTGGGCGGCGTCGCGGGTGATGAGCCCGGTGACCGAACTCGCGCAGCGCCTGCGTCGCTCGGGCCGCAGTTCCGAACCGGAAGCGCTGGCGTCCCACTTCGCGGAGGACGAGGTCGGCGAGCTTGCGAAAGCGCTTGACGATTACGCCGAACGCTTGACCGACGTGGTCAAGCGCGACCGAGAGTTCAACGCGGACGTGAGCCATGAATTGCGCACGCCGCTGGCGGTGATTCGCGGCGCGTCGGAGCTCTTGCTTGCCAAGCCCGACATGGACGACAAGACCCGGGCACGCTTGCAGCGGGTGCAACGCGCCGAGCAGCAGTGCACCGATTTGATCAGCGCGCTGCTATTGCTTTCGCGCAACGAGCGCGGCCACGGTGCCGCCGATGTGGGTCGTCTTGCGGAGCAACTGCTCGACGCGCACCGCACCCAGCTTGGCGGCAAGCCGCTGACGCTGCGCATGGAAGGCGCTGTGGGCCAGGTGGTCGTGGATGCGCCGGATGCCGCCGTGACCGTTGCGCTCAGCAATCTGATCGGCAATGCGGTGAAATACACGCAGCAGGGCGAAGTGGTGGTGCGCCTCGGCGACAACGCGGTTGACGTGATCGACAGCGGCCCCGGTCTGAGCGTCGAAGACGCGGCGCGTTTGTTCGAGCGCGGTTATCGCGGCAGTCATGCGGAACATACCCAGGGTGGCGGTATTGGCCTATCGATCGTGCGTCGTTTGTGCGCACTGTACGGTTGGCGCGTGCGGGTGGTGCCGGGGCAGGAGCGTGGGGTGATTGCGACGTTGACGTTTGGGGTGTAAGGGTGCCCGCGCTACCCGGAATATGCTGCCGTCAGGGAAACCAAGCCCGGCAGTGTTCTGGGTCTTTCTGAAGTGCTTCATCGCGATTGATGTTCGCGGTGAACAGACGCCGGGCATCGGCATCGCCTCGGGTCATCGCGACGAGGATTAGCCCTCGCGCCAGTTCATAGATGCCATGCTCGGGCAAAGGACTGAATGACATCACCCTGTAGTCGAGGAAGTTGTAATTGCCATAGGCGGTATCGCTTGGCAAGCGTAGTCGGGTCCACGGACCCGAAACGACATCTAGCATCTCGCCGACCTCGTATATGGAAGCCCGGTAGTTGTGTCGAGCGCGTGAAGTATTGCCGAAGTGAATCCGTGGTGAAGGATTGAAGCCTACGGCATCCACGCCATCGAACCGCAACGACATGTTCAAGGCAATGCCGCCCCCGAGCGAATGCCCAGTGGCCGTGATCGACGCGCTGCGATTCTCGTCGCGCAGTGCCTTTAGATGCGCATAGGATTCGCGATACTGCGGCGGCTCGCGGAAAGCAAGATTGTTCCGCCAATCCAGCAGTGAGGGGCCATCAGTGCCGCGGTAGGCGACGATCAGTTGCGTGCTGTTGGCGACATCAGGCCCGTTGCCGTATACATCGATCAGAAGGCCGCTGCGACTCTGCTGGGGGCGGACAAGCTGCCATCCCGGAATGACGAATATTGGTCTGTCACGAGGCGAACGATAGGTGTTACTGGCCATCGCCGCATGCAGGAAGTGGCGACGCGCCAGCGCTGAACGGGACAGGGGCGTCTGAGCGTCGCGATCGAATGCAGCATAGACACTTGTTCCGTTGGGATAACGGTCGGTGCAGGACAGATGGAACAGGCCCGATTCGTTCAGATCGGGGATGTAAGGGCGCATGATGGTGTGGCTGCCGGTAGTGGGCGTCGGCGGAGCATCGGTCAGAGGGTAGGTTCGACAGCCGGCTGAAGTGATTACCATCGTCGTCGCTAGACAAATGGTCGCGATCCCTTTCATGACCCTCTCCTGTGGTTGGTAGGCCGAAACGCCATGCTTTTGTCTATGCAGTACAGTGTGCTCTACGGCGTCAAGATGACTCACACCCTTTCGAGCCACCCGTACTTGTCCGCAGTCCTGCCATTGAACAACCCGAAGAACAGTTCCTGCAGACGACGCGTGACCGCGCCGGGTTTACCCGCCCCCACCTGACGACCGTCGACCGAACGGATCGGAGTGATCTCCGCAGCCGTGCCGCACATGAAGAGTTCGTCGCACAGATAGAGATATTCGCGCGGCAGATCGCGTTCGAACACCTCGATGCCGGCGTCGCGGGCGAGGGTGATGATGGTGTTGCGGGTCAGGCCGTTGAGCAGCGCGGCGCTGACCGGCGTGGTGTGCAGCGCGCCGTCGAACACGAGAAAGAGATTCTCGCCCGCACCTTCGCTGAGCAGGCCGGTCGAAGCCAGCGCGATGCCTTCGCCGAAGCCCAGTCGCCGCGCTTCGCGTGCGACCAGTTGCCCGGAGAGATAGTTGCCGCCGGCCTTGGCGCCGGCCGGCAGCGTGTTGGGCGCGAAGCGCTGCCAGCTGGAGACGCAGGCGTCGATGCCTTCTTCCAGCACGGTCGCGCCGAGATATTGGCCCATCTTCCAGGTGGCGACCGCCATGTCGGTGGGCGTGTCGGCGGAGAGACCGAAGCCGCCGAGGCCGCGATACGCGACCGGGCGCAGATAATCCGTGGTGAAGCCGTTGGCCTTGATCACATCGCGGCAGGCGGCGTTGATCTCATCCAGACCGTACGGCATCGACATGTCGTAGATCTTCGCGGAGGCGTAAAGACGCTTGTTGTGATCGGTGAGGCGGAAAATCGCCGGGCCGTCCGGCGTGTCGTAGCAGCGGATGCCTTCGAACACCGACGATCCGTAATGCACGACGTGCGACATGACGTGGGTGGTCGCCTCGGCCCAGGGCTTGATGCTGCCGTTGTGCCAGATCCATTCGGGGTAACGCTGGGTCATGTCGGTGTCCATCGGCGGGGTGTCGGTGTGGCCCGCATTTTAGGCGATGCGCAGGTAGGCCGACAGTCCGCGCCTGGAAAGACGGGGCCTTGTGGCCCCGTCCCGATCTTTAAAAAGCCGACTTCGAAAAGCCGATCACCATCAGCGGAAGGCGGCGATGGTCGCCTTGGTCGTGTTCAACACGCGCTGGTTGTGCGCCCGCGTGGTGTTGCCCATCGCCTGTCCGCCGTAGGTCTTGGCCGGGTTGGACCAGTAGTTGATGCGCGGGCAGCCGCCGGTGGTGCAGGCATAGGCCATGATCGTGCGCCAGGCATTGGTCGGCGAACGATAGCCGTGACCGTAGGCGTACGGCGTCAGGGTCGGATCGGTGGCGATATCGTGACGCGCCGACTGCAGATGGCCGATTTCGTGCGCGAACGAGTAGTAGCCCGTGGCGCAGCCGTAGTGCGCGACCGCGAACGCGGTGGAGGCGGTGGAGCCGATGCCCGATGCCAGTCCGCAGGACGAGGCGTTGTTGATCAACAGCATCATCACGTCGGCAGTGACCGTGTTGCGGGTGGCGTGATACGAATCCATGTAGCCGTCGGTGGTGCCGCGGAAGCGCGTCAGATCGGTGCTGAAGCTGCCGGACTCGACGTAGGTCGTGGTGTAGCGACCGGCCAGTTGCAGGGTGATCTCGACGCCACTGTTGGCGTAGCCCTGATTGCTCTCGGCGACCGCGAGGTTCACCAGGCCGACGATATCGCCGCTGGCGTTTGCCGCCGACTGGGTCGCCACCACCATCACCCGGATCGTGCTGATCGCCAGCGGGCCGACATCCCCTTGCGCCCTGGCGGCGCGCTGGACTTTGCCCATGTCGATCTGCGGCAGGAAATTGTAGGCAGCCGGGTGATCCGCAGGCATCTTCGTTTCGTCGATGTGGGCGATCACGTGGCCGCCGGAGCGCAGCGGGCGCAGTGCGTACAGTTCGCCGTTCTTGCGGATGGTGCCGGTAAGCTTGTCGCCGTTGCGGACGATCATCACCGAATTGTTCGGGTCGTCGGCGATTTCGCCGGAGGCCTTGCCGCGCAGGGTGTCGAGCAGGCCGAAGTCCTTGCCGATGTTGCCGTACCACACCAGCGTACCGTCGGGATTGCGCTTGGTGTAGCGCATGTGCACGGCGCTGGCGTCGCCGAACCCGAGTTGCAGCGTGTCGCTCTTGGCGCTGATCTGGCTGGCATCGGCCTGCACCATCTGCAGCGATCCGGTAGCGCGGCTTTCGGCCAGTGCACGATAGGCGGCGTCCGCGCTGATGCCGGCCGGTGCGGCCTTCATTGTGGAGAACAGCGGTTGTTTCGCGGCCTGACTGGCGGACGCGGCGAAACCCAATGTCGCGATCGTACCGATGGCGATGAACATGATTGAACGTTTCATGCGATGACCTCTCCTTGGTCCTTCCATTGCGGCGTCCGAGCCCATGGTTGCAATGTCGGGACGGATGATGGTTGGTCGAGAGTGACCCGGACACCTTGCCCGTCGCCATGGATCGCACGGCACGGCATGGTGCGCAAGCCGCATTGCAGCAATCCGCCCGCGTATGTCGCAGGACGGTTGCCGATACTGTCTCAGTACGTGGTGTGCCGGACCCGGGCACCGCTTCCTACAGCGTGATCCACCAGCAATCGAGATGCCGGCGCAGGCCGAGGACCGTGCGCGAAGGTGTGCTGCCTTTGCCGAGGGTCTGTTCCAGACGCAAACCTACCGGTGGACGGCGGACCACACGCGGCGTTGGAGTGGCTCCGTCGTCGCCGGCTGGCGGAATGACCGCCGTCGATGCTGAGGTG
Organism: Lysobacteraceae bacterium; assembly: GCA_049296025.1. Classification (GTDB taxonomy): domain Bacteria; phylum Pseudomonadota; class Gammaproteobacteria; order Xanthomonadales; family Xanthomonadaceae; genus Lysobacter_I. The sequence continues at coordinate 1,539 of JBAQRU010000151.1, read as the reverse complement.
GCTGGGACGGGTGGGGTACCGCCCGATCCGGCTTCGGGAGCGGCACTGGGCGACTCCGTGACCACGCCCCGCAGCGGCACGATGTCGACCAGAGGACGATCGACGATCGCCTGCAACTGGTCGAGGATGCGGTCGCCGCTTGCGGAATTCTGCCCGACCCAGTGGTAGACCGCGCCGAGCCGGTTCACATCGCGGTTGTCGATGGCGGCGGTGATCTCGTAGACCAGGTCCTGCAAATTGCGCGCACAACCGCCGCGGCGCAGTCCGTATCCGCCGGCGATGGCGGCGCGCGGCAGACGTTCGCTGGCGCCGATGGTCTCGCAGGGGCGATCGGTGTAGATCGTGTTGCCGCCAGGGCCATTGCAGCGATTCAGCGGCTGCTGCGCGCGTGCGCCGCCCGGCCACAGTGCGCAGGCCGCCAGCAGCGGAATGAGGATCGGAAGCGTGCGGCCGGAGATGGACATCGCCCGAGGCTAGCACCCGAGAAGTGAATGCCGGGCGGTCGCTTCCTTGGGCGAAGCACGTTCCCGACAAGGGCGTGCCGGATAGATACGCTTCAACCCGGCGCGAGCCAGGTGAACGGCACCCACGGCAGATTCCGTGCGATCCAATAGGCCGGCAGCAGCACCAGCCAGAGTTTCGGCGTCATCACCACCGACATGAACGGCTTCAGCGGTGCGGGCGTTGCGCCGCGACCGTCCAGCAGCATCAGCGGGATCAGCGGCAGCAGCAGCATCGCCAGTGGATTCATCGCGAATGCGCCAGCGATATCGCCGTGCGCCAAGGCATGCAGTGCACGGGTCAGCCCGCAGCCGATGCAGTGATAGCCGGTGATGGCTTTGAAGATGCACGGCGGGAAAAAATTGTTGGGGGTGTTGGGGTCGTAGTGGCGCAACACCCAGAAACCGGCGATGGCCGCGAATGCGACCATCGTCAGCGCAAGCTTTTCGGACGTTTTCAGCGACAGCATATTGAATGACTGCATGTTCGATTCAGCGACGGCCTGCGGAACGATCAGCGGTTCTGCTGCAGCTGCTGCATCGTTTCCATGTACGACGCCATGCCGCCGGTGGCGAACATGCCGATGTTGATCAGCACGCCGATGATGGCCAGTGCGGTCGCCACCCAGCACCAGGTCTTCGCGCTGTCCGAAGCGCGGCGCGCGCCATCCAGGTCGCCCTGGTTCAGCAGGCTGTTGACCTTGTTGGACTGGACGATGGCGACGATGCCCAGCAAACCCAGCGGGCAGCACAGGCAGGTCGCGAGGACCGTCGCAATGATCGCCCAGGCCAGGTGATTGGGGATGGAGCCGGGTGCGGCGGTCGTGTTCATGCGGAATCTCCGGAAATCGGGGTCATGGGTGGGGCGAGAGAAACGTGCGGCGCACCCGTCTCGGGGCGACCGTGGCGTACTGTCCTCGGCATTGTGCCGATTCCGCCGCCGGGCGCAATCGGTTGCGGGCCTGGAATGAGGCGGCGGTCGCAGCTCAGGCCGCGTCGCCGCGCAGCGCGCGCACTTGCGCTTCCAGCGTCGCCACAG
>JBAQRU010000150.1:0-3906 GCA_049296025.1 Lysobacteraceae bacterium | reverse complement strand
ACCGCAAGGCGCTGCCCGCGCCGGACGATGCCGCCGCCACGCGCGACCGGCCATTGGCCGCGCCGCGCAACGACGCCGAGCACGCGTTGGTGCAGGCATGGCAATCGGCGCTGGGTGCGCGCGAAATCGGCATCGACGACAACTTCTTCGATCTCGGCGGCGACTCCATCCTCAGCCTGCAGATCGTCGCGCGCCTGCACGACCACGGCTGGCATGCCAGCCCGCGCCTGCTGTTCCAGCACCAGACCATCACCGCACTGGCGCCGCATCTGCAGCGTCGCGGCGACGGCGTCGATCCGGCGCGTCCGGTCAGCGGCGAAGTGGCGCTCACGCCGATCCAGCACTGGTTCTTCGGCCAAGGTTTCGCCGCACCCGGTCACTGGAATCACGCGGTGCTGCTGGCGCACGCCCAAAGCCTGGACGAACAAGCCCTGGACGAGGACAGCCTGCGCGCAGCCCTGCAGGCGCTGCTCGAACACCACGACGCCCTGCGTCTGGGCTATCGCGCCGAAGGCGGCCGCTGGGCGCAGTACAACGCGCCTCCGGGTGCGCCGGTGGCCTTCGAGGTCGTCGATCTGTCGGCGCAGGCCGATGCCCCGGCGGCGTTGGCGCAAGGCATCGAGCGCATCCAGGCGGCAGCGGAACTGGACGGCCCGCTGCTGCGCGTGGGCCTGTTCCGCATGCCGGACGGCAGCGCGCGACTGCTGGTGGTGGTGCACCATCTGGCGATTGACGCGGTGTCGTGGCCGATCCTGATGCAGGACCTGGCGACGGTGTATGCGCAACTGCGTTCCGGCGCGCCGACGGCATTGCCGTCGCGCACCACCTCGTACCAGGCCTGGGCCGCGCGAATGGCGGAACTGGCTGCGGCCGGGCACTGGGATGCGGAGCGCGAACACTGGCGGAAGACCGCGATCGCGGCCTCGCAGCCCAGACCGTTCACGGCGGACGAGACCGATCCGGGCGTGTCCGGCGATGCCGCCGAATGGCAGGGCACCTTGCCGGTCGAGGTCACCACCCGCCTGCAGGAAGCGTCGCGCCAACAGCGCGGTACGCAGACGCAGGCCCTGCTGATGACCGGCCTGATGCGCGCGCTGCGGCGCTGGCGCGGTGCCGATGCGATGGTGGTCGACACCGAAGGCCACGGCCGCGAAACCGATCTGCCCGGCTTCGAAGGCCTGGATCTGTCGCGCACCGTCGGCTGGTTCACCGTGCTGTATCCGGTGGCGCTGGCATTGGCACGCGGTGACGACTCCGGAGACGACCCCGGCGAGGATCTGGCGCAGGTGAAAGCCTCGCTGCGCGACGTGCCGGGCCGCGGTCTGGGCTGGGGTGCGCTGCGCTACCTCGCGGCCGACCCGGTCATCGCCAGCGCACCGACGCCACTGCTGTGCTTCAACCATCTGGGCCAGCAGAACGCCGCCGCGCCCGCAGGCGAAGCCACGCTGGGCCAGGCGCCGGAATCCGTCGGTACGCTGATGGCTGCGGCCAACCGCCGCACCCATCCGCTGACCCTCACCACCCGGATCGAGGACGGTGCGCTGCAACTGAATCTGTCCTTCGCCCGCAGCGGTTTCGCCGACGGCGATATCGCCGCGTTCGGCGCGCTGCTGTGCGAAGAAATGCAATGCGTCGCCGAGCATGCCGCCGACCCGCAAAACGCCCGCCTGGATGCGGCCGACATGGACCTCCTGCATTTGTCGCAGGACGAACTGGACAATCTTTTCGACTGATCATGGAACACCTCCTCACTCCCGCGAACGTCGCCGACGTTTACCCGCTGTCGCCGATGCAGAAGGGCATGCTCTTCCATTCGGTGTACGAACCCGGTTCTTCGGTCTACCTCGAACAACTGTCGCTGCGGCTCGCCAGTGCGATCGACCACGACGCCATGGCGCAGGCCTGGCAGCACGTGGTCCGCTCGAACGAGCTGCTGCGCACCGTGTTCCGCTGGCGCAAGCTGGCCGAACCGGCGCAGATCGTGCTGAAGCAGCGGCCGTTCGCGCTGGAGGTGGTGGCGCTGGACGCCGCGCCCGGTACGCCGCAGGAAGACGCGGCGCTGGACGAGTTCCTGCGGCGCGACCGGAACACGCCGATGCCGCTGGACACCGGTCCGCTGATGCGGGTGACGCTGCTGCGCTGCGGCGACGAGGATCGCTGCCTGGTCTGGGCCTTCCACCACATCCTGCTCGACGGCTGGAGCATGCCGCTGCTGCTGGGCGACCTGATGTCCGCCTACGACGCCCTGCGTCGCGGCGAGCGTCCGCGCACGCCGCAGCGCGCGCCGTTCCGCGACTACATCGCATGGCTGCGCAAACAGGACCCGCAGGCAGCGCTGGACTACTGGCGTTCGCGGCTGCAGGGCCTGCAGTCGCGTTTGCCCCTGCCGCTGGCGCGGCGTGACGACCTGCGTGAATTCGCCGATGTCGGCGAAGTGTCGCTGACCCTGGACGCCGACCTCTGCGCCGACATCACCCGCAGCGCGCGGCAGTGGCGCGCGGCACCGAACGCCGTGTTCCAGGCGGCGTTCGCAGTGCTGCTGTCGCGGCTCGCCGGCACCAGCGACGTGGTCTGGGGCACCACGGTCTCCGGTCGTCCGCACGACCTGCCGGGCGTCGAGCAGATGATCGGCCAGTTCACCAACACCCTGCCGCTGCGCGTGCAGTGCGAGGCCGACACGCCGGCCGAGGCGCTGGTGGCGCAGTTGCAGCAGCGGATCGCCGAGATGTCGCAGTACGCATGGCTGGAATTGCCGCGCCTGCGTGAGTTCACCGCGCTGCCGGGCAACGAGCCGTTCTTCCAGATCCTGTTCGTCTTCGAGAACTTCCCGGCCAACAGCGCCGCCAGCGACGGCGGCATGCAGCTGGCCGGCGTGCGTTTCGCGGAGATGACCAACTTCCCGCTGACCGTGATTGCAGCACCGGCCGGCGACGGTTACATGGTGCGCGCCGAATACGCGCGCGAAGCCTACGACGAAGCCGCCGCGCAGCAGCTGATGGCGCTGTACGGCCGCGTGCTGAGTGGTCTGGTGCGCGGCGCCAGCGCATGCGTGGGCGATCTGCCCTTGCTGGATGCGGCGCAGGCCGCCGAGATCGCGCATCGCGACGGCGCACCGCGCAAGACGCTGGCGGTGGTCGACGCACTCAGCGATGACCTGGCCAGCCGCATCGCGCGGCAGGCCGAGCGCGATCCGCAGCGTGTCGCCGTGGTCTGCGGCGAACACCGCCTGACGTATGGCGAACTGCTCGATCACGCGCGCCGCCTCGCCCAGCATCTGCGTGCGCTGGGCGTTGGCCCCGAAGTGCCGGTGGCGCTGTGCCTGGAACGTTCGGTCGATGCGATCGTCGCGATCCTCGCGGTGCTGGAAGCCGGCGGCTGTTATCTGCCGATCGAACCCGGTCTGCCGGACGAACGCATGCAATGGATGCTCGCCGACAGCGGCGTCGCGATCGGCATTGGTCACGACGCCACCGCGCAGCGCCTGCGCGCGGCGCTGCCGCAGGTGGTCTGCCTGGATGCCGATGCGCAGGCGATCGCCGCGCGTCCCGCCGACGCGGTTGTCGTGGCCCGGCATCCGCAGCAATTGGCCTACATCATCTACACCTCGGGCAGCACCGGCCGGCCCAAGGGCAGCCTGATCACGCAGGCGAACGCACTGCGCCTGTTCGACGCCTGCGCCGACCACTTCCGTTTCGATGCGAACGACGTCTGGACCATGGTCCATTCGTACGGGTTCGACTTCTCGGTCTGGGAAATCTTCGGCGCGCTGCTGCATGGCGCGCAGCTGGTGGTGGTGCCCGCCGCCATCGCCCGTTCGCCGCAGGAATTGTCGACCCTGCTGCACGACACCGGCACCACCGTGCTGTCGCAGACGCCGTCGGCGTTCACCGCGCTGCTGCAGGCGGC
>JBAQRU010000149.1:0-2029 GCA_049296025.1 Lysobacteraceae bacterium | reverse complement strand
CCGATTCGCTGGCGCTGCTGTCCGATGCGCTGCACAACTTCGGCGACGTGCTGGGGCTCGCGCTGGCCTGGGGCGCGGCCACGATGGCCAAACGCCCACCGAGCGGCCGCCACACCTACGGCTGGCGGCGCGCGACCCTGCTCTCGCCGCTGGGCAATGCACTGCTGCTGGTCGGCTTCAGCGGCGCGCTGGGCTGGGAAGCGGTGCGCCGCTTCGCCGACCCGCCGCAGATCCCGGCGCTGCCGGTGATCATCGTGGCCGCGATCGGCATTGCGGTGAATCTGGGCGCGGCCTGGTTCATGCGCGATGGCCACGGCGGGCACAGTCACAGCCAGGACCTCAACCGTCGCGGCGCGTTCCTGCATCTCCTGGCCGATGCGGCGGTGTCGCTGGCGGCGGTGCTGGCCGGTGTCGGCATGCTCATGTTCGACTGGCGCTGGCTCGACCCGGCAACGGCGGTACTGGTCGCCGTGGTCGTCGCGTTGGGCGCGTCCCGGCTGCTGCGCGACGCCTTCGAGGCGGCGATGGACGCGGTGCCGCGCGGGATCGATCAGGACCAGGTCCAGGCCTTCCTCTCCGGCCAGCCGGGCGTGCGGGCGGTGCACCATCTGCATATCTGGTCGCTGGGCGCGGGCGAGATCGCGCTCACCGCGCATCTGGTCAGGCCCGGGTTTGAAGACCACGACGCATTCATCGATACCGTGGTCCATGCGCTCAACGACCGCTTCGGCATCAACCACCCGACGCTGCAGATCGAGCATGCCCAAGCCTGCGACCACGACCAGCACGATCGCGCTCCGCACGGCAGCGCCGCGCGGGACGGCGACCCTCGCGCCAGCCACTGACCGCGCAGGAGAGCCGGGAGCCGCGCATCGCATATAATCGCCGGCCTTGGCGCTTTGGCCGCGCCGTATCATCGGCTGCGGCCCTCCACCAGTCAGCAACACCTGACGAAAACAGGAACCGGCATGCTCAACGACATCAAGAAAGAGACGCAGGCGCGCATGGCCAAAAGCGTGGAAGCGCTGCGCCACAGCCTGACCAAGGTCCGCACCGGCCGCGCTTCGCCTTCGCTGGTCGATCATCTCAAGGTCAATTACTACGGCTCGGACATGCCGCTGTCGCAGGTCGCCAGCATCGCCGTCGCCGATGCCCGTTCGCTGCTGATCACGCCGTGGGAAAAGAACATGGTGTCCGCGGTCGAGAAGGCGATCTACGCCTCCGACCTGGGCCTGACCCCGAACACCGCCGGCACCGCGATCCGCATCAACCTGCCGCCGCTCACCGAAGAACGCCGCAAAGAGCTGTCCAAGCACGTGCACGCCGAAGGCGAAGACACCAAGGTCGCGATCCGCAACATCCGTCGCGATTCCAATCAGCAGGTCAAAGAGCTGCTGAAGGAAAAGAAGATCACCGAGGACGAAGAGCGCCGCAGCGAGGACGACATCCAGAAGCTGACCGACAAGGCGATCAAGGACGTCGACGATGTGGTGAAGGCGAAAGAGCAGGAGTTGATGGCCGTTTGAGGCCTCGTCCCGCATGAGCGCTCCGCCAGCGTCCCCGCGCGTTCCGCGCCACCTCGCCGTGATCATGGACGGCAACGGCCGCTGGGCCGAACGCCGTCGTCGTCCGCGCGTCATCGGCCATCGGGCCGGCGCGCGCGCGGTGAATCTGTGCATCGACTATTGCCTGCAGCGCGGCATCGAAGCGCTGACCCTGTTCGCGTTCTCCAGCGAAAACTGGGGCCGCCCCGAGGATGAAGTCGGCGCGTTGATGAAGCTGTTCCTCAACGCGCTTGAGCGCGAAGTCGATGAACTTCACCGGCGCGGCGTGCGCTTGCGTTTCATCGGCGAACGCCAGCGTTTCGCCCCCGAAATCCTCGCGCAGATGCGCGACGCCGAGCTGCGCACCGCCGGCAATCAAGCGCTGCACCTGACCATCGCCGCGAGTTACGGCGGCCGTCAGGACATCGCCCAGGCCGCGCGCGCGCTGGCCGAAGACGTGGCCGCCGGCCGCCTGCGGCCCGACC
>JBAQRU010000148.1:0-4691 GCA_049296025.1 Lysobacteraceae bacterium | reverse complement strand
ACCGACGTCGGTCGTCGTGCGGTCGATCGATACGGCATCACGATGGGTCAAACCCGACAGGCGATGCGTCAGTTGCCGGCGCAGATCACCGATATCTTCACTTCGCTCGCAGGCGGACAAAAGCCGTGGCTCGTCGCGATCCAGCAGGGCGGCCAATTGAAGGATTCCTTCGGCGGCATCGTGCCGGCGGCCCGCGCGCTGCTCGGCGCAATCTCGCCATTGGTCGCCGGCCTTGCGTTCGCGGCGGTTGTGATCGGCAGCGTTGCGGTCGCGACGTTGTCCGGATATCGCGAAACGCAGGGCTACGAGCGCGCCCTCATCGCCAGCGGCAACGCTGCTGCGACCACGGCCGGTCAATTGCGCGTGCTCAAGGACAACGTCGGCGGCGCGACCGGCGAGTATGGCGATGCGCAGACGGCGCTGACCGCCCTTGCGGCCTCCGGCAAACTGGCGGGCGACACGCTCGAAGCGGCGGCGAGTGCCGCCGTCAATCTCGCGCGGCTGACCGGCGCGTCCGTCGAGGAAACGACGCAGACGATCCTCGCGCTCGCGCAGGCACCGGCAGCGGAACTGGCGCGACTGAACCAGCAGTACGGTTTTCTGACCGTCGAGGTGTATCAACACGTCCGCGCGCTCGAAGCGCAGGGGCGGGCGCACGATGCCGCGCGCCTCGCGATCGAGACCTTCTCGCGCGTCGAAGCGCAGCGCATGCAGGAAGCGCAGGCCCGCGCCGGATCGCTCGAACGCGCGTGGATTGCGCTGGGCAAAGTGATCGGTGGCGTCTGGCAGACGATCCGCAACATCGGTCGCGATGATCTGGCCTTCCGTCTGTCCAAAACCACCGACGAACTGAACCGCATCGGCAACGAGTGGCGGGAACTCGGTGGCCTGGGCACGCTCGATCAAGTGCTCGCCAGCGGCGATGTCGACAGCGACACGAAAAACCGCATCCGCACGTTGCGTCAGGAACAGGCCGTGTTGCAGCGCGAGGCCAATGCCGAGCAGGCGAAGGCGCAAGCGCAGGCGGCGGTGCAGGCCAAGCAAACCGCCGGTATCAACGCGCTCGGCCGCGCGCGAGAAGCCTTGGGGCAGGACCGCGCCGTCGCCAAGGCGCAAGAGCTCAAGCAGCTGACGAGCGATATCGCCGTACTGCGTGCGACCGGCGTCAAGACTGTCGAAGGCATCCCCGTGGAATCCTACGAACGTCGGCGTCGTGCGCAGATCGACGAGCAGTTCAAGGCACCGAAGGGACCGCGTGCGCCGAAGCCGAAGCCGACCGACGCCGAGCGCGCGCGCGAGGACGCCGAACGGGAACTGGTGTCGCTGCGTCGCGAGATCGCGCTGCTGGGTGAGGTCGAAGCCGGCCAGACCCGTGCCGGCGAAGCAGCGCGGCTGCGCTACGAGACCACGCAGGGTGCGCTGGCGAAACTTGCGCCCGCGCTGAAGGCGCAGCTGATCTCGGAGGCGGAAGCGCTCGACAAAGGCCGCGCCGCTGCGGAGGCCGAACGCGAACGCAAAGCGGCGATCGAGAAGACGACGCGCGCGTATGACGCGCTGCGCGAAGGATTGCGCACCCCGGCCGAAGTCGCGCTGAAAACGGCAACCGAGCAGGTCACGCTGCTCAACAATGCGCTGCGCGATAGCATCGCGACAAAGGCCGCCTACGATCAGGCATTGGCGCGCGTGGCTCAGGACAGCTTCCGCAAGCCCGACCCCGCGCCCGGTGCCGCGACGACGCTCGGAGATGCCGGCGGCGAACTGGCGCAGATCGAACAGGCGCGCGTACGGTTGCAGACGTGGCATGCCGAGCAGCTCGCGCTGCTCGCGCAGTTCCGCGCGCAAAAATCCGATCTGAACGTCCAGTGGGACGCGCAGGAAGCCGCGATCGAGCGGCAACATCAGGCCGCGCTCTCGCAGTTGCAGGCGGCGCAGACCCAGGTGCTGCTCACCGGGGCCGAATCGGCCTTCGGCAGCTTGGCGCAGATCGCCAAGTCCTTCGGCGGCGAGCAGAGCGCGGCGTATCGCGCGCTGTTCGCGCTCAGCAAAGCCTTCGCCATTGCGCAGGCGGCGCTCGCGCTCGCCAACAACGTCGCCGAAGCGAGCAAGGTTGGATTTCCGCAGAACATTCCCTTCATCGCCGGTGCCATCGCACAGGGCGCAACCATCGCCGGCTTGATCGCGCAGGCCACGTTCAACGGCGGCGGTGGCTACGCGACCGGCGGCCATGTGCGCGGCCACGTCCGTGGCCCCGGCACCTCGACCAGCGACAGCATCCCGGCGTGGTTGTCGGACTTCGAGTTCGTGACCCGTGCGGGCGTCGTACGCCAACCCGGCGCGCTGTCGTTTCTGGAGGATTTCAACCAGCGCGGCATGCCCGCACTCGACGCATGGCACGCCCGCCGCTTCGCTGGTGCCGCGCCACCGCCCAGCGGGTTACCCCGCGCACCGCGCGTGAACTTCGCGGACGGCGGCCTTGCCCGCGCCGCTGCCGGCCTCACCCCGCAACTCAATCTGCGCCTAGTCAACGCCATCGACACCGAGGCGCTCGCTGCGTCCATCGCCACCAGCCGCGCGATGGAGACCACCGTGCTCAACGTGATCGATCGCAACGGCAGCTTCCTGCGCCAGAAGGTGGGCGGATGAGCTGGGCGATCGACACCGTCATCAAGGGCGCGGGCCTTGATGCGCACTATCAGGTGCTCGCTGCAGTGAAGACGCTCGCCGAGACTGCGGGCTGGATTACGCTGCGTTACGACACCGCGATTTCCGAGCGCGAACTGATTCTGCGCTCGACCGGCACCACCGGCGAGGAGCAGATTACTGTCGGCTTCAAGGCCTATCAGTCGGCAGCGGCGGATTATTACAACCTGCTCGCCGCGACCATGACCGGCTACGTCGCCGGCAATCCCTTCGAGACCCAGCCGGGCGTGAAGACGTCCGGCGTGCCTTGCCACAATCAGGCGGTCACGTATTTTCTGACCGCCAATCCGCGCCGCATCGTCGGTGCGTTCAAAGTGGGGTCGCCGATCTATGCCCACGTCTATGTCGGCAAGGCGCTGCCGTATGCGCGGCCGGGCGAATATCCCTCGCCGCTGATTGTCGCCGGCCACTTCGATGGCCGCGACGCGAAGCGCTACAGCGACCCGCACTGGTTCCCGTACAAGGGCGTGCGCGGCAGCAGCGACAGCGGCTACAACGATGGCCACCTGTATCTGCGCGATCAGGCCGGTGCGTGGAAGAAAGTGCAGATCTCGCCGTTCGGCAACGGCGCGAACCATACCGTCACCTCGAACGCGCTGGCCGGCGAGCCGGCCGGCAACGGCGGCGCAAGCAATCGCTGCCTCGTGCCCGCCGGCACCTTGCACCAGCCGCAGCCGCTTGAACTCTACGAGATGCGCCTCGGGGCGTACGACGGCGCACTCAGTGTCTACCCCACCTCGGGCAACCTCTACGGCGTGCTCGATGGCGTGAGCTTCGTCTCCGGCTTCAATAACGCCTCGGAGAATATGCTGCAGTTGGATGGCAGCGCCGTCGTCGATCAGACCGGCATGAGCACGCGTCAAGCGGTCGAAGCGATCCGCGCGGTCGGTGGCCGCGCCTTCATCGTGTTGCAGGACGGCGCACGTACCGGCTGGCGCGACCACATCGCGCTGGAGGTGTCGTAGTGGCCGTCCTTACCGGCATCGCTGGCGACTTCGCCGCGCTCAAGACCGCTGTGGAGAGCGCGCTCGTCTCGCGGGGCTGGACGCTGGCCAGCGGCATCCTGAGCAAAGGCGTTGCGTTTGTACAACTGGTCGCGAACGCGACCGAACTGCGGCTGCAGGCGGGCACCGGGCAGGCCGGCAATGCCCTGGTCGATCCCTGTCCGCACAGCGTCAAGATGATGAGCTTCGCGAACGCGCCGATCGTCTGGCCGCTCGATTACGTACTGCACGTCTTCGATGCGCTGGATGAAGCGGCTGCCAACGAGGTGTATCTCGTCGCGCGCTACAACGTCGATCGCCACCAGCATCTGAACGTTGGAGTGTCGACGATGCCGCAGATCGGCGGCAGCGGCCTGTGGTGTTCGGGATCGTTCCGGGGCGATGCGAATGGCGCATCGCTGCGTTGCAGCGTCTTTGTTGCCGGCAGTAGCGGCAGCGACCTCGGCGCGACGCCGTTCGACGGCTTCGGTCTCGGGTTCTTCTTCGCCAGCCTCTCCGGCACCTACCACGCTTCGTTTATTCACTGCGGACTGGAAGGTGCGCCCGCATGGCGCACCACCTACGGCGGCAACACCGGGAACCTGCTCGGCGTCGCACACAAGGCCGGACTGCTGCACGCATTGCCCTCGCAGTTCAATCAGGCGACCGTGCTGCTGCCGATCGACGTGCTCATGGCGCGGCAGGCGCAGGGTCAGACAATCGTCGCGACCTTGGCGCACGCCCGCTACTGCCGGCTCGACCACCTCGATCTCACCGCGCCGCTGGTCTACGGCGGTGATCGCTGGCGCGTGTATCCGCTGCATGCGGTCAACGCCAGCCAGCGCAACGGGGCCGGGTGGAGCGTGGGCGCGCAGCACAGCGGCACCTACGGCATCGCCCTGCGTGAGGGGGCGTGATGGCGGGTCTGATCGGTATCGCGCCCACACCGCGCCTGTTCGGCGCGGACGAGCCCGCCCTCTCGCCCGAACTGCGGGCGCTGACCGAGGC
>JBAQRU010000147.1:0-16961 GCA_049296025.1 Lysobacteraceae bacterium | reverse complement strand
GTCTTCCAGCGTTTCGAACTGGTCGGGATCGAGCTCCAGATCGTCGCGGATGCGCTGCAGTTGCCGGGTGGCTTCGTCGATCTGGATCGCGGCGGCGTCGAGCATGCCGTCCACCTCGCCCAGTCGCGGCTCGTCGTTGCGGGCGCGGGCGATGTCGCCGCGCAGCTGTTGCAGGGTCTGCAGCAGCGAGGGCGCGTCGTCGCCTTCGAGCCGGGTCAGCGCGTGTTCGCAGGTCTCGATCAGGGTCGCGGCGTTGGCGTGGCGTCGGTGGTTCGCGAACAGGTCCAGGATCGAGGCCGGCTCCAGGGTTTCGCGTTCGAGTTCCCGCCACTGGTGGTCGAGCAGGTCGATCCGGTCGGAGACATCGCCCGCGCGCGACAGCGCATCGCGTTCGCGCAACAGCGCGGACCACGCATCCGCAGCATCGCGCACCGCCGCCAGCGGCGCGGCGTGGCGGCCGAAGGCATCCAGCAGGTCGAGCTGGCTGGCTTTCGACAGCAGCGCCTGATGTTCGTGCTGGCCGTGGATTTCGACCAGCAGGCCGGCGAGCTGCGCCAGTTGCGTCACCGTCACCGGCCGGCCGTTGATCCAGGCCCGTGAGCCGCCGTCCGAGCGCAACGTGCGCCGCAGCTGGCAGCCGCCCTCGTCGTCGCGGCCTTCATCCGACATTTCCTGCTCGCGCAGCCACGCCAGCGCTTCGGGGCGATCGGCCAGGTCGAATTCGGCGTTGAGTTCCGCGCGCTCGGCGCCGTGGCGGACCATGCCGCTGTCGGCGCGCAGGCCGGACAGAAAGCCCAGTGCATCGACCAGCAGCGACTTGCCGGCGCCGGTTTCGCCCGAAATCACGGTCATGCCGGGGCCGAATTCGAGTTCGGTCGAGGAGACGACGGCGAAATCGCGGATGGAGAGATGAGTCAGCATGGGGCGGGATTGTGCCTGAACCCGTCTCAATGTCCGAGACGGCATCGGGGTTGGCGTCGTGGGCTTGCATCGATTCGGGCCCGCCGCCGCGTCCGCGACCGCCATCGATCGGTATGATCGACGGGTATGCATCGTCCCATCGACCCCGGCTTCGATCCGCGCGCCCTCGACCCGCGCGCCCGCCTGCTGCTGCGGACGCTGATCGCACGCTACATCCGCGACGGCGAGCCGGTTGGTTCGCAGACGCTGGCCCGGCACGCTGGGCTCGACGTCAGTTCGGCCACGATCCGCAACATCCTGTCCGAACTGGAAGACGTCGGCCTGCTTTCGGCACCGCACACGTCGGCCGGACGGGTGCCGACGGCGCAGGGCTACCGGGTGTTCGTCGACAGTCTGCTGCAGATCCAGCCGCTGGCCGAGGGCGAAGTGGCGCGGCTGCGATCCGAGCTGGCGCCGGGGGCGGGCACCAACAGTCTGCTCGGCAGCGCGTCGGAACTGGTGTCGGCGATGACCCATTTCGTCGGCGTGGTCAGCGTGCCCAAGCGCGAGCAGTTCGCCTTCAAACACGTCGATTTCGTACCGATGGACGGCCAGCGGGTGCTGGCGATCCTGGTCTTCGCCGACAACGATGTGCAGAACCGTATTCTCCACACCCGCCGCAGCTACGACGCCGGCGAACTGGAGCGCATCGCGAACCATCTCAACGCCCACTACGCCGGCCGGCCGCTGGCGGAGGCGCGGGCGCTGCTGCTGGCCGAACTGCGCAATGCCAGGCAGGAAATGGAGGCGCTGATGGCGCAGGCGCTGGAGCTGGCCGATCAGGCGCTGGCGACCGACGCCGAAGACATGCTGGTGGCCGGGCAGACCCGGCTGATCGGCATGCAGGGTCTGTCCGACCTGGACCGTCTGCGCGAATTGTTCGAAGCCTTCGCCAGCAAGCGCGAGATTCTGCAGGTGCTGGAACGGACGCTGCGCGCGCCGGGCGTACGGATCTTCATCGGCGAGGAAACCGGCATGGCGCCGCTCGACGGCGTATCGCTGGTCACCGCGCCCTACGGCGTGGGCGGGCGGACGCTGGGCGTGCTTGGCGTGATCGGCCCGACCCGCATGGCCTACGACCGGGTGATTCCGGTGGTGCAGGCGGCGGCTTCGGTGTTGACCCAGGCGCTGGGGTCCGAAGACGGCCGCTGAGCGCGGTTGGGTGTGGGATTGGATGTGGGGACGAGAGGAGAGCTCGGGGTTGAAGCCCCTCCTGCAGGACGGGGCCCCTTGATTCCCATGGGCCCGGTCCCCATCCCTCGGCGGTCGGCGGGGTTCTCTCCCTTTGCCCGCCTCCGGACCGAGCACGCATGAATCAGGAACAGACCCCACAGGAAGACCAGACCACCGCAGCTGACGGAGTGGTCACCGAAGACACCCAGCAGGCGATCATCGAACAGCTGAAAGGCGAACTCGAACAGCTTCGCGCGGACGCCCTGCGCGAGCGCGCCGATCTCGACAACCAGCGCAAGCGGCTCGCGCGGGAAGTCGAAATGGCCCGCAAATTCGCCAACGAACGCCTGTTGGGCGATCTGCTGCCGCTGTTCGACAGCATGCAGGCCGGCCTGGCTGCCGCCGCCGAGGGCGACCCGCTGCGTGCGGGCATGGAGCTGACGCTGCGCCAGCTGCACCGCATTGCCGAGGCCAACGGTCTGCTGGAAGTGGCGCCGGCGGCCGGCGACACCTTCGACCCGGAACGCCATCAGGCGATGAGCATGATCGACGCCCCGGGCGTGGCTCCCGGGGCGGTCGCGCAGACGTTCCAGAAAGGCTACCTGCTCAACGAGCGCCTGCTGCGGCCGGCGCTGGTGGTGGTGGCGAAGCAGGACTGAGGCCAGCGCATTTTCTGTAGGAGCGGCGCAAGCCGCGATCGGGTGAGGAAGGGTTTTCCGTATTCCATCGCGGCTCGCGCCGCTCCTGCGAATACTCCTGCATGAATCTTCGGCAGGTCGGTGCTTGAAACATCCGCGCCGACCCCCACAAACAGACCATCGGCGGCCGTGAGCCGCCACCAATCTCCAACGTTCCAGAGGACATCATCATGGGCAAGATCATCGGCATCGATCTGGGCACGACCAATTCGTGCGTCGCGATCATGGAAGGCGGCAAGGCCAAGGTCATCGAAAACAGCGAAGGCGACCGCACCACGCCGTCGATCGTCGCCTACACCAAGGATGGCGAAGTCCTGGTCGGCGCCAGCGCCAAGCGCCAGGCCGTCACCAATCCCAAGAACACCTTCTACGCGGTGAAGCGCCTGATCGGCCGCAAGTTCACCGACGCCGAAGTGAAGAAAGACCTCGACCTGGTGTCCTACGCCATCGTCGAACACAACAACGGTGACGCCTGGGTCGCGACCAGCGACGGCAAGAAACTGTCGGCGCAGGAAGTCTCCGCGCGCATCCTCGAAAAGATGAAGAAGACCGCCGAAGCCTATCTGGGCGAGACGGTCACCGAAGCGGTGATCACCGTGCCGGCGTACTTCAACGACAGCCAGCGCCAGGCGACCAAGGACGCCGGCAAGATCGCCGGTCTCGACGTCAAGCGCATCATCAACGAGCCGACCGCGGCCGCGCTGGCCTATGGCCTGGACAAGGGCGACGGCGGCAAGGACCGCAAGATCGCCGTGTACGACCTCGGCGGCGGCACCTTCGACGTGTCGATCATCGAGATCGCCAACGTCGACGGCGAGAAGCAGTTCGAAGTGCTGGCCACCAACGGCGACACGTTCCTGGGCGGCGAGGATTTCGACAAGCGCGTCATCGATTATCTCGTCGAGGAATTCAACAAGGACCAGGGCATCGATCTGCGCAAGGATCCGCTCGCCCTGCAGCGCCTGAAGGATTCCGCCGAGCGCGCCAAGATCGAACTGTCGTCGTCGCAGCAGACCGAAGTGAATCTGCCCTACATCACCGCAGACGCGTCCGGTCCGAAGCACCTCAACATCAAGCTCACCCGCGCCAAGCTCGAAGCGCTGGTCGAAGAGCTCGTGAAGCGCACGATCGACCCGTGCCGCACGGCGCTGAACGATGCCGGCCTGCGCGCCAGCGACATCAGCGAAGTGATCCTGGTCGGCGGTCAGACCCGCATGCCGAAAGTGCAGGCGGCAGTGACCGAATTCTTCGGCAAGGAACCGCGCAAGGACGTCAACCCGGACGAAGCGGTCGCGATCGGCGCCGCGATTCAGGGCGGCGTGCTGGCCGGCGACGTGAAGGACGTGCTGCTGCTCGACGTCACGCCGCTGTCGCTGGGCATCGAAGTGATGGGCGGCGAGTTCAACAAGGTGATCGAGAAGAACACCACCATTCCGACCAAGGCGACGCAGACCTATTCGACCGCCGCCGACAATCAGAGCGCGGTGACCGTGCACGTGCTGCAGGGCGAACGCGCGCAGGCGGTGTACAACAAGTCGCTGGCCCGTTTCGATCTGGCCGGTATCGAAGCCGCGCCGCGCGGCGTGCCGCAGATCGAAGTCACGTTCGACATCGACGCCAACGGCATCCTGCACGTCTCGGCGAAGGACAAGAAAACCGGCAAGGAACAGAAGGTCGAGATCAAGGCCGGTTCGGGCCTGTCGGACGACGAGATCCAGCGGATGGTGCAGGACGCCGAGTCGCACCGTGAAGACGACAAACGCTTCCATGAGCTGGTGCAGGCCCGCAACCAGGCCGATGCCCTCATCCACGCCACCCGCAGCGCGATCAAGGACAACGGCGACAAACTGCCGGGCGAATTGATCGGTCGCGCCGAAGGCGCGATCGCCGAAGTCGAAACCGCGATGAAGGGCGACGACAAGGTCCAGATCGAGGCGAAGTCCAAAGCGCTGGAAGAAGTCGTGCAGTCGCTGATGGCCGCCACCAACGCCGGCCAGGCGCCGGGCGGCGATGCCGGCCCCGGCGCGTCTTCGGCCAAGAGCGATGATGTCGTCGACGCCGAATTCACCGAAGTGCGCGACGAAGACAAGAAGTGATGCAAACCGGCGCCGCCGCGCGCAAGCGCGGCGGCGCCCAGGTATCGATTCCTAGATTCCTCGATCCCTCCAACGTCGAAGGTCAAAGGTCAAAAAGAGCGGTCGCGTTCTTTTTGACTTTTTTGCTTTCGACTGTTGACTTGCCGGCAGCAGCAGACCTGTGAGCAAACGCGATTACTACGAAGTCCTGGGCGTCGCCCGCAACGCCAGCGAGGACGAGCTGAAGAAAGCCTATCGCCGGCTGGCGATGAAGCTTCACCCGGACCGCAATCCGGACGATGCCGGCGCCGAGGCTGCGTTCAAGGAGGCGAAGGAAGCCTATGAAATGCTGTCCGACGCCAGCAAGCGCCGCGCCTACGATGCGCATGGGCATGCGGCCTTCGAACACGGCACGGGCAGTGGCGGTGGCGGTGGTCACGGCCAAGCCGACATCAACGATATTTTCGGCGATATTTTCGGCAACATTTTTGGCGGCGCCGGAGGTGCGCGCGGTCCCAGGCGCGGCGCCGACATCGGTTATGTGATCGAACTCGATCTCGAAGACGCGGTCGCCGGTGTCGACAAACGCATCGAAGTGCCGACGATGGTCGGCTGCGGTCCGTGCAAAGGCAGCGGTTCGGAAGACGGCAAAGTCGAAACCTGCGGCACCTGCCAGGGGCGCGGACAGGTCCGTTTCCAGCGCGGTATTTTCGCGATGCAGCAGCCGTGCCCCACCTGCGGCGGACGCGGCCAGAAGCTCAGCAATCCATGCAAATCCTGCCACGGCGCCGGCCGTGTCGAAGAAGAGAAGGTCCTGTCGGTGAAGATTCCCGCAGGCGTCGACAACGGCGACCGCATCCGTCTGGCGGGCGAGGGCGAAGCGGGGCCGGCGGGCGCCGCTTCGGGCGACCTTTATGTGGAAATCCGGGTGCGCGAACACGCGATCTTCCAGCGCGATGGCGACGATCTGCACTGCGAAGTGCCGATCCGCTTCTCGCAGGCGGCGCTCGGCGACACCGTGCGCGTGCCGACGCTCGGCGGCGAAGCGGAAATCCGGGTACCCCTCGAAACCCAGACCGGCAAAGTATTTCGCCTGCGCGAGAAAGGCGTGAAATCGGTGCGCAGCCGCAGTACCGGCGATCTCTATTGCCGTGTCGTGGTCGAGACGCCGGTGAACCTGACCTCGCAGCAGCGCGATTTGCTGCAACAGTTCGAAGCGACCTTCGTGGGTGAGAGCGCGCATCGTCATTCGCCGCGTTCCAGCACCTTCATCGATGGCGTGAAGAGTTTCTGGGAGCGGATGACGTCGTGATGACCCGGTGATCCGGGCGACGCCCGCGCCGCAGACATTCCGGTTGCAGGCGCGATGATGATCACCGCCACGATCGGCGCCGGATGCTGCGGCGCGGTTTGACATCGCCCGTGCCCGGTAAGACCCTTGGCGGCGATGGCGCAGCCGGGTTACAGCATCGCATCGACCTGCAACGCTGGCGCATCTTCGCCCGGCGCGGCGGGCTATGCCTACCTCAGCGGCACGTCGATGTCGGCGCCGCATGTCGCCGGTGTCGTCGCGATGATGATGTCCAAGCCGAGCGCCGACAGTGCACCCGCCGTCCGCGAATCGATTCTGAAAACCAACTCCGATGTATTCATGGGGCCGGCGCAGTACTACATCGGCTGGGGACGCCTGAATGCATTGAAAGCGTTGAATGCGACGCCTTGATCGCAGGTTGCTCGATCCAGTCTTTGTTGTCATTCCGTTAAAGCATCGGCTGGCCGATTCATTCGGCCGGCCGACCGCCATTTCGTCGATCACGTTCGCGTGAGCGCTGTTCCTTCATCGGTTAACAGTTTTTTTCTGTTCGCATATTTTGAGATTCGATCGATCTTGTTAATGTTTTTCTGTCTGGTGATCGTCGTCACGCAATCGAACGCGATTTCGAATGCGGCTGTATTGACGCCGTCATCCGCGAGTCGCATCGTATGCGCCGGGCACAGCATGTGCCTGCACCGTGTCCGACCGGGGCTCCAGCATGAAGTTGGGGGCAGGTCGCCCAGGAAATAGGACATTCCTGCCGCATCCGCGGCATTTCGATTGAAATATGGAGATTTCACAATGTCATCAAACAACTCGCGTCTGCGCCGTCGTGCGCTCGTGCTTGCGCTGTCCGCTGTGTGTCTTTCCGGTACCGCGCTGGCTGCGGAACGTGTGAGCATCAGTGGCCTGAGCAACAACGAACCCGTCGATGGCTTCATCGTCCGCTATCGCGACGGCAGCGCAAGCAAAGCCAATGTGGCCACCCAGCAGCGTTCGCTGGACCAGGCTGCTTCGACCGCGTTCGGTCGCGCCAAGGCGCTCACCCTCAAGCATGAGCGCACGCTCGGTATCGGTGCCGAACTGGTCCAGGCCGATCGTCCGCTGGACCGCACTGAAGCCGAAACGCTGATGCGTCAGATCGCGACCAATCCGGACGTGGAATTCGTCGAGCCGAATCTGCGTCTCTACCCGACCCTGACCCCCAACGACACCTACTACTATCTGCAGTACGGTTTCCAGAACGGTGTCGGCGGCAGCAACGCCAACCTCGCCTGGGATACAGGCTTCCGCGGCGCCGGCAAGATCGTCGCCGTGATCGATACCGGCTACCGCCCGCACGTCGATCTGAACGCCAACATCATCAATGGCTACGACTTCATCACCAGCACCGCCATGTCCAATGATGGCAATGGTCGCGATTCCAGCGCGCTGGATCCGGGCGACTGGGCCGTTGCCGGCCAGTGCTATGCCGGTTCCCCGGCCACCAACTCCAGCTGGCACGGCACCCACGTTGCCGGTACGGTCGCAGCGGTGACCGGTAATGCCGCTGGCGTGGCCGGCATGGCTTTCAACGCGAAAGTGTTGGCGGTACGAGCGCTGGGTCGTTGCGGCGGTACCTATGCCGACATCGCCGATGCCATCACCTGGTCGTCGGGTGGCACGGTCGCTGGCGTGCCGGCGGTTGGCGCCAACAAGGCGCAGGTCATCAACATGAGCCTGGGCGGCGGCGGTGCGTGTACGGCGGCGTCGGCGATCAATGTCGCGATCAATGGCGCGATTGCTCGCGGTACCACGGTGGTGGTGGCGGCCGGTAACAGCAACGCCAACGTGAGCGGTTTCACGCCTGCGGGCTGTCCTGGTCCCGGGGGCCTCGCCACGAACGGTCTGATTGTGGTCGGTGCGACCGATTCGGCGGCGAAAAAGGCATCGTTCTCGAACTACGGCGCGCGCGTCGATGTGTCGGCTCCGGGCGTGAGCATCGCTTCGACCCTGAATACCGGCACCACCGTGCCGGGCGCCGACACCTATGTCTACTACAGCGGCACTTCGATGTCGTCGCCGCACGTGGCAGGCCTGGTTGCGCTGATGCACTCCAAGCCCAGCGTCGACCGTACGCCGGCGCAGGCGGAAGCCATCATCAAGGCCAACGTCAAGCCGTTCGGCGCGGTGCCGTCGCCGGGTCCGCTCGGTACCGGCATCATCAATGCGCAGACCGCGCTCAACGCCACACCGTAATCGCGGGGTTCCGTCCCGTCGCACCATGGACCCCGGCTTCGGCCGGGGTCTTTTTGTTTTGCGCGGTGTCAAGCTGCTGCAACTGGGGCTCCGGTATGCTGCCCAGCCGCCTGTCATCCGCATCGTTGAGGTCTGCATGTCCGCTCCTGTTCGAGTCCTGATCCACGGCGCCAGTGGCCGCATGGGCCAATCCCTGCTGCGCCTCGCCGCCGAACGCGAGGACCTGAGCATCGTTGCCGCAGTGGCGCCGCCTTCCGCCGATGCCGCACTGCTTGGCCAGCCCTTCCATCCGTTGAACAGGATCGAGCACGCACCGGACTTCGATGTCGCGATCGATTTCAGCCTTCCGGCCGGCGTCGACGCCATTCTGTCGCTGTGCGCTGCGCGCGGTGCGGCTTTCGTGTCCGGCACGACCGGACTGGCCTCGCAGCAGCGCGCGATCCTGCGCAGCGCATCCAGCCAGATTCCGGTGCTGTGGGCCGCCAATTTCAGCCTCGGCGTGGCCGTGCTGGAGGATCTGGTCGAACGTGCCGCTGCCGCATTGCATGCCTGGGACTGCGACATCGTCGAGTCCCATCACACCCACAAGCTTGATGCTCCTTCGGGCACTGCGCTTGCGCTGGGCGCCGCCGCGCAGCGCAGCGGCGCCGAACCGCGTTATGCCAGTCTCCGCGCCGGCGATATCGTCGGCGAGCATCTGGTGCAGTTCGCCGGGCAGGGCGAGCGGATCGAGTTGATCCACCGCGCCACCAATCGCGACATCTTCGCCCGCGGCGCATTGCACGCGGCCGTCCGGCTCGCAGCACGTGCGCCGGGCAATTACCGGCTGCGCGATCTGCTCGATTGAACGGCCGGAATGGGACGTGATGCGATGACTCGATTTCCCGTGATCGGCATCGTCGGCAGCGACGGTGCGTACGGTCGCTGGCTGCGACGATTCTTCGAAGACCGGATGCAGCTTCGGGTGCTGGGCCACGATCCGGCGGCGCCGCACAGCGACGCGCTCGAACGTTTGCTGGGCGAAGCCGATGTGCTGCTGTTCGCAGCGCCGATCCGCAGCACCGAAGCGATCATCGACGACTGTCTGCGTCGATCGGCGGGCCGCGAGCGCGGCCGGCTGTGGCTGGACATTACTTCAATCAAACAGGCGCCGGTGGCAGCGATGCTGCGGTCGCAGGCGGAAGTCGCCGGCCTGCACCCGATGACCGCTCCGCCCAAGGCGCCGACGCTCAAGGGCAAGGTGCTGGTGATCTGCGAAGCCCGGCTCGATGTTTGGCGCGATTGGCTGTCGGTGTTGTTCGACGCGCTGCAAGCCGAATGCGTGCGGGTCACGCCCGAGTACCACGATCGGGCGATGGCGCTGATCCAGGCGATGGTCCACGCCACCCATCTCGCGGAAGCCGGTGTGCTCCGCAGTCATGCGCACCACCTCGGTCCGCCGTCGGCGCTGCTGCCGCTGCGTTCGGCGTCCTTCGAACTCGATGTTGCGGTGATCACCCGCATTCTCTCGCTCAACCCGCAGATCTATGAGGACATCCAGTTCGGCAATCCGTATGCGCTGGAAATGCTGGACAGCCTGGTCGGCGAGTTGTCCGCGCTGCGCGATCTGATCGCAACCGGCGACGATGCCGCGCGGGCCGGTTTCCGCAGCAGATTCCTGCAGGGCAACCGCGCGCATTTCGACGCGGAAACCTTGGCCGACAGCAATCACACCTTCGAGCGGGTGGGTTACCTGCTCGCCGATCTGGTCGAGCGCGTATCGATCAGCGTGCATCTCCCCGAAGACAGCCCGGGTGCGCTCAGGGCGCTGCTGCAGGTATTCGAACGCCATGGCATCAGCCTGTCGTCGATCCACTCGTCGCGCACGCCTGGGGGCGAGGTGCATTTCAGGATCGGATTCGAAGCGGGCCTCGATGCCCGCGCCTTCGTGGCTGCGGTCGCCGAGATCGACGCCAGCCGGATGGGCAGGGTGCTGGCATCGTCGGCGCCGTGACGCTGTCGCGTCTAGCAGGGTGTTGAAAAACGCGCATCCCGTGCGTTTTTCAAGTCGCCAGTCCGGCACATGTCCGGACTGGCTCGCAGCGAATCAATCGCTTACGCGCTTGCTCCGCTGTCGCAGCCATCCATGGCTGCGCTAGCAGGCTGTTTTTCAACAGCCTGCTAGAGCGCGACTGAACGCCTTGCGGCGAAAGCGACGCAGTCCGGCCGGCCATGCCGGGCATGCGTTCAGGTTGCCCGGGCGTCTGTAGAGCAGACAAATTCCGCTGGCGGAGGGTGGGTTGCGTCAGTACAATTCCCGCTCGCCTGATTCCCTCACGCCCCGGACCGGTCAAATACCGCGCCCGAGGCTTTGTGCAACCTGATGTAGCCCGACATAGGCGAACCACGTGACCGAAACCGCAATCCTTGTCCTCGAAGACGGCACCGTATTCGAGGGCGAATCCGTAGGCGCGCCCGGCCTGTCCGTTGGCGAGGTCGTGTTCAATACGGCCATGACCGGATACCAGGAAATCCTGACCGATCCGTCCTACGCCCGTCAGCTGGTCACGCTGACCTATCCCCACATCGGCAACACCGGCTGCACCGAGCTCGACGACGAGGCTGGACGGGTCTGGGCCTCCGGTCTGATCGTCCGCAACGTGCCGCGCCGCCCCAGCAGCTGGCGCAGCCGGGTCGCGCTGCCGGAATGGCTGAAGGCGCGCGGCATCGTCGCCATTTCCGAAATCGACACCCGCAAGCTCACGCGCCTGCTGCGCGATCGTGGCGCCCAGAACGGTGCGGTGATGGCGGGCGAGATCGATATTGATAAGGCCCTCGAAGCTGCGCGCAAGTTCCCGGGCCTGAAGGGTATGGATCTGGCGAAGGTGGTCAGTACCGGCGAACGCTTCGCGTGGCGCGAGGGCCAGTACGATCTCGATCGCAATACCTTCGTCAGCGCCGAACCGAAGTTCAAGGTCGTGGCCTACGACTTCGGGGTGAAGCGCAATATCCTGCGCATGCTCGCCGAGCGCGGCTGCGATGTGACCGTGGTGCCGGCACAGACGTCCGCTGCCGATGTGCTCGCGCTGAATCCCGATGGCATATTCCTGTCGAACGGCCCCGGCGACCCGGCGCCCTGCGATTACGCGATCGAGGCGATTGGCACGTTCATCGACCGCAAAATCCCCACCTTCGGCATCTGCCTCGGTCACCAGTTGCTCGGCCTGGCCTCCGGCGCGCAGACGCTGAAGATGAAATTCGGCCATCACGGCGCGAATCATCCGGTGATCGATCTCGACAGCGGCCGGGTGATGATCACCTCGCAGAACCACGGTTTCGCCATCGATGAATCCACCTTGCCAGCGAACGTGCGTGTGACTCACCGCTCACTGTTCGACGGCAGCAATCAGGGCATCGCGTTCACCGATGCGCCGGCCTTCAGTTTCCAGGGCCATCCGGAAGCCAGCCCCGGTCCGCACGATGTCTCGCCGCTGTTCGACCGGTTCGTGGCGATGATGGCTGCTGCGTAATGTCCAGCAGCACCCGCCGCCGCTGGTTGCGCAGAGCACTCGCAGCGATCTGCGTCGGTGCGCTGTACCCGGCTTTCGTGCTTGCGACGGTCTACACGACGACAGCGCAATCCGATCTGCCCGGCGGGCGCCACGGCCCGCGCGATGCCTACCGCCACAGTCTCGCCAGTGCGACCGTGGCCTACACCGGTTCGCCGCGCTGGGTGGAATGGGTGACTGCGGTGATGGAAAACGGTGGGCATGGCGACGACGCGCGGGCGATGGATGCGCACAACAACCTGCTGGGCGCGCGGATCGGTGCAGACGCGCGCAGTTGGGCGGGGATGCGCGCAGCGGTCCTGGCGGCGGTCCAAACCGGCGGAATCGATGTGCAGGACCCGAATCGCATCACCTGGTTGCCGCAGACGCGCTGGCGGGAGCGCGCGTATTGAGCGGCATGTTGCAGACACTCCCATACCTCTGACCTCACCGGACGACACACGATGAAACCTCTTTCCATTCGCGACCATGTCCGCTGCAGCTTCGCCGCACTGTTGGCATTCGCAGCCTTTGGTGCCGCACAGGCTGCGGAAAGCAGTGCGCCAGCGGTTTCCAACACCGCGCGCATGACCGATCTGCAGGTCCGGATGATGCCCTTCGGCGCGATCTTCGACACGCTCGCCAGCGAAAATCCGGCTTGGCCGATGCAGGAGAAGCCCGATGCGGTCACGCCGAAACAGTTGGGCTGCCTGCGCGACCAACTCTCCACACCGGGATATCGCCGCTACAAATTGGCGCAGGTCGAGGCGTATGTCGCCGCCAATCCTTCGCGCGTGGATGCGGAGATCGCGCTGCTGGAAGAGGGCGCGGCCGATCTTTTCGGCAGGCTGGTGACTGCGGGCGCCGAAAGCGAGCGCAGTGGTATCGAGACCGATCCCGCGACCGTGCTGAAAGACGCCTCGCCGGAACAGGTGCTGTCGTTCGTCACCTTCTTCAGCGATCCGAATCACGCCGAACTGCGCAAGCTGTCCGGGCTCGGCGATGCGCTCGGCATCCATAAGTCGGCCGAGGAAAACGAATCCGCAGGTGAAAAGATCGGTTCGACCATGATGATGCAGATCATGCTGACCGCGATGTCGACCTGCAAGGTGCCGACCACGGTACTTTTCGACAAGTAATGCGTACCGCGATCCGCAGCTGCTCCACATTTTCACATTTCCCCATTTTCCGAGTAACAAGATGCCCAAGCGCACCGACATCCAGACCGTCCTGATCATCGGCGCGGGCCCGATCGTGATCGGCCAGGCCTGCGAATTCGATTATTCCGGCGCGCAGGCCTGCAAGGCGCTGCGCGACGAGGGCTATCGCGTGGTGCTGGTGAACAGCAATCCCGCCACGATCATGACCGACCCCGAGATGGCCGATGCGGTCTACATCGAGCCGATCAACTGGCGCACGGTCGAGAAGATCATCGCCAAGGAAAAGCCCGATGCGCTGCTGCCGACGATGGGCGGCCAGACCGCGCTCAACTGCGCACTCGATCTCGCCGACAACGGCGTGCTGGAAAAATACGGCGTCGAGCTGATCGGCGCATCGCGCGAAGCGATCCGCATGGCCGAAGACCGCGAACTGTTCCGCATCGCGATGAAGGAGATCGGGCTTGAGTGCCCGAAGGCCGAGATCGCGCGCACGCTGGAACAGGCGCTGGATATCCAGTCGCGCGTCGGTTACCCCACGATCATTCGTCCGAGTTTCACGCTCGGCGGCAGCGGTGGCGGCATCGCCTACAACCGCGAAGAATTGATCGATATCGTCAGGCGCGGCCTTGAACTCTCGCCGACCACCGAAGTGCTGGTCGAGGAATCGGTGCTGGGCTGGAAAGAGTTCGAGATGGAAGTGGTCCGCGACAAGGCGGACAACTGCATCATCGTCTGCTCGATCGAGAACTTCGACCCGATGGGCGTGCACACCGGCGACAGCATCACCGTCGCCCCGGCGCAGACGCTCACCGACAAGGAATACCAGCGCCTTCGCGATGCCAGCATCGCGGTGCTGCGCAAGATCGGCGTCGATACCGGCGGTTCCAACGTGCAGTTCGGCGTCAATGCGCAGACCGGCCGCGTGGTGGTGATCGAAATGAACCCGCGCGTCTCGCGCTCGTCGGCGCTGGCCTCGAAAGCCACCGGCTTTCCGATCGCCAAGGTCGCGGCCAAGCTCGCGATCGGCTACACGCTGGATGAATTGAAGAACGAAATCACCGGTGGCCTGACGCCCGCGTCATTCGAGCCGAGCATCGACTATGTGGTCACCAAGATTCCGCGCTTCGCGTTCGAGAAATTCCCCGCAGCCGATGCGCGTTTGACCACGCAGATGAAATCGGTGGGCGAGGTGATGGCGATCGGCCGCACGTTCCAGGAATCGCTGCAGAAAGCGCTGCGCGGCCTGGAAACCGGCAAGGTCGGACTCGATCCGACCGAACTCGACCTGCGCACCGACGAAGGCATGGCGCGGATGCGCCGCGAAGTGAAGGAAGCCGGCCCGGAGCGCATGTTCTATCTCGCCGACGCATTCCGCGCCGGGCTGTCGGTGGAGGAGGTGCATGCGCTGTCGTTCGTGGACCCGTGGTTCCTCGACCAGATCGAAGAACTGATCGCCTGCGAACGCGAAGTCGCTGCGGCCGGTCTCGAAGGCCTCGACGCCAGGCGTCTGCGCGCGCTCAAGCGCAAAGGCTTTTCCGACGCGCGTCTGGCCCAGCTTGCCGGCACCAACGAAACCGCAGTGCGCGCGCTGCGCAAGGCGTTCAACGTGCGTCCGGTGTACAAGCGCGTGGATTCCTGCGCCGCCGAGTTTTCGACCACCACCGCGTATCTGTACTCAACGTACGAGGACGAGTGTGAAGCCGCGCCGACGTCTCGCGACAAGATCATGGTGCTGGGCGGCGGCCCGAACCGGATCGGACAGGGCATCGAATTCGACTACTGCTGCGTGCATGCCGCGCTGGCGCTGCGCGAAGACGGGTACGAGACCATCATGGTCAACTGCAACCCGGAAACCGTCTCCACCGATTACGACACCTCGGACCGTCTGTACTTCGAGTCGCTGACGCTGGAAGACGTGCTGGAAATCGTCGAACTGGAGCAGCCGAAGGGCGTGATCGTGCAGTACGGCGGCCAGACCCCGCTGAAACTCGCGCAGGCGCTGGAAGCCAACGGCGTGCCGGTGATCGGCACCTCGCCGGATTCGATCGATCTGGCGGAAGACCGCGAACGCTTCCAGAAACTGGTCGAAAAACTCGGCCTGCTGCAGCCCGCGAACCGCACCGCGCGCAACGCCGACGAGGCGCTGGCGCTGGCGCGCGAGATCGGCTATCCGCTGGTGGTGCGCCCGAGCTACGTGCTCGGCGGACGCGCGATGGAAGTGGTGTATTCCGACGCCGACCTGTCGCGCTACATTCGCGACGCAGTGAAGGTCTCGAACGATTCGCCGGTGCTGCTCGATCGTTTCCTCGATCATGCGGTCGAGGTCGATATCGATGTCATCGCCGACAAGGACGGCCACGTGCTGATCGGTGGCGTGATGGAGCACATCGAGGAAGCCGGCGTGCACTCGGGCGACTCGTCGTGTTCGCTGCCGCCGTATTCGCTGTCGGCGCACACGCAGGGCAGGCTTCGCGAACAGGTGGTGGCGCTGGCCAAGGCGCTGAACGTGGTCGGGTTGATGAACACCCAGTTCGCGATCCAGCAGGAAGCCGACGGCACCGATGTCATCTTCCTGCTCGAAGTGAATCCGCGCGCTTCGCGCACCGTGCCGTTCGTGTCCAAGGCCACCGGCATGCCGCTGGCGAAGATCGCCGCGCGCTGCATGGCCGGCATGACCCTGGCGGAGCAGGGCGCGCTGAAGGAGATCGTGCCGCACTACTATTCGGTGAAGGAAGCGATCTTCCCGTTCGCGAAATTCCAGAATGTCGATCCCATCCTGGGTCCGGAAATGCGCTCGACCGGCGAAGTCATGGGCGTCGGCCGCAACTTCGGCGCCGCGTTCGCGCGCGCGCAGGAAGCCGCCGGCATCAAGGCGCCGCCGGTCGGCAAGGCCTTCATTTCGGTGCGCGACCCCGACAAGCAGCGCGTGCTGGCGGTGGCCGAGGAACTGATCCGTCGCGGTTTCGGCCTGGTCGCGACCCGTGGCACCGCTGCATGGCTCGGTGCGCAGGGCGTCGCCTGCGACGTGATCAACAAGGTTGTCGAAGGCCGTCCGCATATCGTCGACCTGATCAAGAACGGCGAGATCACCTATATCGTCAACACCACCGAAGGCAAGCAGGCGATCGCCGACTCGTTCTCGATCCGGCGCGAGGCGCTCCAGCATCGTGTCACCTATTCGACGACGATTGCAGGCGCGAAAGCCTTGCTGCATTCTCTCGACTTCCGCGACAGTGGCCCGGTCTGGGCGCTGCAGGAATTGCACAAGGAACTGGATCCATCATGAGTCGAGCCCCCCTGACCCTGAAAGGCGCGCAGCGCCTGCGCGCCGAACTGGAACAACTCAAGAGCGTGCAGCGCCCGGCGGTGATCAGCGCGATCGCCGAAGCCCGCGCCCACGGCGATCTGAAGGAAAATGCGGAATATCATGCCGCGCGCGAGCAGCAGGGCTTCATCGAGGGCCGCATCAAGCAGCTCGAAGCCGAGCTGTCGCATGCGCAGGTCATCGATATCTCCACGCTCAACGCCGGCAGCCGCGTGGTCTTCGGCGCGACCGTGACCCTGGCCGACGTGGAGACCGAGGACGAGAAGCGCTACCAGATCGTCGGCGACCTGGAAGCCGACATCAAACTCGGATTGATCGCGATTTCCTCGCCGATCGCGCGTGCGCTGATCGGCAAGCACGAAGGCGATGTGGTCGAAATCGATGCACCTGCCGGCCGGCGCGAGTATGAACTGATCCAGGTCGCGTACGAAGGCTGACGGGTCGCGACGATGGCGCGCGCCATCTTCCTGCTGCCTGCATGGTCGAGCTT
>JBAQRU010000146.1:0-3670 GCA_049296025.1 Lysobacteraceae bacterium | reverse complement strand
GCCCAGGCGCGCGAGGCGCTGGGCGAGGTCGCGTTCTTCTGCGGTCAATGGTTCGCTCGGGCGGTTCATGCGTTCAATCTCTGGCGTAGTTTGTCCATCGCATAGCGCAAACGCGACTTCACGGTTTCCCGGCCGACGCCGGTCATTTCGCCGATTTCCTCCAGACTCAGATCCTGTTCCAGACGCAGCAGGATCACCTCGCGCTGCTCGTCCGGCAATTCATCCAGCGCCAACTGCAATCTTCGACGTTCCTCGAATTCGGACAACTGCCGTTCGGGGGTGTCGTGATCCGGCATGCGCTCGGTGCGCTCGTCGGCGTCGTCGGGCGCTGGCGGCCGGTGCTGCAGCGCCCGCCAGTGATCGGCGAGGCGGTTGTGCGCGATCCGGTACAGCCAGGTCGAGAACGCCGCGTCGGGCTTCCAGCTCTGGCGCGCGGTGATCACCCGCTGCCACACGTCCTGGAAGAATTCGTCCGCAAGCGCGCCGTTGCCGTGCAGTTGGCGCGCCAGAAAACGGTAGAGCTTGCTGCGGTGACGCTGGTAGAGGCGCTCGAACGCAGCCGCATCGCCCGCCGCGTAGGCGAGCATGAGGCTTTCGTCGCTGACTTCTGCCACATCGTTCATGGCGTGAAGGTTAAGGGTTGCGGCCCGCTGCGTGAAGCCTGTCGCATATCGCGGGGTGCGCGAGCGACGGGCGGTGGCAATGGTGACGAAGGCATGCATGGCGGCGTGGACCGTGTCCGGACGACGACGGCCTTGCGGCCGCCGTCGCGTGCGGAATCAGTCGGCGATCATCCCGATCCGCGGCTGGTCGCCTGCAGTCATCCGACGCGCGCTGTCCACCAGTTCGATGAATTCGGCGCGCTCGTGCCACGGGTCGCTGCCGATGGCCTGACGCGCGGCCTTGGCGATGTCCTCCCACTTCCACTGCTCCAGATGGGTGCCGCCGCGCAGGGCGTCGGCATAGGCGGCGACGGCGGAAGCGAAGCGTATCGATGCGCTGGGTGCGTAACGGCGCGGTTCGTGCACGGGCAGGATCGGCGTTTCGATCAGGCGACTGGTGTCTTCGCCCGGACGCTTGTAGCGCAGGCGCAGATGCGCGAGCTCGCCTGCGACCGTGCCTTCCGTGGCCGGTTTCTTGTCGCCGTAGCGCAGCGCGGGCAAACGCTCGGCGCCGGAGCCGACGAGGGTCAGTTCGTAGAGTGCGGTGACTTCATGGCCGGCGCCGATGTCGCCGGCGTCGACCTTGTCGTTGGCGAAGTCTTCATTGCGCAGGATGCGGTTCTCGTAACCGATCAGGCGGTATTCCGCGACGCGCGCGGGATTGAACTCGATCTGGATCTTCACGTCCTTGGCGATGGTCAGCAGCGTCGACTGCATTTCCTGCACCAGGACCTTGCGCGCTTCCTGGAGCGTGTCGATGTAGGCGTGATTGCCGTCGCCGACATCGGCCAGACGTTCAGCCATCGCGTCGTTGTAATTGCCGCGACCGAAGCCGAGCGTGGTCAGCGCGATGCCGTGCCTGCGCTGGTCGCCGACCAGCGTTTCCAGCGCTTTCTGGTCGGTGGTGCCGACGTTGAAGTCGCCGTCGGTGGCGAGGATCACGCGGTTCACGCCGTTCCTGGTGTAGGCCTGCTTCGCCATCGCGTAGGCCAGCTCGATACCGGCGCCACCGTTGGTGCTGCCGCCTGCACCGAGCTTGTCCAGCGCGGCGAGGATTTTTTCTTTCTGATCGCCGGGCGTGGGTTCCAGCACCAGACCGGCCGATCCGGCGTAGACCACCATCGACACGCGATCCTGCGGACGCAGTTGTTCGACCAGTTGCGCGAAGGATTTCTTCAGCAGCGGCAGTTTGTTTTCGTCGCTCATCGAACCGGAGGTGTCGATCAGGAACACCAGATTCGCCGGCGGCAATTTTGCCTTGGGCACGTCGTAGCCCTTGATGCCGATCATCAGCAACTGGCGCTTGCCGTTCCACGGTGCCGCCGCGATCTCGGTGGTGACGCGGAACGGCGTGCCGAGCGCGGTCGGCGCGGGATGACCGTAGTCGAAGTAGTTGATCATCTCTTCCGCGCGCACCGAGTCGGCGGGCGGGCGCATGCCTTGACGCAGCATGCTGCGCACGTTGGCGTAGCTGCCGGTATCGACGTCGATCGAAAAAGTGGACACGGGGGCTTCGCTGGCGCGACGCACCGGATTGTCATCGCGGTCGTCGTAATTTTCGGTGTTGGCGAGCTGGGGCATCGGCTCGGCCGGCGTAAGCGTCATTGCGGGCGAGGGTGGCGGAGGCGGCGCGGAGGCATAACCGTCGGCGACGATGCCGTTGCCGGCTTTGCGCTCCTGCTGGCGGGCCACGCGTGAGCCGGTGACCGCGATCTTGTCGACTTCCTGGACGGCTCCGGCGGGTTTCGCGGCGGCATCGGCCCGGGAAGCGGGTTTGGTCGCCTCCTGACGTATGCGCCGCGCTTCGTTGCTGGTGATCACGACGGACTCCTGTACGTCCTTGTCGGCGGCGGGCGCCGACCGATCGCGTTGAGCACCGACCTGGGCTTCGGCGCGACTGTCGTCGAGCGTCGTGGTGCGTTGGCAGCCTGCCAGCGCGAGCGCGCAGAGTACGGCGGCGGCGAGGACTTGGCGGGGCATCTGATGAGCTGCGGAACGATGCATGGCGGGTCTCCGTGAGTGACAGGCCTGCAAACGCGCCTTGCGGGGGAGTGGGGTTAGCAGTCCGCGGAATCTGCTGTTTCAGCGTACGGGCCGGTTTGCCCGTGACAGATCGCGATTCTCGCGTTGTCGATGCTTGTGATGTATCGCCGCAAGTGTAGGCTGAACGCTTTCCGGCAAAGGGGGGTGTCCATGGAAACGACCAATTCCGATCCGTCCCTGGCCCGGGGGAGTCCGCATCAGCGCCTCGCGCGCATGGCCGGGGACTGGGAAGGCGTCTACCGGCTGTGGTTCGAACGCGACATGCTCGCGGCGGAATCCAGTCAGCGCGGCACACTGCGGACAGTGCTCGGCGGGCGGTTCCTGCTGCACGAATACGCGTGGGAATTCGATGGCCGCAGCTACGCGGGCATCGCGCTGTACGGCTATCACATCGATGAGAAGCGCTGGGAATGCGCGTGGATCGACAGCTTCCACAGCGGCAGTTCGATCGTGTTCTCGCATACCTCCGGAGATGCCGACCCCGCGCATTTCGCGGTGCTGGGCAGCTACGGCGACGGCCAGACGCCGCCCGGGCCGCGATGGGGTTGGCGCACCGAGATCGAACAACCGGACGACGACCGCCTGACCATCGTCATGACCAATATCTCGCCCGATGGCGATGAGACGCGGGCGGTGGCAGTGGAGTACGTGCGGAAGTGCTAGTCGTCGTTTTCGACGCGCAGTTTCAATCGCCCGTCGTGCAGCCGCGCGTCGAGGTGTTGACCCGCTCGTACATCGTGAACGCTGCGCACGATACGTCCGTCGTCGCGTTGCAGGATCGCGTAGCCGCGCGCAACCGTGGCCAATGGGCTGACCGCTTCCAGCGAGCGTGCAAGCCCATGCAGATGCAGCGCATGCCGTTGCAGTGCGCGCACGGTCGCTGCCTGCGGGCGTGGCGCCAGCGATTGCAGGCGGTCGCGCAGCAGCGAGAGCCGGCGCTGCGGGCGCGATGCGTGCAGCACGGC
>JBAQRU010000145.1:0-2806 GCA_049296025.1 Lysobacteraceae bacterium | reverse complement strand
GCTCGGGTAAGTGCGTAGCACTCACCCGGGGAAACGCAAGCAGTCGAGTATCCGTGGCGGTTCGAACATCAAAAGCCCCGGGTGCGGCCTTTGGCCTTACCCGGGCTACTCGCTGCCGAACGGATAGCCATAACAAATCGGCCGTGTTGCTGAGTACGTCAAAAATCGCAATTCGGAGAGAGCCGAACGTCCCAACGACCGCCGGTATTTTCGATCCGGGTGAGCAGGTCGCTTAAGGTCGCGAAGATCGACATCGTATCTATGTCCTCTTGTGTCGCTGGTCGCAGCTTGAAGAATTCATGGTAAGCGTGATCCAGATCGGAGGGGCCGTCATAGTCGATGAAATGTTGCTCACAAAGTGAAGGAACACCGATCTGCTGGGCAACGAATAGGTCGCCACTGTCGAAGTACGAGACCATAGTGGAGATCTCTGCTTCGGAGGCTTCGCCGGCCAGCAGTAGCTCGCCATACGTCTTCCAGTTGGCGGCGTCTCGGTATTGGTACGCAAACACACAGAAAGAATCTTGCTTATGATGCTGGGTCATGAAACTCTGGCCTCCGTTCGGCTGATAGTGATGGTCGAACGGTGAGGCATGACAGTCGCAACGGACGAGACGGGGACAGCGATGGCGAACGCGATCTTTACGGCATCTGAAAGCAGCGCTTATGACGATCGAATCGAGCTCTGGTATCACTTCCCGAAGACCTACTTGAGGCAGGTCGAAAATGCCGTTGGAGACTTCATCGCATATTACGAACCGCGGCGGACGACGGGGCCTTCGAGTTCGACAGGCCGACAGGCATATTTCGCAGCAGCACGAGTGATCGGTATTCGGCCGGACCCGAAACTCGACGATCATTATTACGCCGACATTGAAGAGTTCATTGAATTTGATCGCGCGGTCTCTTTCCGCTCCGATGGTGCCTACTACGAATCGGCGCTCAAGAAGCCTGATGGGTCTACCAGCAAAGGCGCATTCGGGCGGTCGGTTCGCAATGTTCCGACCGAAGAGTTCGAAGCCATTCTGCGCGCAGCGTTCGCGACGCCATTGGAGGCATGGGAATCCACCGCGCGTGTCGCTGAGGAGCCTGCAGAGTACGTCGCGCGACCTATGGTCGAGCGCCTTGTGTCGCGGCCATTCCGCGATGTCGCTTTCCGCCGCCATGTCAGAGGTGCGTATGCCAATCGCTGCGCGGTGACAGGGCTACGATTGATCAACGGTGGAGGTAGGCCGGAAGTGCAGGCCGCTCATATTCGACCCGTGGAGGAGAATGGGCCGGATACGGTGCGTAACGGCGTCGCGTTGACCGGAACAGCGCACTGGCTGTTCGACAGAGGGTTGATCGCGTTCGAAGACGACTACAGCATTCTCATTTCGCCACATGGTGTTCCAGATGATTTGGATAAGCTGATCCTGCCAGAAAGAAAGCTTCTCGTTCCTGAAAATCAAGACTGGCGACCGCATTCGAATTATTTGCGTTGGCATCGCGAGAATAGGTTCAAAAATTAGCTGAACGATACTTGCGATTCTCAAGGTATTAAACAACGTAGCCAGTGACGACTATTGATGTCTCTCCTTCCGGTTTCCATCTCGGAAGGAGAGAATGCGACAGCGGCGGGTGAAGTTATGCCGCAGAAGCAGTCACGCCCAGAGCTTCACCAATCCGAATCAGAACATCATCTCGTCGTAAGCCTGCTGATAAAGCAAGAGCGCCCCTCATCCTCCCTGCGGGCACCTTCTCCCCGCAGGCGAGGAGAAGAAAAAACAAAGACGGGGTCCGTCTCACTTTGATAGAAGTGAATCTGATCCAGACAATTGGCCCGCCAGCCGAATTCCTTGTCAGAACCGACAGGTGCGCCAAGGCGGCACCCTATGACGACCTTCTTTTGCGTGTGGCGTGCACAGCGGCCTCAAGCCCACACGCATCATCATTTGCGATTCAACACGACGACGCGACATGCATCGAAGCAATGCGTAGCACGCTTCGCGCCGGCTGAAGTTCGAAAGCGGTAGGCGACGACAATGGCCGCTTCGCATTCACGGCGATGGTGGCGGCGACGGTGATCGCGGGCGCTTGGTGCCTTTGCGGGGCGGCGAATCGGGTGCGGCGGCAGCGGCTGCGGCGCCACCACCACCGCCGACGGCAGGTCCGCCACGCAGGAAGGTCAATGCGGTGCTGGTGCGCACGTCGGCCTGCGCGTAGGCCATCTGCGGGCGAACATGCGCGGGCATCGCGGCGATGGTGGGTGCGAGGTCGGTGGGCACGACTTCGTGCGCACCGGCACCTATGCCCGGATGCAGCGTGGCCGAGGGCACTGCGCCGACGCGGATTTGCGCGTGCGTGGGTTGTGCGCCGGCAAGATACTGGGCAGTCGCATCCCTGCCGACTTCGCCCATGTGCGGGGCCTGCAGCATGTAGCCGTCGCGCGCCTGATTCACCGCTGCGCCGTGATGCGGTGCGGCGGCGACACCTGCGCCGCGCGCGGGCGCGGGTCCGGCCCACTCGGGTTCGGCGAGCGGCGTCATCAGGCTTCTGGCCAGTTGCCGTTCGGCGCCGACATCGGCGGGAGGTGCTGCGGCCGCTGGCAAAGCCAGCGGTGGTGGGTCAATGTAACCGCCGCCGTGGGCCATCGATTGCCGGCGCGGCGAGGGCAGCGCCACCTGTGCGAGCGATGTGGGCGACAGCAGTGCGGCGGCATCGAACACGTTCGCTTTCGCATGCTCGCGGCGTTCGTGGATATCGCTGGACAGCGCGTCGACCGCTGCGGGCGTTTTCAGATTGCCGTTGCCGCCGGGCTGCGCCA
>JBAQRU010000144.1:0-8621 GCA_049296025.1 Lysobacteraceae bacterium | reverse complement strand
AGCGTGGACGACGGCAAGAGCACCCTGATCGGCCGCCTGCTGCACGACACCAGGTTGCTGCTGGACGACCAGGTCGCCGCGCTGGAAGCGGACAGCCGCAAGCACGGCACCCGCAACGGCGCGATCGATTTCGCGCTGCTGGTCGACGGCCTGCAGGCGGAGCGCGAGCAGGGCATCACCATCGATGTCGCGTACCGCTTCTTCAACACCGATCGCCGCAAGTTCATCGTCGCCGATTGTCCCGGGCACGAGCAGTACACCCGCAACATGGCCACCGGCGCGTCCACCGCCGATCTCGCGATCGTGCTGGTCGATGCGCGCAAGGGATTGCTGACCCAGACGCGCCGCCACAGTTACATCGTGTCGCTACTGGGCATCCGCCACATCGTGCTGGCGGTGAACAAGATGGATCTGGTCGGCTACGACGAAGCGGTGTTCACGCGGATCGTCGACGACTATCGCGCGCTGGCCGCGCAGCTCGGCATCGCGCAGGTGACCTGCATTCCGCTGTCCGCGCTCAACGGCGACAACATGCTGGAATCTTCGGCGCGCATGCCTTGGTACACCGGCACGACGCTGCTGGAGCATCTGGAAAGCGTCGAAACAAATCCGGTCGACATCGGCGACACCCGCCGCGACCTGGGCCTGCGCATGCCGGTGCAGTGGGTGTGCCGTCCGGACCAGAACTTCCGCGGCTTTGCAGGCACGATCGTGTCCGGTGCGGTCGCGCCGGGCGACGAGATCGTCGCACTGCCGTCGGGTCGTCGCTCGCGTGTCGCGCGCATCGTGGCCGGCGATGGCGGCGATCTCGCAGGCGCTGCGGCGGGACAGGCGATCACGTTGACGCTGGAAGACGAAATCGACATCAGTCGTGGCGATGTGATCGCCGCCGCCGACGCGCCGTCGGAAATCGCCGACCAGTTCGCCGTGCATCTGCTGTGGATGGGCGAACACGCGCTGCTGCCGGGGCGCCCGTACTGGCTCAAGATCGGTGCGCGCACGGTCGGTGCGTCGATCACCGAGATCAAGCACCGCGTCGACGTGAATACCCAGGAACATCTGGCCGCCAAGTTGCTCGATCTCAACGAAGTCGGTTACTGCAATCTGCATCTCGACCAGCCGGTGCCGTTCGAACCCTACGCCGACAGCCGCGAACTTGGCGGTTTCATCCTGATCGACCGGCAGACCCACGCCACGGTCGCGGCGGGTACGCTCGATTTCGCACTGCGCCGCGCCGCCAACATCCACTGGCAGCATCTGACCGTCGACAAGGCCGCGCGCGCGCGCGGCCTCGCCCAATCGCCGCGCTGCCTGTGGTTCACGGGTCTGTCGGGCTCGGGCAAATCCACGGTCGCCAATCTCGTCGACAAGCGGCTGATGGCGAGCGGCCTGCACACGTACCTGCTCGACGGTGACAACGTCCGCCACGGTCTCAACAAGGATCTGGGTTTCAGCGACGAGGATCGCGTCGAGAACATCCGGCGCGTCGCCGAGGTCGCCCGGCTGATGGTCGATGCCGGATTGATCGTGCTGGTGAGTTTCATCTCGCCGTTCCGCGCCGAGCGGCGGATGGCGCGCGATCTGTTCGACGACGGCGAGTTCATCGAGGTGTTCGTCGATACGCCACTGGCGGTGGCCGAATCCCGTGACGTGAAAGGCCTGTACGCGAAAGCGCGCGCTGGCAAGATTCCCAACTTCACCGGCATCGATTCGCCGTATGAAGTTCCGGAGGCGCCGGAGCTGCGGCTCGACACCGTGGCACGGACGCCTGATGTGCTCGCGGAAGAGGTCGTGGCGCGGTTGCTCGGCACTTGAATCGTGTTGAATCGTGTTGAACAAAACGCCCGGCTCAAGTGCCCAATGCCCGTCAGTGAAGATATCGGCTGTTGCGGTAGACGAGGACATCATATTTTCTCGCCTTGACCGCACGGCGTAGGCTGGGCTGCGCGCAGCGAAGCCCAGCATGTCTCCGTATGGCTGGTGGCGGTCCAACGCCCCCGCCCTTTCGTGGGTGCTGGGCTTCGCTGCGCTCAGCCCAGCCTACGTTACTGGATACCCGGGCCGAGACGGCGGAAGCGCTTGCAGAGCGCGTAGTGAAGCGATTGCTGGGCGGTTGACGCGCGGCAAACAAAACGCCCGGCACATGGCCGGGCGTTTTACTCCGCGACGCTGATATCTCAGCGTTTCTTGCGGATCATCTCGAATACGAACAGCAGCACGATCGCACCGATGATCGCCACCACCCAGGTCATGATGCCTTGGCCGGGGTAGACGTAACTGCCGATCGCTGCACCCGCGATGCCGAGCAGGATCGTCATGATCCAACCCATCGCATCCGCGCCGGGCTTGAACAGGCGCGCCAGCAGACCGATGGCCGCGCCGCCGATGATGTAACCCAGGATGCCTTCGAACATGGAGATGTCCCCTCGATTGCAGGGCGTCGAATCGACGCCCCGGCATCCTAACAGTCCCGCGCCCGGCGCTCAGCGCCCCCGTTCAGCAGCAGCCGTGATCGCCGTGATGGTGTCCGCCGGCCACTGCCGCCACGCCGACGGTTTCGCCGCGCACGCTGGCGTTGCGGTGTTCGGCGATGACCCGGGCCACGCACGCGGTGACGCGTTTGCCCATCGGGATGTGCAGGAATTCGTTGGGGCCGTGCGCGTTGGAATGCGGGCCGAGCACGCCGGTGATCATGAACTGCGCACCCGGGAATTTCTCGCCGAGCATGCCCATGAACGGGATGGTGCCGCCTTCGCCCATGTACATCGCCGGTTTGCCGAAGAAGTCGCGGCTGGCGGCGTCGATGGCCTGCTCCAGCCAGGGCGTCATCGTCGGCGCGTTCCAGCCGGTCGAATCCTTTTCCAGATGCAGCGTGACTTCGGCGCCGTTCGGCGGGTCGCGCAGCAGCGCTTCGGTCAGCAGCTCGCCCGCCTGTTTGCCGTCCAGCGTCGGCGGCAGGCGCAGGCTCAGCTTCACCGACGTGCAGGGACGCAGCACATTGCCCGCCGACGACAGCGGCGGCATGCCATCCACGCCGGTGATCGACAGCGCCGGGCGCCAGGTGCGGTTGAGCACCAGTTGGGTGAGGTCCGTATGCATCGGCGTCATGCCGGGCAGGAATGGAAATTTGTCGTAGACCGCCGTATCCAGCACGGCCGCGCAGGTTTCCGCCTGCAGCATGCGGTCGGCCGGCACTTCGACATGCAGCCCGTCGAGCAGGATGCGGCCGCTGTCCTGGTCCTCGATCCGCGACAGCAGCTGGCGCAGGATGCGGAAGCTCGATGGCACCACGCCGGAGGCATCGCCGGAATGCACGCCTTCGTTCAGGACTTTGATGGTGAGGTTGCCGCCGGCGAGGCCGCGCAGCGAGGTGGTGCACCACAGTTGTTCGTAGTTGCCGCAGCCGGAGTCCAGACAGACCACCAGCGATGGTTTGCCGATGCGCGCGGCGAGATGGTCGACGTAGGCGGGCAGGTCGTAGCTGCCGGATTCCTCGCAGGCTTCGATCATCAGCACGCAGCGCGCGTGCGGCACGCCCTGCGCCTGCAGCGCCTGGATCGCGGCGATCGAGCCGAAGATCGCATAACCGTCGTCGGCGCCGCCGCGGCCGTACAGGCGATCGCCCTTGATGACCGGCGTCCACGGGCCGAGATCGTCGTCCCAGCCGGCCATTTCCGGCTGCTTGTCGAGATGGCCATAGAGCAGCACGCAGTCGTCGCCGGTGCCGGCATCGGCGCTGGCCGGAATCTCGACGAAGATCAGCGGCGTGCGGCCTTCGAGGCGTACCACTTCGATCTGCATGTCCTGCACGTTCTGCGCGCGCGCCCAGGTTTCCATGAGTGCGACTGCGGCATCCATGTAGCCGTGCGCAACCCAATCGCTGTCGAACATCGGCGACTTGTTGGGGATGCGGATGTATTCGACGAGCTGCGGAACGATGTCGTCGTCCCATTTGTTGCCGACGAAATACTGGATGGAAGCCGGCTCGAATTTGCTGATGTCCATGGTGTCGAAGACCCGTGTGGAAAAGTGGGGCCATTGTACGCCCGCCGCCCTTGGCGGGCCTGCGCTGTAGGGGTTTTCCTACAGCCGGGTGCGGCGTTCGCCCGCCTCCGGGCGGGTGGTCCGGCGATATGGGCGGATGCCCCGAATCCGGAAACTGTCCCTGTCGACGAAACAACGCCGACAGCGAAGACCGGAACCGGTCGACACCGTCAAAACCACTCATCTTTCACACAAGGAACATTGCCATGAATCTCTTCAACCTCAAGTCCCTGATCGCTGCCTCCACCCTGTCGCTGGCCCTGCTGGGCAGCGCTTTCGCAGCGGAAAAGGTCAACATCAACACCGCCGACGCCGCCACCATCGACCGCGTGCTGGTCAACGTCGGTCCGACCAAGGCCGAGGCCATCGTCGCTTATCGCAAGACCCACGGCCCGTTCCGCAGCGCCGAACAGCTGGCCCAGGTCGACGGCATCGGCCTGAAGACGGTCGAGAAGAACCGCGAGATGATCCTGATCGGCGGCGGCGCTGTGCCGACCGCGGCAAAGGCCCCGGCGGCGGCTGCCGTGCCCAAGAAGCGCTGATGCAGCCCATCACCCACGCTCGCTGTGCTCGCGCTTCCCTCTCCCCGCTTGCGGGGGGAGGGTGTGCGAAGCGCTTGCCCCGTCCTTGGCTCATACTCGATACGGGGCGGGTGAGAAGTGAACGGTGAGCGTGACTCTCCTTCGCTACACTCGTGGCGTTCGTCCCGGAGCCTCGCATGATCGACAACCTGCAGCTGATTCCCGCCCACGAATACCGGCGCGAACGCTGGCGCAACGGCTTGGGCTGGACCCGCGAGATCCTGCGTTCGCCCCAGAACGGCGAAGACTGGGACTGGCGGCTGTCGATCGCCGAAATCGAATGCGATGGGCCGTTTTCATCCTTTCCGGGCATCGAGCGCGAACTGGTGTTGCTGCACGGACACGGCGTGCGTCTGCGTTTCGAGGACGGCGACGTGCGCGAAGTCGAGCCGCCGCACGGGCGGGTGCGTTTCGCAGGAGAACGGGTCGTATCCGGCGGACTGATCGACGGACCGACCCACGATTTCAACCTGATGTGGCGACGCGACCGCATCGATGCCGAACTCTGGCATCGGCCGCTGGTGGGTTCGATGGTGTTGTTCGTCGAACCCGGCGACGTATGGGTCGTCCATGTCCTGTCGGGTCGCGCACTGGCGATTGATGCGGGGAACCGCGTCAGTGCGTCGACAGGCGATACCTTGGTGTTGCGCGCGGTTCCGGGGCGTGCGCGCTTTGCGCTGGACGGCGGCGGTGAGGTGCTCGTCATCCGTCTGCGGCGTAAAAACGCTTTGGAATATGACCGGGAGCGGTCCGCATCCGCGACAGGGAGGCGAGAATGTCGCGAAACCCCCTGAAAATTCGCGAATTGTTGAGTATGATCAAGAAGTGGCGAGGTACGCACCACTAACCTGCTTGCCACTTCCCTCCATGCTGAAGGATATCCCTCATGGGATTCGTGCTGTATGAATCCGGCGAACACAGTTGCATCGCCTACAACGATCTTGTCCGCGGCGACGATGGCGTCCAGGCGAACCAGTTCCTGATCAAGCATGGTGCGCATTCCGCGCTGATCGATCCCGGCGGTTCGCTGCTGTACACGCCGTTGATGCTTGCGCTCGGACGCAATGTGCGCCCGCACCAGATCGACATGATCCTGTGTTCCCACCAGGACCCCGACGTGATCGGTTCGGTCGACAAATGGCTGCTGTACACGCAGGCGAAAGTCGTCTGCTCGCGCCTGTGGGGACGTTTCGTTCCGCATCTGGTGCCGCATTACATGGAGAACGCAGGGAGCGAACGCTATCTGCTGGTCGAGGACGAAGGCGCGCGCATTCCACTGGGCGATGCCGATGTACTGGCGTTGCCGGCACATTTCATGCATTCGGTCGGCAATCTTTCGTTCTACGACGAAACCAGCCGGATCCTGTTTCCCGGCGACATCTGCTCGGGACTGGTGGCCAGCGGCCAAGCCTATGGTTTCGTCGAGGATTTCGAGGCCTATCGTCCGTGCATGGAGGGCTTCCATCGCCGCTACATGGCGAGCAATCGCGTCGTGCGCTTCTGGGTGGAGATGGTGCGGGAATTGAACCCGGTGATGATCGTGCCGCAGCACGGCATGCCGTTCCGTGGCGACGCGCAGCTCGCGCTGCTCGATTGGCTGCAACGGCTGGAATGCGGGGTGGATCTGATGAAACAGGAACATTACCGGCCGCAGGTGATGCGTTCGGCGGTGCACGGGCTGCGCTAGAAGCCGCTCGTTGGCTCGTTGGCGGGCCGGCGGTCGCGATCAGAACAGATTCGCGACCAGTACCACGACCATCGCGGTTGCCGACACTGCGGTCACGCTGACCAGCATCTGCTTCGGCGTACGTCCGCGCGCCCACAGCCACAGACCCGACAGCCCCAGCAGGATCATGCCGATTGCGAAACTGTCGCCGAGGATGCGCCAGCCGGGGCCGCCGCTGGAGGCTTTGTGCAGTCGATTCAGCGCGGCAAGCGTGCTGTATTCCGATCGTTTCAACTCGGCGGTCTCGCTGCCGACCTTGTACTCCAGCGTCCAGCCTTCGCTGGCGGTGCCGCCGTTCAAGGTCCAGCGCTCAGGCCCTTTCGCCGGCTCGCCGGGCGGCGGTTTGCGGATGATCTGCGCTTCCAGTCCTTCCGCTTGAGCCAGCCAGAGCGACAGCGCTTCGGCGCTCGCGCGCGCCGGAGCGGGAACCGACAGTTCACGCTTGTCGAGTTCCACATTCCCGCCTTGGGGCCACGCGCCATCGCCGAAGCGGTGGCTCATGATCAGGCCGGTACTGCCGTACAACACCGCCGCCAGCGCGCCCCATGCGCCGATCCACAAATGCAGTTGCCTGATCCAGCGATGGAGGTTCGCGCGGGGGCGGCGTGCGGCGGGGGAGGTGATGGATGCTGACATGGCGAGACTGCGATCTTGTGGGCGTGAGGACTTGCGCGATAAGGACTTGCGCGACATCTATCGTCAGAATTTGAAGTTCAGTGTCACATATGCCGCGCGCGGCGCCCCAGGCGTGATGTTGTTATCGGTATGCGCCGATGGGAAATACGTTTTGTCGAATAGATTCTCGATATTGAGCTGTGCCGAGAATCGCTCGTCGAATCTGTAGAACACCGCGCCATCGTAGCGCGTATGGCTTTTGAGCGTCACCGCGTTGCTGATGGTGGCGTAGGACTCGCTGCGATAGGTCGCGCCGAGCGCAACGCCCCAGCGATCGCTGAAATCGTAGCGGTTCCACAGACCGAATGATGTTTCCGGCGTCTGCGCCAGCACCCGGCCGGCCGGGGTGGTGCCGATCGTGCGCACGGTGCGCGCGTCCAGCCACGCGTAGCTGCCGATGACCTGCCACCTGTCCGCGAGCTTCCCGGCAAGCGAAAGTTCGACGCCGTCGATGCGCTGGCTGTTTCCCTCAAGCAGGATCAGGCGTGTCGAATCGTCGGGATCGGTGATCGCGGCATTGTTGCGATTCAGACGGAATACGGCCGCTTCGGCGGTGAGGCCCGGTTGCAGCTCCCACTTGGCACCGACTTCGGTGTTCTCGAA
Source organism: Lysobacteraceae bacterium (assembly GCA_049296025.1). Taxonomy (GTDB): domain Bacteria; phylum Pseudomonadota; class Gammaproteobacteria; order Xanthomonadales; family Xanthomonadaceae; genus Lysobacter_I. The sequence goes on along the minus strand of JBAQRU010000144.1, from coordinate 992 downwards.
CGCCTCGGCGTCCAGCGACTGGCTGTTGAACGCGAGCGAGCCGAGCTGCTCGCCCGATCGCGGCAGGTAGGTCACGCCGTAGCTGGCATACAGCGACAGGTCTTCGACCGGCTTGAACACCACGCCGACGCGCGGCGACCAGAGTGCGTCCGAAGACGACAGCTGCCGCCGATCCGCCGCAACGCCCGTGCGCAGATCGGTGAAGTCGACATCGAAGCGGTCGTAGCGCAAACCGACGATCGCCGACCATTTCGACGAAAACTCGATCTGGTCCTGGGCGTAGATCGCGGTGACTTTCGCGATGCCGGTGTTGCGCGCGTCGCCGCTGCCGGCCGCGCTGTTGTTGGTGTAGAGAACGATCGGCGACACCGTCGGCGCGGCAAGCGGTACCACGCAGTTGCCGGCGCCGGTGAGGTTCTGGCAGGGCGAGCCTGCACCGAGCGCGAACAGCCCGCTGCGGCGCAGGTTGTCGGTGTCCTGGCGGCCGAATTCCACGCCGGCCATGAACTTGTGCTCCACCGCGCCTGTGGTCGCGGAAAAAATCAGATCGGTCTGGTTGAACAGGTTTCTGCGGTCGGTGGCGTTGTTGTAGGCGGAAAGCGCGACCGCCGTGCCCGCAGCGTTGACGTTCCCGGGAAACACGTTCTGATAGAACTTGTCGTATTCGGCGACGCGGGTGCGGTTGCGCAGCACGGTGCCGCCGCCGAAATCGTGTTCGATCAGCGCATTGAAGGCGTTCACTTCGACATCCGCACGGCTCGCTTCGGGGTCGCCGAAGAACGTTGCGCGATCGGTCGTGACCGGATGGCGCGTGCCGTTGAACGCGGTCGCGTACGACGGAATCCCGCGGTCGGCGGTGCGCTCGTCGTGAAAGTATTCGTAGCCCAGCGTGATCAGCGTGTTTTCGCCCGCACGGATCGCGCCGGTCGGATTCAGACCCCGGCGCTTCACCTCGTAGCCATCGCGGAATCCTTCCGAATCCTCATAAACGC
>JBAQRU010000143.1:0-11295 GCA_049296025.1 Lysobacteraceae bacterium | reverse complement strand
CGCGCGGTCGATGTGCAGCTGTTGCGCAGCGATTTCTACCAGAAACAGGGCGACGAGCGCTTCCTGCGCGAGGTGGCGATTCCGACCTCGCGCGGCATGATTACCGATCGCAACGGCGAACCGCTGGCGGTATCGACGCCGGTCGAATCGATCTCGGCCAATCCCAGGGAACTGCTGGAAGCGCCGGAGTTGTTGCCGAAACTCGCGGTCGCGCTCGGTACGGATGTCGATACGCTGACGCGCAAACTGAATGAGCGCGCGGGCAAGGAATTCGTCTATCTCAAGCGCCGGATCAACCCTGCCGAGGCGCGCCGCATTCTCGCGCTGGAAATTCCGGGTGTGTCTTCGCAGCGCGAATACCGCCGCTTCTACCCGCAGGGCGAAGCGATCGCGCACGTGCTGGGCTTCACCAACATCGACGACCGCGGCCAGGAAGGCCTGGAGCTTGCGTTCGAGGACATGCTGCGCGGCACGCCGGGCATGAAGCGCGTGATCCGCGATCGTCGCGGCCGTATCGTCGAGGAAGTGGATCTGGTGCGTCCGGCCGAGCCGGGCAAGAGCATCACGCTCACGATCGATCGCCGCATCCAGTTCCTCGCCTACCGCGAACTCAAGCGCGCGATGCTCGATACCGGCGCCACCAGCGGCTCGGTCGTGGTGCTGGATGTCGCCAGCGGCGAAGTGCTGGCGATGGCGAATCTGCCGTCGTTCAATCCGAACGCCGTCAGCCTGGGCAATCGCGATGCGCATCGCAATCGTGCGGTGACCGATGTGATCGAGCCGGGTTCGACGATGAAGCCGCTCACCGTGGCCGCCGCATTGGAAGCGGGCAAGATCACGCCGACGACGATCTTCAACACCAATCCCGGCTGGATCCCGAACGGCAAGTACCGCACCACCGACACCCACAACTACGGTGTGCTCGACACCACCGGCGTGATCCGCAAGAGCTCGAACGTGGGCGCGGCGAAGATCGCGCACATGCTGCCGAACAAGGATTTCCACGAATTCCTGGTGCGCCTTGGCTATGGCCGCAGCACCGGCAGCGGGTTCCCGGGCGAAAGCCCCGGCAGCCTGAAGAAGCCGGAGCGCTGGAGCGGCACCACCAAACAGACCATGTCCTACGGATACGGACTGAGCGCGACGCCGCTGCAGATCGCGCATGCGTACGCGACGCTGGGCAACGGCGGTCGTGCGATCGTGCCGACCTTCATCAAGGGCGAAACGGGAAAGGTCACGCAGGTGCTGGACGAGCGCATCGCGCAGGAAGTGCTGCGGATGATGCAGACCGTGACCGAGCCGGGCGGCACCGCGACCCAGGCCGCGATCCTCGGTTATCACGTCGCCGGCAAGACCGGTACCGCGCGCATCCTGATCAATGGCGTCTACTCGCGTCGCTACAACGCGTTTTTCGCGGGACTGGTGCCGGTCGACAACCCGCGCTTCGCGATGGCGGTCGTGCTGAAAGATCCCGACCCCAGCACCGGCTATACCGGCGGCTTGGTGTCCGCGCCGGTGTTCAAGAACGTCATGGAAGGCGCGCTGCGCCTGATGGATGTGCCGCCGGACGATATCGAAACCTGGCTGGCGGCGCAGGCGGCAGCCGATGCGAAACGTACGCGCCAGGCGGGTGTCGCGCCACCGAGTGTCATCGCGCCGCAGCCGATGCCCGCCGCGCTGGTCGAAGCGATCGATACGCTTCCCGCATCCGGAGGCGCGCGATGAACCGTCGCATGCGCCTCGCCGAATTGCTGCCGGATATCGCGGGCATTCCTGCGGTTCTGGAAATCACCGGACTTGTGCAGGACAGCCGCGCGATCGAATCCGGAAATGCGTTCGTGGCGATCGCGGGGTTCGGTGCGCATGGTTTGAAGTTCGTCGCCCAGGCGCAACAGGCGGGCGCCGCGGCGATCCTGTTCGAGCCGCCGATGCCTGCCGAATTCGAGATCGCTGCGGATGCGGCAACGCCGTTGATCGCCGTGCCCGGGCTGCGTACGCGCCTGGGCGAGATGGCGGATGTTTTTCACGGCGCACCGTCGCGGACGATGACCACGGTCGGCGTGACCGGCACCAACGGCAAGACATCGACCGTGCAGTTGCTGGCGCAGGCGTGGACCCTGCTGGGTCGTCGTGCCGGCACGATCGGCACCCTGGGTGCGGGACTCTACGGCGATGCCGTCCCGACCGGGTTCACCACGCCGCTGGTGCTGCAACTGCACGCGCTGCTCGCACAGCTGCGCGATGCCGGCGCCGATGCGGTCGCGATGGAAGTCAGTTCGCATGCGCTCGATCAGGGTCGCGTCGACGGTGTGCACTTCAAGGTCGGCATGTTCACCAACCTGACCCGCGACCATCTCGATTACCACGGCACGATGGAGGCCTACGGCGCCGCCAAGGCGAAGTTGTTCGCGTGGCCGGGCCTAGATTCCGCCGTGTTGAATCTCGACGATGCCTTCGGCCGCGAACTGCATGCCGATGTGGGTGCTTCTGTTCGCGCCATCGGTGTCAGTTCGCGCGGTGCCGCGGATGCGCAGCTGCGCGCTGACGATATCGTGCTCGATCTCGCCGGGCTGTCGTTCGCGCTGAAAATCGGCGACGAATCGTATCCGGTGCGTTCGCCGCTGCTCGGCCGCTTCAACGTCGACAATCTGCTGGCGGCCGCCGGTGCGCTCTACGCGCTGGGCGAAACGCCGGCGCGGATCGCGAACACGCTGTCGATGCTGCAGCCGGTCAACGGCCGCATGAATCGCCTCGGCGGCGATGGCCGCTTGCCGCTGGTCGTGATCGACTACGCGCATACGCCCGATGCGCTGGAGCAGGCGCTGTCCAGCCTGCGTGCGCACGCGGCAGGCAGGCTGGTCTGCGTGTTCGGCTGCGGCGGCGATCGCGATCGCGGCAAGCGTCCGCAGATGGCCGCCATCGCCGAGGGTAACGCCGACGCGGTGATCGTCACCGACGACAATCCGCGCACCGAAAATGGCGATGCCATCGTTGCCGATATCGTCGCCGGGTTTGCCAATGCGGGCGTGATTGCGATCCAGCGCGATCGCGCTACAGCCATCGCGCAGGCGATCGGCGCCGCCGGCACAAACGACATCGTGCTGATCGCCGGCAAAGGGCATGAGCCGTATCAGGAGATCGACGGCGTGCAGTATCCGTTCGATGACACCGCGACCGCCCGTGCGGCGCTGGAGGCGCGCGCATGACGCCGATGACGCTCGCGCGGATCGCCCAGGCCGTGAATGGTCGTCTGGTCTTGAACGGAGACCATGGCGACGACCTGACTGTCGACGTGCTGGTCACCGATACCCGCAAGCTCGATGCGGAGATGTCCGCGTCGGCGCTGTTCGTCGCCATCAAGGGCGAAAACTTCGACGGCAACGATTACGTCGTCCAGGCTGCGGCGGGCGGTGCGCGTGCAGCGCTGGTGTCCCGGCAGGCCGATGTGTCGATTCCGCAGATCGTGGTCGCCGATACCGAACGCGCGCTTGCCGATCTTGCCGTCGCGGTGCAGCGCGCCCGCCGCACCAAAGTCATCGCGATCACCGGCAGCAACGGCAAGACCAGCGTGAAGACGCTGACCCAGGCGATTTTCGAGCGCGCGGGCAGCACCTACGCCACGCCGGGCAATCGCAACAACGAGATCGGGATGCCGCTCGCGGTGCTCGATGCGCCGGAAGATGCCGGGTTCGCGATCTACGAAATGGGCACGGGCAAGCCGGGCGACATCGCGTATCTCACCCGCATCGCGCCGCCGGATATCGCCCTGGTCAATAACGTTGCGCCAGCGCATCTGGAGCGCATGGGCAGCCTGCTGGAAATCGCGAATACGAAGGCGGCCGTCTACGATGATCTATCGTCTGCCGGTGTCGCCGCGATCAATGCCGACGATGCCTTCGCGCCGTATTTTGCAGCGCGTGCGCACGGTCATCGCCTGATCCGTTTCGGCCTCGAAGCGACCGCGGATGTGACCGCGCGTGCGATCGTGCCCGATGCCGAAGGGTCGCGCTTCGTGCTGGCGACTCCAGAAGGCGAAGCGGAGATCGCACTGGCCATGCCGGGGCGTCACAACGTCCTGAATGCGTTGGCCGCTGCTGCGCTCGCACTCGGTGCGGGCATCGCATTGCCGGTCGTCGCTGCGGGCTTGAACGCCGCACGGCCGGTCGCGGGCCGCTTGAACACGCATCGCCTTGCGGCGGGCGTGACCTTGATCGACGACAGCTACAACGCGAATCCCGGGTCGCTGAAAGCTGCGATCGATACGCTGGCGTCGAGCGGCGGCGAGCGCTGGCTGGTGTTGGGCGACATGCGCGAACTCGGCGAAGACGCCGCGTCGCTGCATGCCGAGGTCGGGCGTCGCGCCAAGGCCTCGGGCATCGCGCGGTTCTATGCGTTGGGTGCGCTCAGCGCGACGGCGGCGGAAGCGTTCGGCATTGGCGCGCGGACCTTCGACAGTCACGAGTCCGTCGCAGCGGTCTTGCGTGCCGACATCGCTGCCTTTGTGGAAGAGGCTCCAGCCCGGATCCCGGCAGAGACAACGCTGCGGATATTGATCAAAGGCTCGCGCGGCAGCGCGATGGACAAGATCGTGAAGGACATGCTTGTGAAAAGCATGCCCGTGAAGGACATGCTCGCAAAGGACCTGCTCAAGAACGAAATGCCCGCGGATGCCGCGGGCGGGGGAGAGTCGCATGTTGCTTGAACTGACGCGCTGGCTGGAACAACTGCAAAGTCTGTTCGGCCTGTTCAGCTATCTCACGTTCCGGGGCATTCTCGCCGCGCTGACGTCGCTCGCGCTGTCCTTGTGGTGGGGGCCGGCGATCATCGCGCGTCTCGCGCAGCTCAAGGGCGGTCAGCCGATCCGCAAGGATGGCCCGCAGTCGCATTTCTCCAAGGCCGGCACGCCGACGATGGGTGGCGCTTTGATCCTGCTGACGGTGATCGCATCGGTGATGCTCTGGGGTGACCTGCGCAATCGCTATGTGTGGCTGGTGCTCGCGGTGATGGTCGCCTACGGCTGCATCGGCTGGTGGGACGACTGGATCAAGATCGTCAAGCGCGATCCCAACGGCATGCGCTCGCGCACCAAGTACGCACTGCAGTCGGTGGTCGGTCTTGCTGCCGGTCTGTTCCTGTACTTCACTGCGGATGCGCCGGCGGCGACCACGCTGTACATCCCGTTCTTCAAGGAAGTCGCGCTGCCGCTGGTCGGTATCGGCGGCACGATCTTCTTCGTCTCCATCGCGTACTTCTGGATCGTCGGCTTTTCCAACGCGGTCAATCTCACCGATGGACTCGACGGGCTCGCGATCATGCCGACGGTACTGGTCGCATGCGGGCTCGGCGTGTTCGCCTATGCGTCGGGCAATGCTGTGTTCTCCAGCTATCTGCAGATTCCGCCGGTCCCCGGCGCAGGTGAACTGGTGATCATCTGTGCGGCGATCGCGGGTGCGGGCCTTGGCTTCCTGTGGTTCAACACCTACCCGGCGATGGTGTTCATGGGCGACATCGGTGCGCTCGCGCTCGGCGCGGTGCTCGGCTGCATCGCGGTGATCGTGCGTCAGGAGCTGGTGCTGGTGCTGATGGGCGGCATCTTCGTGATCGAGACGCTGTCGGTGATGATCCAGGTGGCGTCGTTCAAGCTCACCGGCAAGCGCGTGTTCCGGATGGCGCCGATCCATCACCACTTCGAATTGAAAGGCTGGCCGGAGCCGCGCGTGATCGTGCGCTTCTGGATCATCTCGGTGATCCTGGTGCTGGTCGGCCTCGCGACGTTGAAGATCCGCTGATGGCGACCTGGCTCTCCCTTCCTCGTTTCGGTCTCGGCCAGCAGGCAACGCGCCTGGACGCGTTGCCCGGCCGCTACGACCCGTGGCTGATCGGGTCATCGATCGCGCTGGCCTGCCTCGGCGTGGTGATGGTCGCCTCCAGTTCGATCGCGATCGGTGAAGGCTTCGATGTCGGTCCCTACTATTTCCTCATCAAGCACCTGGTGTTCCTCGCGCTGGGCGTCGGCGTGGCGGGCTGGCTGATGCGCACCGAACTGAAGAGCATCGAGCAGCAGGATCGCCTGCTGCTGTTGTTGTGCTTCATCCTGCTGGTGCTGGTGTTCGTGCCGGTCGTCGGCAAGACCGTGAATGGTGCGAGACGCTGGTTGAACTTCGGGATCATGGGCTTCCAGGCGGTGGAAGCCGTGAAGCTGATGTACATCGTCTGGCTCGCGAGTTACCTGGTGCGCTTCCGCGACGAAGTGAACGCGACCTGGGGCGCGATGCTCAAGCCGCTCGGCGTCGCCGTGGTGCTGGTCGCGCTGTTGATCCTGCAGCCTGATTTCGGTTCGCTGTCGCTGATCCTCGCGATCACGGCCGGCATGCTGATTCTTGGCGGCGTACACATGCCACGGATGTTCGGCCCGGTGCTGGTGGGTCTGCCTGTGCTTGCGATCATCGCGATCGCGGAGCCCTACCGCGTCAGCCGTCTGACCTCGTTCCTCGATCCGTGGAAAGACCCGTTCAACACCGGCTATCAGCTGACCAACGCGTTGATGGCGGTCGGTCGCGGCGAATGGTTCGGCGTCGGTCTCGGCGGCTCGGTCCAGAAACTGGCGTATCTGCCGGAAGCGCATACCGATTTCATTCTCGCGGTGATCGCCGAAGAGTTGGGTTTCGCCGGTGTCTGCCTGGTGATCGCGCTGTATGGCCTGCTCGTCGGTCGCGCGTTCTGGATCGGATTGAAATGCGTCGAGATGCGTCGCCATTTCGCGGGCTATTGCGCCTTCGGCATCGCGCTGTGGATGGCGTTGCAGAGTTTCGTCTCGATCGGTGTGAATCTCGGAATGCTGCCGACCAAGGGATTGACCCTGCCGTTGATTTCCTACGGTGGTTCCAGCGTGCTCGGCACCTGTGCCGCGCTCGGTCTGCTGCTGCGGATTTCCTACGAGCTCGATCGCGCCGAACGTCAGGTCGCGCGTCTGCGTGGCGAAGCGGCGCAGGTGTCGGCGCAGACCTATGCCGGTGCGCCGCCATCGACCGCACAGCCGGTGGTCTCGGCGAACGCCTCCGCGCTGGGCAACACCGTGCGCGGCACCAGCCGCCTGCGCGATCGCATCGAACCGACCTTCGGGAGGAACGCATGAGCGCTGCGGCTTCCAATGCCGTCGTGTCCGCGACCCAGGCGCCGGTGATGATCTTCGCTGGCGGCACCGGAGGACATATTTTTCCGGGTCTCGCGGTCGCCGCCGCGTTGCGCGCGCGCAATGTGCCGGTGGTGTGGCTGGGCGCGGATGGCGGCATGGAAACGCGGCTCGTGCCGCCGCACGGTATCGCCATCGAAACCATCGCGATCTCCGGCCTGCGCGGCAAGGGCATCGGTACGCTGCTGCGCGCGCCGCTGCGGGTGTTGTCCGCGATCCGCGCCGCCGCCAACGTGCTGCACCGGCATCGCCCGCGTGCGGTGGTCAGTTTCGGTGGCTTCGCGGCGGGTCCCGGCGGCATCGCCTCGGCGATCGCGGGCGTGCCGCTGCTGGTGCACGAACAGAACCGCGCGCCGGGCATGACCAACCGCGTGCTGGCGATGTTCGCGCGCCGCGTGCTGACCGGTTTTCCGGACAGTTTTCCGGGCAAGGAAACCGTGGTCGGCAATCCGGTCCGCGATGTGATCTCCGCGATTGAGCCGCCCGCGCAGCGCTTCGCCGAAGCCTCGTCGCGATTGCACGTGCTGGTGCTCGGCGGCAGTCAGGGCGCGCGCGCGCTCAACGTCGCGCTGCCCAAAGCGCTCGCGCAATTGCAGGGCGTCGATTTTGATGTACGGCATCAGTGCGGCGAGAAAATGCGCGACGACGCCGAACGCGCCTATGCCGATGCGAACGTCGCGGCATCGGTCGAAGCGTTCATCGCCGATATGGCGGCGGCCTATGCCTGGGCCGATATCGTCGTCTGCCGCGCCGGGGCGCTGACGCTCGCCGAAGTCTGCGCCGCAGGCGTTTCCAGCGTGCTGGTGCCGCTGCCGACCGCGGTCGACGACCATCAGACCAAGAACGGCCTGTATCTCGTGGAGCGCGGTGCGGCGGTGCTGCTGAAACAGGACGACACGCTTGCCGATCGTCTGGCGACGACCCTGCGCGAGCTGGCCGGCGACCCGACGAAGCGTCTGGCGATGGCTGAAGCGGCGCGCGCGCTCGCCAAGCCCGATGCGGCCGACCGTGTCGCCGACGTCGTGCTCGAAGTCGCTGCACAGCATGCCGCGAACCATCAGGAGACCCGCGCATGATCCGCCGCCTGCTCGACACCAAAGACCTCTCGAAAGCCTTTCCGCGCGTGCATTTCGTCGGCATCGGCGGCGCCGGCATGAGCGGCATCGCCGAAGTGCTGTGCACACTCGGTTATCAGGTGTCCGGCTCCGACAATGCCGACAACGCGGTCACGCGCCGCCTGGCATCGCTCGGCGCCACCGTCTATCGCGGGCATGCCGCCGCCAACGTGCTCGGCACGGACTGCGTGGTCGTGTCCAGCGCGATCAAACGCGACAACCCCGAGTGGATGGAAGCGCGCGCGCAGCGTATTCCGGTCGTGCCGCGCGCGGAAATGCTGGCCGAATTGATGCGCTTCCGTCGCGGTATCGCGATCGCCGGCACCCACGGCAAGACCACCACCACGTCGCTGACCGCGAGCGTGCTCGGCGAGGGCGGGCTCGATCCGACCTTCGTCATCGGCGGTCAACTGCTCGCTGCGGGCGCGAATGCGCGGCTGGGCAGCGGCGACTGGCTGGTGGCCGAGGCCGATGAAAGCGACGGCAGTTTCCTGCGCCTGAATCCGCAGATCGCGGTCGTCACCAATATCGATGCCGATCATCTCGAAAACTACGGCGGCGATTTCGCGCGTGTGCAGGCGGCGTTTTCCGAATACCTGCATCGTCTGCCGTTCTACGGTCTTGCCGTGCTCTGCATCGATGACGCCGAAGTCGCCGCGCTTGCGGCCGACATGCCGCGTCATGTCATCACTTATGGTTTCGCCGCGCATGCCGATGTGCGCGCCGAAGACGTCGAGCAGGCCGGCCCGGCGATGCGTTTCACGCTGTGTCTGCCCGACGGTTCACGCACGCCGACCACGCTTGCGTTGCCGGGCCGCCACAATGTGCAGAACGCGCTCGCCGCCGCGACCATCGGCTGGCAGCTCGGCGTTTCGCCCGAAGCGATCGCGCGCGCGCTGGAAAATTTCGCGGGCATCGGCCGTCGCTTCAATCTGCTCGCCGTGCTCACCACCGCGCAGGGCGCGAAGGTGCAGCTGGTCGACGACTACGGCCATCACCCGAAGGAACTGGAAGCGGTGTTCCAGGCGGCACGTGGCGGTTGGCCGGATCGCCGGCTCGTGGTCGCGTTCCAGCCGCATCGCTACAGCCGCACCCGCGACCTGTTCGACGATTTCGCCGCCGTGCTGTCGAACGTCGATGCGCTGGTGCTGACCGAAGTCTATCCGGCCGGCGAAGCGCCGATTGCCGGCGCCGATGCAAAGTCGCTTGCGCGCAGCATCCGCGCGCGCGGTCGCATCGATCCGGTCGTGGTCGGTGGCGCAGGTGAACTCTCGGCGGTATTGCCCGATGTCCTTCGCGACGGCGACTTGCTGCTGATGATGGGCGCGGGCGATATCGGTGCCGCCGCACAGCAGATTTCCACGCATGGATTCGCGAACAAGAATTTCGAGGATTCCAAGCCGTGAGCACTGTCATCCCTCAACGCCACGTCGCAGCCCAGAAAATCAGCGACCCCGCTGCGTTCGGTCGTGTCGCCGTGTTGATGGGCGGCACCAGCGCCGAGCGTGAGGTCTCGCTCGACTCGGGGCGCAATGTGCTCGCTGCGCTGCGCGCGCGCGGCGTCGATGCGCATCCGGTCGATGGCATTGCTGCGCTGCTCGATGCGTTGTCGGCGAAACGGTTCGACCGCGTGTTCAACATTCTTCATGGCAACAAGGGCGGCGGCGAAGACGGCGTGCTGCAGGGCGCGCTCGAAGCGATCGGCGTGCCGTATACCGGCTCGGGTGTGCTCGGCTCCGCGCTGAGCATGGACAAGATCCGCACCAAACAGGTGTGGGCCAGCGAAGGCTTGCCGACGCCGAAGTTCGCGCGTTTGCGGCATGGCGACGACATGCGCGCCGCCGCGCGCGCGCTGGGATTGCCGGTGTTCGTGAAGCCGTCGTGCGAAGGCTCCAGCGTCGGCGTGTTCCGCATACTGGCCGAAGCCGATCTCGCGCAGGCCGAAGCGTTCGCGACCGGCTATGCGGGCGAACTGCTGATGGAGCAGATGGTGGTGGGCGACGAGTTCACGGTCGGTATCTTCGGAGACACCGCGCTGCCGTCCATCCGCATCGTGCCTGCCGGCGAGTGGTACGACTATCACGCCAAGTACATCGCCGAGGACACCCAGTACCTGTGCCCAGGGCTCGAAGGCGACGACGAAGCGACCGTCCGCGATCTCGCACTGCGTGCGTTCCGCGCTGCGGGCTGCAGCGGTTGGGGCCGGGTCGATGTGATGCGGGACCGTCGCAGCGGTTTCCAGCTCATCGAGATCAATACCGCGCCGGGCATGACCAGTCACTCGCTGGTGCCGAAGGCCGCTGGCCAGATTGGCATCGATTTCGAAACGCTGTGCTGGCTGATCCTGGAGACATCGTTCGCGAACACCGGCATTCCCGGGGTGGGCGAACGATGAACGCCTTCCTGCGACTCGTCGCGTGGCTGTTCGCGATCGTGCTGGTGACGCTGCCGGTGGTGGCGGTGATCCAGGGCTGGGCGGGCGCCGAGCGCTGGCCGCTGCGCCGGGTGCTGGTCGTCGGCAACCACGAGCGTGTGGATGCGACGATGGTGCGCGATACCGTATTGCCTTATGCGAAGCGTGGTTTCTTCGCGGTGCGTCTCGACGATGCGCAGGTCGCGGTCGCCAGACTGCCGTGGATCGAACAGGCCGAAGTGCGCAAGCAATGGCCGGACGTGCTGGTGGTGCGCGTGGTCGAGCATCGTCCGTTCGCGTGGTGGGGCGAAGATCGCCTGCTGTCCGAGCGCGGTCGCATTTTCCCGAGCAAAGGCGTTGCGGTGCCGAAAGGGCTGCCGCATTTCGACGGCCCGGAATCGCGCAGCGCCGATCTGGTCGAGCTGTACAACGAATCGCGGGCGATGTTCGCGGCAGGCGGTCTCGACGTGCGCGCGCTGCGGATCGATCCGCGCGGCAGCTGGTCGATGACGCTGTCGAACGGCGCCGAACTGCTGGTCGGTCGCGACGACGCCAAGCTTCGGCTCGCGCGCTTC
>JBAQRU010000142.1:0-1599 GCA_049296025.1 Lysobacteraceae bacterium | reverse complement strand
GCTTGTCGACAATCGTTCGCATCGGCGGCGCGATGCGAACGTCGATCGCGTCACAGCGCAATGAAAGTCTAATCCTGCGCTCACATCCCGCTAACAAACGAATCATCTTCGCTTAATCGCGGCCGATGATGATTCGGCCTCATGACATCGACCCTGCCCTTCGTTTCCGCACGCCGCCCGCAGGGGTTCGCGAACGGCGCCCTGATCGGCGTCGACGACGCGCGACGCGCCGACACCGAAGCCTTCATCGCCCAGGTCTACCGTGCGCGCTACGGCGCCGAGCTGACCCGGTTCCTGCCGCATCTGCTGGCGTTCCGCAACGCGGCGGGCGGGCTGCAGGCAGCGGTCGGGCTGCGCAGCGGCAACGAAGGTGCGCTGTTCGTCGAACAGTATCTCGATGTGCCCGCCGAAGCCGCCATCGCCCGTGTCATCGATGGACCGGTGATGCGCGACCAACTGGTCGAAGTCGGCAATTTCGGCGCGCAGACCGCCGGCGATGCGCGCGAATTGATCCTGCATCTGACCTGCTGGCTGCATGCGGCCGGTTTCCGCTGGGTGCTGTTCGCGGCGACTCGGCAGTTGCGCAACGCTTTCGACCGCCTGCATCTGGCGACGGTCGAACTGGCCGACGCGAACGCTTCGCGGCTGACCGACGACCACAACCAGTGGGGCCGCTACTACGACGCGCAGCCGAAACTGATGTTCGGCGATATCGCGGCCGGACACGCCTACCTGCAGCGCATGAACAATGTGTCGAAGACGACCATGTCGATGCCGCTGCTGCCCTGCCTCGCTGCAGGTGCGCTGTGAGCATGCACGCCGTGAACGCATTCGCACCGCTGCTTGACCACCTGCACGGCAGCGCGCCGCGCGTGCTCTGGAACGGCGGCGCGCTGGACGATGCCGCACTGGGCGAACGCGTGCGAACGCTTGTCGATGCACTCGCCGCCAGCGGCATGCGGCGCATCGCCAGCCGGCTAGACAACGGCCCGGACTGGCTGGCGTTGGATCTCGCGATCCGTGCGCTCGACGCCGTGCATGTGCCGCTGCCGACCTTTTTTTCGCCCGCGCAGATCGCGCATGCGCTGGCGAGCAGCGGCGCCGATGCGGTGATCTTGCCGGCAATCGTGCCCGCAGGCGCGGCGTTGCCCGATGCCTTCGCCGCATGTCCGGCGCAAGCGCTCGACGAACACCTCACGCTGCTGCGGCTCGATCCGGCAGCGGTCGCGTTGCCGGCGGGCACCGCCTGCATCACCTTCACCTCGGGCACCACCGGCGCGCCGAAAGGCGTGTGTCTCGATGCCGCATCGCTGCTCGCGGTGGCGCAGTCGCTGGCCGATGCCGCCGCACCGCTGGCACCGAAGCGGCATCTGTGCCTGATGCCGCTGTCGACGCTGCTGGAGAACGTCGCCGGTCTGTACGCGGCGCTGATCTCCGGCGCCGAAATCGCGGTGCCGCCGCTGGCCGAAGTCGGTTACACCGGCGCATCGGGTCTTGACGTGCCGACCCTGATCGCCTGCCTGCACCGCTATCGGCCCGACAGCGCGATCCTGCTGCCGCAGCTGCTGCTGGCACTGGTGATGGCCGCCGAACAGGGCG
>JBAQRU010000141.1:0-1997 GCA_049296025.1 Lysobacteraceae bacterium | reverse complement strand
CTGTTCTTCGATCCCGACCAGGCGATGTATGCCGGTGCGGTGCAGCTGTCGATCAAGGCGCTGTCGCTGAGCGCGGTGGGCGTGGTCACCACGCGCCTGCCCGACGGCAGCGACGGTTTCAGCATGCTGGTGATGATCACCGCCGAATTCCCACCGATCCAGCTCGGCTTCGGCTTCAGCCTGATCGGCATCGGTGGGCTGGTCGGGATCCATCGCGGCATGGAGCAGGACGTGTTGGCCGACCGTCTGCGCGAAGGTCGGCTGGGCTCGATCCTGTTCCCGCGCGATGTGGTCGCCAACGTGCACACCATCATCGACGACATCCGCGCGGTGTTCCCGGCGCAGCGCGACCGGTACGTGTTCGGTCCGATGGTGAAGGTCGGCTGGGGCGCGAATTCGCTGCTGGAAATCGACGTGGCGGTGCTGCTGTCGGTGCCCGCGCCGATCACGATCGCGATCCTGGGACGGGTGCGCGCGGCGCTGCCGACCAAGGACGATCCGGTCATCGATCTGCGTCTGGAGGTGCTGGGCCTGATCGATCTGGGGCGCGGCCGGCTGACCGTGGAAGCGCGGCTGGTCGATTCGCGGATCGCCGCGTTCGCGGTCAGCGGCGGCATGGCGCTGCTGATTTCCTGGGGCGCGACCAAGGCGTTCGTGCTGTCGGTGGGCGGGTTCAACCGCCGCTTCCTGCCGCCGCCGGATTTCCGCGCGCCGCCGCGACTGGCGATCGCGCTGTCGACCGGGGAAAACCCGACGTTCACGCTGTCGTCGTATTTCGCGATCACCTCCAACGCGATCCAGTTCGGCGCCGCCGCTGATCTGCACGCGCAGGCCGATACCGCGCTGGGGCTGTTCAGCGTGGACGCCTACGCGCAGTTCGACGTGCTGCTGATCTTCGACCCGCCGTTCTTCGCTGCGGATCTGGCGGCCGGCGTGGAAATCAAGCGCAATGGCGCGACCCTGTTCCTGGCGCGGCTGGAAGCCTCGCTCACCGGGCCGGAGCCATGGCGGGTGGCCGGTGTGGTCGAGTTCCAGTGCATCGTGCCGTTGCGGATTCCGTTCGAGGCGATCATCGGCGAACCCGCGCAGCAGGCGCCGGCCGCCGGCCGCGAGTTCGCGGAGCTGCAGGCGCAGCTGGCGGCGGAGGTGGTGCGGGTCGACAACTGGACCGCGCTGCCCAGGGCCGAAACCGAATCGGTGGTGACCCTGCGCAAGGTGGAGACGGTGCCGGGAACGGTGCTGGTGCATCCGCTGGGCGGCCTGGGTTTCCGCCAGCGGCTGCTGCCGTTCGAGAAGGTGATCCGCAAATTCGGCACCTCCACGGTGACCGACCCGGCGAAGTTCGTGATCGAACGGCTGGATGTCGGCGGCGCGGCGGTGTCGAAGCGCGAGGTCGGCGAGGATTTCGCGCCGGGCGAATTCGACGTGCTGACCGACGACGAGAAACTGTCGCGACCGGCGTTCGAAACCATGACCGCTGGCGTCGAAGCGTCGCCCGCCGGGCTGTGGCTGCCGAACAGTCTGCTGGCGCCGGCAGGCGCGCGGTTCGACGAGACCGTCATCAATCCGACCGGGCCGCAGCCCGGCCCGCGCCCGCAGTCGACGCAGCCGGGGCTGGGCTTCATCCAGACGCGGCCCGGCCTGCAGGGCAATGCCGTCGTCCTGCCCGCCGCGATCGCGGTCAAACCCGAAACCTACGTCTTCGCCGAGCGCGACACGCTGACCACCCACCCGGGCGGCGAAGCCGGGCACGCGGTGCTGGACGACCGTCGGCGCCAGAACGACGGCGGGGGCGCGAATACCGTGCTGGTCCCGGCACACGAAGCGGTGGTGGTGGTGGAAGCATGAGCGTTCGATTCATCCGCTACGCGCGCCCGGCGATCGCCGCCGCCATCAGCCAGCAGCCCGGCCAGGCGTCCGCGCGGATCCGCGCGACCGTGTCCACCGCCCTGCATCTGCGCAACGATGCGGACAGCGGCAGCGCTTCGACCTGGACG
>JBAQRU010000140.1:0-3535 GCA_049296025.1 Lysobacteraceae bacterium | reverse complement strand
CGCCTGCTCGAAGGCGAAGACGGCCGCAGCCGCGCGCCCGCCGTGAACGCCTCATCCGACGCCACGACGGCGGCGAGCGCCGAAGACGATGCCGATTACCGCTACCGAATGGCCAACGATCCGCCCTCCGGCTGGGTGCCGCTGTCGCTGCAGGTCGCGGCCGACGGCCGACGGCTGGTGCGAGAACGCAACGGCGCCACCGATACGCTGCTGACCCGACTGCTGCCGGAAGGCGCAGCGGTGTGCGACGAGGAAGTCGGCCGCGATGGCGTGAGCCTGCGCATCGAAAATGTCTACGCGCGCGGCAGCGACGGCGTCACCGTGACCTGGACCCGCGTCCGCCGTTCGCCTGGTCGTGGCGGGGCTGCCAGTGGGCTGCGGTTTGATCAGGCGTTGCCGATTCGGAAGCCTTGAGCGGGAGTGCGTGGGCGCCCGGTGCGTGCCGGGTGTCGGCTCATTTTTTTCGCTATTTCACATGGCCTGATGGAATCGGTAGGAGTTCCAGCCATCCGGTCTAATTGGGTCGTGGGTGTCCCAAGCCTTTCCCCACTCTATTGGCTACTCGCTGTCTCGATGACAATCTTGCCTTTAGCACGCCCCGTTTCCAGATACGCCATCGCATCGTTGACTGCCGCGAACGGGAACACGCGATCCACGACGGGCCTGATGACGCCGGATTCAATCAGTGCAGTGATCTTTCCCAGTTGCTCGCCATGGGCGCGCATGAAAATGAAGGAGTAATCGATGCCCTGTCGCTTGGCCTTGCGCCGGATGCCCAAGCTCAGCAGGCGCATCACTTGCTGAAGGAACAAGTTCAAGCCAATTGATCTGGCGAATGCGGCATCGGGCGGCCCGGAGATAGATATGAGTTTGCCGCCGGGTTTGAGCACCTTGAGGGATTTTTCCAGCGTGGTCTCGTCAAGGCTATTTAGAACAACGTCGTATTCAGTTAGTAAGGTCGAGAAATCCTCTTTCTTGTAGTCGATGACGACATCGGCTCCGAGGCTCTTGACCAAGCCGACGTTGCCCGTGCTGGTCGTTGTCGCTACCGTTGCACCGAGATGCTTGGCCAATTGAATAGCGAAGGTGCCGACGCCGCCAGAGCCGGCGTGGATCAACACTTTTTGGCCTGCTTTCAGATTGGCGCACTCGACGAGCACCTGCCACGCAGTCAGGCCGACCAAGGGGATGGAGGCGGCCTCCACCATGCTCAGATTCCTGGGCTTCAAGGCCGCGTCGCTTTCGTCGATGGCGATCTGCCCGGCGAGCGTCCCAACCCGGCCGTCGCGAGGACGCGCATACACCTCGTCGCCGACCCTGAATCCGCTGACTTTGGAACCGACCCGGATCACCACCCCGGCCACGTCATGACCCAGAACCAACGGGAAGCGGTTGGGCAGGATCAACTTGAATTCGCCGTCCCGCACCTTGGCATCCAGCAGGTTCAGGGCGGCCGCATGAATTTCGACCAACACATCGTGGTCGCGAACTTCCGGCTCTGGCATTTCGCCCAAACGCAAGGTGCCTTTCTTTTTGTAGCGATCGAGGATGAACGCTTTCACGGCTGCGTCATCCTTGGGGCGTCGAGCCGCAGGTCGTTTCTGATGCCGGCGTCCAGTATCCGAGTGGGCGCAAACCTGCGCAGCAATCTCAAGCGGCTTGCGAGCCCGCCAGTCGTGTAACGAAGTTTCGGCTGTACGGCGCTGGCTGCTCGCAGCACAACTTCAGCCACAACGGTCGGTTCGTCGGCGGTTGCCATCACTTTGGCAAGCACCTTGTCCAAGCGGGCGCGATCCTCGCGATATTCTTCGAGCTTCGCATCGGGCGCAATGAAATTCGCGTCGAACTGCGTCTTCGTGTAGGCGGGTTCGATTACCGAGACGCGGATACCTCGGGTGCGCAACTCGTGGTCGAGCGACTCCGAGTAGCCTTCGATCGCATGCTTGGTGGCGGCATAGAGAGCGCCGTAAGGCATCGGCAGAAAACCAAGCACCGAGCCGATGTTGATGATTCGACCTTGGCCCTGGCGGCGCATGTGCGGCACGACGGCACGGGTCATGCGAACAATGCCAAAGAAGTTGGTTTCGAAGATCGCCTTGGCTTGCATGATCGAACTCTCTTCCGCACCGCCCGGCGCAACGCCGAAGCCGGCGTTGTTTACCAACAAATCGATGCTGCCCTCCCGCCGAACAAGTTCGCTGATGGCGGCTTCGACCGATTCATCGCTGGTGACATCGAGCGGCAGCATTGCGAAGTTTTGATTGCCCGACGAAGCGCCGCGTCGGCTGGTGCCGTAAACCTGATAGCCGGCAGCAGCGAGTCGCGTGGCCGTGGCCTGGCCGATGCCTGACGAAGCTCCGGTTACGAGGACAATGGATTTCTTGCTCATAGCAGTTCCTTTTGGATTGCGTATATGACGATCATCATATTTTTAGTTAAAGGAAAAACGCGCGCTTTGCAATCGACGTCAGCCCTTGGACGGAGCGAGATGCTTCAGAGTGGCCTTGCGTAGGGCATCGGAAAGTTTGGCGTCATCGACGGCGCGTGCCAGCGCTAGTGTCCCGACCATGGTCGCGACGGTCACCAGAGCCTGTTCATGCGCAGCCAGCTGCCCCCAGTCGGGGGACTGCCGGGAAACCAGATCGATCATCTCCTTGATGCGACGGGTGGCGGCGCGCCGGACTTCGGGCGCCTGACGCGGCATCTCCGAGCATAACGCTGCGGCGGCGCAGCCGGTTTCGACCGCTTCCAAGTGTTCCTTGGAGAGATAGGCGTGAATCATGGCGTGCAGTGCTTGCTGCGGCGGCATGCTCGCGGTGATTCGCTCCATCGCCGCCACCGCCTCGCCTCCGGCACGGTCGGCCGCTTCGGCGAGCATCGCTTCGCGGGAAGGGAAATGAGCGTAAAAGCCGCCGTGGGTCAGGCCAGCTTCTTTCATGATATCGGCCACGCCAGTACCGTTGTAACCACTGCGCCGGATAGCGCGCGCCGCCGCATCGACGATGCGATCATGCGTTGCTTCCTTGGATCGGGTGGCCGCTCTTTTCATATGATGATCATCATGTTGCATGTTGGGGCAAAACGCAAGGGCCGTAGGCTGTATATGGACTCCTCCCGATTGCCAACCGCTTTTTTCGATCAGGGTTGAGATTGCGAACGTATATCCGGCCTGTTGGTGAAGCCTTTGGCTTCTGGCCATGATGGAGCAGTGACGTAGCCCGGGTGTCGTACCACGACACCCGGGAACCGGAATGCCCGCAGTCATCCCGGGTCTCGCCTGCGGCGAGACCCGGGCTACGAAAAACGTGGCTCGGCCTGCTTCGCGTGCGTCCGCTCCTGGCCGAAAGCCGCCATCGCTTCATCGTCCCCGTCCACTCACCGCAAACGGTGCGCCAAGGGAGCACCCTATGGCGTGGACAATGCGGTGAACGTCCGATCGAGTGTGAAAAATGGGGTCAGTGACGTAGCCCGGGTGTCGTACCACGACACCCGGGAACCGGAATGCCCGCAGTCATCCCGGGTCTCGCCTGCGGCG
>JBAQRU010000139.1:0-10122 GCA_049296025.1 Lysobacteraceae bacterium | reverse complement strand
GATGGACGGAGAGGTCTTCATCGCCGAACAGGTGCTGGCCAAGCACGACGAGACCTACGTGCCGAAGGAAGTGGCCGACAAGATGGGCCTGGCGCACAAGAAGCACAACGTGCCCGCAGCGACCGCGGACGGAGCAGCGCAAACGCCCGCCACGGCATCGCCGATGCCGGAGCGCTGAGCCGGCATGCCAAGCAAAGAATGCGATCCATTCGCAATAAAAAGACCGGCTGCGGTGTTCGCTCATCAGCGGGACGCGAATCGTTGCGATCACGCTGGCGAATTGGGATTTTCGTCACGCCAATCGATTCCATTCACGGTCATCTTGTCCAGTCGCCAGAAGCGCATCGGCTTCTGCGAATGAAAGACATCTCGATGCAGCCTCGTTCGATGACGTCGGATGGGGGCATGGCGACGGGGCGCCATGACGCGACATTCTCGGTGCGGAGCACCTTGAGACACAACTTGAATAATTCCTTGAATCCATCACCCGGAGCGAATGCATGATCCCAGAGCTTGGCCAAATCGCACTGATCCTGGCGTTGCTCGTCGCGATCGTGCAGGCGGTGGTGCCGCTGATCGGCGCCCATCAGAAAAGCGTGCTGCTGATGGCGATCGCGAAACCTGCCGTCTATGCGCAGGCTTTTTTCGTCGCAACCGCTTTCGGGATACTCGTCCACCTCATGCTGGTCCACGATTTCTCCGTGACTTACGTCGCGCAGAATTCGAACCTGCGTCTGCCCTGGTATTACAGTGTGTCCGGCGTGTGGGGCGCGCACGAGGGATCGCTGCTGCTGTGGGTGTTGATCCTGAATCTGTGGACGGTATGCGTGGCGGTGTTGGGAAAACATCTGCCGCCCGTATTCCTGTCGCGGGTGCTCGCCATCCTGGGATGGGTGAGCGTCGGCTTCCTGCTGTTCACCACGCTGACATCGAATCCCTTCGCGCGCTTGCTGCCGGCGGTGCTGGACGGCAAAGACCTCAATCCGCTGTTGCAGGATTTCGGGCTGATCGTCCATCCACCGATGCTGTACACCGGTTACGTCGGATTTTCGGTTGCATTCGCGTTCGCCATTGCCGCATTGCTCGGTGGTGAGGTGGACCGGCAATGGGTGCGCTGGTCGCGGCCGTGGACGAATGTCGCCTGGGCCTCGCTGACGCTCGGCATCGCGATGGGCAGCTGGTGGGCGTATTACGAACTCGGCTGGGGCGGTTGGTGGTTCTGGGATCCGGTCGAAAACGCATCCTTCATGCCATGGCTCGCGGGAACGGCGTTGATCCATTCGCAGGCCGTCACCGAGAAACGCGGCGGTTTCCGCGCGTGGACACAGTTGCTGGCGATCTTCACTTTCTCGTTCAGTCTGCTCGGCACGTTCCTGGTGCGCTCCGGGGTGCTGACGTCGGTGCATGCGTTCGCGAGCGATCCCGAACGCGGCATGTTCATTCTGATGTTCCTCGGCGTCGTGGTCGGCGGTTCGCTGCTGCTGTATTCGATCCGCGCGCCGAAAGTCGCAGGGGGACTGGCGTTCAGTACCACCTCGCGCGAATCGATCCTGCTTGCGAACAATCTTGTTTTCGTCTGCGCGGCAGGCATGGTGCTGCTCGGAACCCTGTATCCGCTGATCGCCGATGTGCTCGGTCTGGGCAAGATCTCGGTCGGCCCGCCGTATTTCGGCACGATGTTCCTGTGGATGATGGTGCCGATCGCGGTCATGCTGCCGTTCGGGCCGCTGCTGCGCTGGGGCACGGACGATCTCCGCATCGCGCTGCGGCGTCTCATTCCGGCCTTCGTATCGGCGCTGGTTGCGGTGGTGGTCGCTTGGCTCGTCTTCGGCAGCGATTCGTGGAAAGCGCTGCTCGGCGTGGCCGCCTGCGTCTGGGTGGCGATGGGCGTGGTTCGCTTCGTCGTGCTGCGCGTGCGCGAACGCCCATCCGGTCAGCGTTTCAATCGCGAACAGATCGGCATGATCGTCGCCCATCTCGGCGTTGCGATGTTCTTCGCTGGCGTGCTGATCACCGAAGGCACCAGCATCGAGAAGGATCTGCGGATGGCGCAGGGCGAGACGGTGACGATGGGCGATTACGCATTCAGCTTCGGCGAGATCACGCGCGTCGAAGGGCCGAACTATATCGCCGACGAAGGCCAGATCCGGGTGGTTCGCGACGGCAAGGAAGTCGGCATCCTGCGTCCGCAGAAGCGCCAGTATTCGGAAGGCTCGAACGTACAGACCGAAGCCGCGATCCAGCCCGGCTTTTACCGCGATGTCTACATCGCGCTCGGCGAACCGCTGGGCGGCATTGATGGCGCGTGGTCGGTCCGCGTCTACCTGAAGTCCTTCATTCGCTGGGTCTGGGGTGGCGCGATCCTGATGATGCTGGGTGGACTGGTCGTCGCGACCGATCCGCGTTTCCGCAAATCCGCCGTTCCCGCCACCATTGCCAAATCCAATGCGGACGACGTGCTCCCGGCGTCTGCGGAGGCGGCTGCATGAATTCGCGCATCCTGCCCTTTGCCGGTTTCCTCCTATTGTTCGCGCTGCTCGGTGCGGGACTTTTGTACGTGCGCGATCACAACACCAGCGAAGTACCGTCGCCGCTGGTCGGCAAGCCGGCGCCGGCGTTTTCGCTGCCGGTGCTCAACGACCCCGAACGGATCGTCGACAGTCGTTCGTTTCTCGGCAAGCCCTATCTGCTGCATGTGTTCGCCAGCTGGTGCTACGTCTGTCGCGAAGAGAACGCGGTGCTGATGACCGAAGGCCGGCAGATGGGGGTGCCATTGATCGGGTTCGATTACAAGGACGAACCCAGCGACGCGACCAGTTGGTTGAAACAGTTCGGCAACCCCTACGACGTCGTCCTCGCCGATCTTGAAGGCGACGTCGCGATCGATCTCGGCGTCTACGGCGCGCCCGAACTCTTCCTGATCGATGCGAAGGGCGTGATCCGATACAAGCACATCGGCGCGCTCACCTCGGAAGTCGTTCGGACGAAGCTGATGCCGATCATCAAAACCATGGAACAGGAGTCGTCGAAATGATCGCCAGACTGTTCGCTGGGCTGCTGTTGGCGCTGATGGCGTTCGCCGCGCAGGCGATCGATCCGATCCAGTTCAAGGATGCCGCAGAGGAAGCCAGATTCCAGTCGCTCGCCAAGGAACTGCGCTGCCTGGTGTGCCAGAACGAAAGTCTGGCCGATTCCACCGCCGGTCTCGCCCAGGATCTGCGCCGCGATCTGATCGAACAAATGCGCACCGGTGCGGACGACAAACAGATCAAAGCCTATCTGACCGATCGCTACGGCGATTTCATTCTCTACAAGCCGCCGGTCAAACCGACGACGTGGCTGCTGTGGTTCGGGCCTGCCGTGATGTTCGCGGTCGCTCTTTTCGTGCTGATCCGTATCGTTCGCCGCAACGGCCCCGTTGCCGGCGAAGATTCGACCGATATCGCTTCCGGAGATTGGGAATGACCGTTTTTTATCTTGTCAGCGCGATGCTTGCGCTGTTGTTGTCGATGTTCCTGCTGTTGCCGCTGCTGCGACGGAAAGGCGGCGCGGCGCTTCCGGGCCATGACCCGCGTCGTAAAGTGCTGAAAGATGCGTTCGATGCGGGCGTGCTCACCCGTGAAGAATTCGATGCCAAGCTCGCTGCGCTGGCCGCGGATGCGCCGGTGGAGCCGATCGCAAACCCCGGGACGACGCGGACGGTGAAGATCGTCATGGTCTCGATCGCGATTCTGCTGCCGTTGGGCGTGTTCGGCCTGTACCGCGCTGTCGGTACGCCGGATGCCCTGTCGCAATCGGGAACGGCCGCTGCGACGGCTTCGATGCCTGCGGCAACAGCTGGTGGAGCGAAGACATCGATGGACATGGACGCGGCGATCGGCAGCCTGCGCGCCAAGCTCGAGAAGAATCCGGGCGATGCCGACGGCTGGCTGCTGCTCGGCCGCGCGTATCAATCCGTCGGCCGCAACGATGAAGGCGGCAAAGCGTTTCAGAAAGCCTACGAGCTTGCGCCGGACCGCCCGGCGATCGAGATCGCGTACGCGGAATCCATCGCCCTGACCAGCCCGACCCGCAGGATCGACGGCAAGCCGCTGCAGATGATCCATCATGCGATGAAGTCCGACCCCGAGAATCAGGACGGCCTGTGGCTGATCGGCATGAGCGACTACCAGAACGGACGTTACGCCGAGGCCATCGTGTCCTGGGAAAAGATCCGCAAACAGCTGGGCCCCGATTCGGATGTGCTCGAATCGGTCAACAACATGATCGGCGATGCCCAAGCGCATCTGCGCGGCGAACCGGTAGCCGATGCTGCGACTGGCGCTGCGGTTGCGGCATCGGCCGGCAACGGTCCGCGCATGCAGGTGCGGGTGGCGTTGGCGAAGAAGCGCGAGGGGCAAGCCGCGCCGGGCGATACCGTCTTCGTGTTCGCCAAAGCGGCTGGTGGCCCGCCGACGCCGCTTGCTATCCGCCGTCTTCAGGCTTCCGATCTACCGGCGACGATCGAGCTGACCGACGCGGATGCCATGGTGCCGGAGATGCGTCTGTCCAAATTCAAACGCATCACGGTGACCGCGCGCATTTCGAAGAGCGGCGACGCATCGCCCAAGCCGGGCGATCTCCAGTCTGCGGCGATCGAAGCGAATACGGGGCAGAGCGGGCCGATCGACATTTCGATCGACCAGGTCGTGCCGTGAGTCCTGCGTAGCGCTCACGTCTCACAGAGTCTGGCCGTACTTCGTCTCGAAACGAATCCCGACCTTCTTCAGCAGATCAATCGGCAGCACGCCGCCGATCGAGACGATGACCGCATCGTTGGGGATATCCTGCAGTTCGCCATGGATCGACACGATGACGTTCTCCGGATGGATCTCGATGACTTCCGACGAGAACATGACGTCCACTTTGCCTGTCTCGCGCAAGCGTTCCAGCCGCTCGCGATTCTTGACCTTGACGCGATTCAGCGCTTCGCCGCGATAGCTGAGGTGGACGCTTCGCGCGTAATCCGAGCACGCGACCGCAGCTTCCACGGCACTATCGCCGCCACCGACGACCAGCACTTTCTGCCCCGAGACACGTTCGGGATCCGCCAGGCGATAAGCGACCTTCGGTAATTCCTCGCCCGGCACCTGCAGCATGCGCGGGCTGCCGCGCCGCCCGATCGCCAGCAATACGGCGCGGGTGTGATAGCGCTTCATCGCGCTGTGGACCACGAACGTGTCGCCTTCGCGTTCGATCGATTCCATCTGCTCGGAATAGTTGATCTTGAGCTGGGTCTTGGCGACCACGTTCTGCCAGAAATCCAGCAGCTTCTCCTTGCTCACATCGGTGAACCGCATCTTGCCGACCATCGCCAGATTGACCGGTGCGGTCATCGCCACCTTGTTGCGCGGGTAGTGGAAAATCGAGCCGCCGAGCGAGTGTTCCTGTTCCAGGATCACGTATTTGAGCTTCTTTTCGATCGCGCTGAGTCCTGCGGAAATGCCGGCAGGCCCGGAGCCGACGATCACCACGTCGTAGTCGGCCCTGCCGTTCTTGATTTTTTCGATCGCGTCCATTGCCTGGCGACCTTGCTCGGCCGCCTTGCGGATGAGGCCCATGCCGCCCAGTTCGCCGGCGATGAAAACCCCCGGCACATTGGATTCGAAGTTGGGCTGCACATCGGGGATGTCGACGCCCCGACGCTCGGTGCCGAACACCAGCGTGATGCCATCGACGGGACAGGAGGCGTGACAGGCGCCGTGGCCGATGCAGGCGCTGGGATTGGTGAGCACCGCTTTGCCGGCGATGATGCCGAGCGCGCCCTCGGGGCATGCGCGGACGCACGACCCGGAGCCGATGCAGCGCTCGGTATCGATCACCGGATGCAGCGAAGGCGGCTCGGTCAGACCCGACGCGATGGATTCGTCGAGCACCTTGGCGTGTTCGGTTTCGACGTGGTGGCGACGACGGAAATAGTAGACAACGGCGATCAGCACGGGCGCGATGTAAAGCAGGTAAACGAAATTGGTAGTCATTATCAAGTGGCGCTCTCGCGGCAGTTCGCTTACGGTGGGGATGCTTTGTCCGACATGCGATTTCGTTTTGCAACAAAAAAAATTGCGTGAGAAAAAAAGCGGTATCGCTTATTGTGAACGCGCTCACGCGAATGAACCGTGATGTCCTCGCATAATCGAAATCACAAAGATCATTGAATGGAGACGCATGTCGAGTCCCGAATCCACTTTGCGTTCCAGCGCCGAGTCGCAGCCGGTTTGGGAGCAACGGCGTGATGCCGCGAAAGCAATCGCCGTGGACGAGACACCTTCAAGTCGTGCGAATGCGAATCGCTCCATGAAGGAAGGCTCGCCGACTTCGATCCATCGGATCATTCCCTGGCTGCTCTTCTTCATTCTGTCCTCAGCAATCTATCTGGTCGCACGTTCAGGCCTGTACGCGCCGGGCGATGATGTCGGCTACAACCTAGGCCTTGCCGGTGGGTTGATGATGTTGGCGCTGCTCGGCTACCCGCTGCGCAAGCGCCTTGGCTGGCTGTCGTCCGCCGGCCGCGTCAGCAAATGGTTTTCGCTGCACATGGTTCTGGGCGTCGCTGGCCCCACGTTGATCCTGCTGCATTGCACGCTGCAATGGCGGTCGGCCAATGCAGCGATCGCGTTCTGGTGCATGGTCGTGGTCGCCAGCAGCGGCTTCCTCGGTCGTTATCTCTATCGCCATCTTCATCAGGGCCTGTACGGCCGGCAGCTGACCTTGTCGGAAGTCCGTACCGAAGCCGCCACGAAATTGGGAAAGACCAAGGAACGTCTGCTGATCGAAGGGGCGGACGACCTGCGTGCGGCCATCGACACCTTCCTGCGGAAATCCGTCGTAGTCGAAAGCCACGGCTGGAAACGGCCGCTGGCGCTTGCGTTGCTGGGCTTCAGCGCCCGTCGCGCGCAGTCGAGGCTGGTCGCGAATGCCCGCGACCCCAAGGCAGGGCAACCACACGCATCGCAGGAAGCGATCGACATCGCGGTCGATTGCATCCGCGCTGTGCAGCGTTCGGCGCAGTTTTTGCCCTACGAACGCCTGTTCTCGCTTTGGCATGTCCTGCATGTGCCGCTGGTGCTGTTGCTGGTGCTCAGCGTGATTGCGCACATCGTCGCAGTTCACATGTACTGAATGCGGATGCGCTTTCTTCGAAAAACGCTATTGCTGTTCGCGATGCTGTTCGCGGCGTCGGCGTGCCTGTTGCCGTCGCAGGCGAGTGGGGGCGACATCGAGACCGTGCTGATGCCGGGCCAGGTGATTCGCGGGCACGCGAAAACGGAATCGACCTGCGCGGCGTGCCATCGATCGTTCGACAAGGAGGCGCAGCCCACGCTCTGCATGGCCTGCCACAAGGATGTCGCTGCCGACCTCCGGGCCAAACGTGGTTTCCATGGGCGCAGCGCCGCAAAGACATGCCGTACCTGTCACACCGACCACAAAGGCAGGGATGCCCGGATCGCCAATTTCGACAGAGAGAAATTCCGGCACAACCTGACGGACTATGAGCTGCTCGGCGCGCACAAGACGGTGACCTGCAACAGCTGCCACC
Source organism: Lysobacteraceae bacterium (assembly GCA_049296025.1). Classification (GTDB taxonomy): domain Bacteria; phylum Pseudomonadota; class Gammaproteobacteria; order Xanthomonadales; family Xanthomonadaceae; genus Lysobacter_I. The sequence continues at coordinate 2,546 of JBAQRU010000139.1, read as the reverse complement.
CGCCCACAGCGAAGTTCCGCGACGCGCCTTCCACTTGTATCGGTTGCCATCAGAAGGACGATACGCACAAGGGGTCGTTGGGCCGGGACTGCGCGAAATGCCACGGCCCCGTCGATTGGAAGAAGAGCAGCTTCGATCACAGCAAGACCGATTTCACATTGCGCGGCAAGCACGCCGTCGCCAAGTGCGCCGCATGCCATACGCGTCCGCCTGCCGAGCTCAAGCTGGGAACAGAATGCATCGCCTGCCATCGCAAGGACGATTCGCACAAGGGGTCGATGGGCACCGCCTGCGCCAATTGCCATACCGAAAATGCATGGAAAGAGACGAAGTTCGACCACAGCAAGACCCGCTTTCCGCTGTTGGGTCGACATGCGCTGACCGAATGCTCGGGCTGTCATCGTCAGTCGAACGTGTTCCGCGGCGCGCCCACCGAGTGCGTGGCCTGCCACAAATCCAAGGACGTGCATGCGGGTACGTTGGGTAACGATTGCAAAGACTGCCATCAGCCGCGTGCATGGAAACCTTCGCAGGGTTTCGATCACGCCAAAACCCGCTTCCCACTGTTCGGCAAGCATCGCGAAGCCGCATGCCTGGGCTGCCACAAGGGGCCGAAGCTGTTCCGCGGCATCGCCAGCGCTTGCAACGACTGTCACAAGAAAGACGACCCGCACAAGGGACGCAATGGTGTGGAATGCCAGTCGTGCCACAACGCGGCATCATGGAAGCAGATCAGTTTCGACCACGCGAAGCTCACCCGTTTCCCCTTGACCGGTGGCCATGGCCCGCTGGGTTGCAAGAGTTGCCACAAGAACGATGCGCATCGCGAAAAGCTCGACATGACATGCGTGTCCTGCCATGCCGAAAAAGATCCTCATCGAGGAAAGCTCGGAACGGATTGCGCGCGTTGCCACGTCGCGGAGAGCTGGACGAAAGTGGTCGTGGACCACAACCGCACCGCATTTCCATTACTGGGCCGGCATCAGGTGACGGAATGCAAAGGCTGCCACACCGACAAGTCGTATCAGGGCGCACCGAAGGCATGTGTTGCTTGTCATGCCAAGAATGATTCGCATTCCGGAAAGATGGGACAGCAGTGCGAGACATGCCACAACGCAAGAAGTTGGTCGCTTTGGGAGTTTGATCATGCGAACAAAACTCATTTCCCACTAACGGGCGCGCATGAAAGTTTGAAGTGCGATAGTTGTCACAAGACAGTTCGCAAAGACAATATAGCTTTGTCGCTAGCTTGCGGAAGCTGCCACAGTGGGGACGACATCCATAACGGTGCGTTCGGCAACCGATGCGAAAGATGCCACTCCAGTACCTCGTTCAAAGACATCCTTCCCAATTCTCGTTGAGCCCGCATGCACCTTCCGATGCTTCCGACATTCGTGAATCAGTCGATACGCCGCGCATGGCTTGCCTGTGCGCTGTTCTTGATGGCATGCGCTCTCACGATGCCGGTGACCAGTGCGGCCCAAATCCAATCGCCAGCCAATTTCGACCACGCCAAGACAGGTTTTCCGCTCACCGGCGCGCATCGCAATACGAAATGCGAAGGCTGCCACGATCGCGGCATCCTTCAAGGGACTCCGAAAGACTGCGCGAGCTGTCATGGCAACGCCAGTCGACTCCCGGACGCCACCCGCGCGCCTGCTACGCACATTCCGACGGCAGCGGGTTGCGAGTCCTGTCATCGCACGACCGCGTGGACGCCAGCATCGTTCAATCACGCGACGGTCGCAGAGAAAACCTGCGCCAGTTGCCACAACGGCGCGACCGCGACCGGTAAACCCGGCAACCACGTGCCGACGACACAGTCCTGCAACGCCTGCCATCGCACCACCGCTTGGACGCCAGCCAAGTTCGACCACAAAAACGTCGCTGCGAACAGCTGCTCGACCTGTCACAACGGTTCGACTGCGACGGGCAAACCGTCCAGCCATGTGCCGACAACAGAATCCTGCGACGCCTGCCATCGCACGACCGCATGGCTGCCGGCGACGTTCAAACACAACGGTGTCGCGGCGGGCAGCTGCTCGACGTGCCACAACGGCAGCAAGGCGACCGGCAAACCGTCGAACCATGTGCCGACGACCCAATCCTGCGACGCGTGCCACCGCACGACCGCGTGGCTGCCGGCGACGTTCAATCACAACGGTGTCGCGGCGGGCAGCTGCTCGACGTGCCACAACGGCAGCAAAGCAACCGGCAAACCGTCGAACCATCTGCCGACGACCCAGTCCTGTGATGCCTGCCATCGCACCAGCGCATGGTTGCCGGCGACGTTCAATCACAGCAACGTGCCCGCAGGCAGCTGCGCGACGTGCCACACCGGCACGACCGCCACCGGCAAACCATCGAACCATCTGCCGACGACGCAGTCCTGCGACGCGTGTCATCGCACCAGCGCATGGTTGCCGGCGACGTTCAATCACAGCAACGTGACCGCAGGCAGCTGCGCGACCTGCCACAACGGTTCGACCGCGACCGGCAAGCCATCAAACCATCTGCCAACGACGCAGTCCTGCGATGCCTGTCAC
>JBAQRU010000138.1:0-3797 GCA_049296025.1 Lysobacteraceae bacterium | reverse complement strand
ATCCGGCCCTGTCGAAGCATGCCGAGTACAGAATCATCGACATCGTGCCGGGTCCGGCGGCGATCGCACTGTCGCTGGAACCGATGGGAAAACACATCGCTTTCGAACCGGGCCAGTTCGCTTTCGTGTCGATCCAGTCACCCGGACTGCGCGAACCGCATCCGTTCACGATCGCCTGTCCGAATGCGCCCGGCGAACCCATCCAGTTCCTGGTGCGTGCCTTGGGCGACTACACCGGCACACTGGTTGCGGGCGCGAAAACCGGCATGCTCGCCGATGTCTACGCACCGTTCGGTCGCTTCCACCGTCCGACCGGTTCGAAACGCGAAATCTGGGTGGCGGGCGGCGTCGGCATATCACCGTTCATCGCCTGGCTCCGCGATGGCGCCGCAACCGGACTGGAGCGGGTCACGCTGTTCAATTTCTATACGCCCGGCCGCGAGTTCCCCAGCATCGAAGCGCTGGATACGCTGACCCGGGAACGCGGCGTCGAATGCGTGCAGGTGCCCGGCGGAAGCATGTCCGCCGCGTTCCGGGATCGCTTCGGCGAGATCGCGCGGAGCATCGCCCCCTCCGATATCGACATCAGTTTCTGCGGCCCGGAAGGCCTGTTGACGGACCTGCGCGCCGCCATGGCCGAACACGGCATGCCCGCCTCGAATCTGCGGTTTGAGCGGTTCGATTTCCGCTGAAGGCATGCGCGAACGATTCGGCGCCGGATACCCATGTTGCATAGCAACGGGCGGCGGATTGCTCCGCCACCCGTCTGTAGTGAGCCCGCCCGGCAGCTTTCGCCGGGCGGAGTGACGCCTTCAAACCACAATCAGAAGCGATAGTCGGCACTGACGTACCAGAACGCACCCGGCAGGTCGTAGGTGCCGGCGTCGTAACCGTTCAACGAGCAGGTCACGCACACCGGCGGCTCTTTGCCGAACACATTGTTGGCGCCTGCCGACAACTTGAGGCCTTCCAGCGCGAACGCGTTCTTCCAGCCGAACTGGACGTCGTGATACACGACCGAGCCGAGCTTGTTGAACCCGTTGCCGGTCAGACAACCCGGGACATCGGAGATCGTCGCGTTGGCGCAATCCTCTTCGACCGCATCGATATAACGCAGGCCGTAGTTGAAATCGAGGTTGCCCTTGCTCCAGCCCACCTGCACATTGCTCTGCCACTCGGGAATCGAACTGTCGTTGTTTTCCACGCCGACACCGCGCGACGAGGTGATGCCGTCGCCATCCACCGCCTTGTAGTCGTTGACGAAGGTGGTCTGCAGCGAAGCGTTCAAGCTGCCGAAGCCCCATTCCGGGCTGAGCCAGTTGACCTTCAGGTCCGCACCGTCGGTCTCGATCACGCCGAAATTCTGCAGGAAGTTGTTCGGCGGATTGAGGTTGCCGTTGCTCTGGCGGGTGAAGGGCGAGCACAGGGTCGCGTCGGTGCCGCCAGCGGCGATACAGGCGTTGAGCAGGGCCTGGATGTCGCGGGACTGCACCGCGCCCTTGATCTCGTGGTTGTAGTAACTCAGCTCGAAATCGAGCTTGCGCGACCATGCGGTGTCTTCGGCCCAACCGGGGCTGTAGACCGCACCGAGGGTGAAGCTGTCGGATTCTTCGGGCTCGAGATTCGGATTGCCACCCGTGAAGGTGGTGATCTGGGTGTTGGCCTGCTCGAAGTTGTTCGGCACGTTCTGCGCGACGCACGCCGCTTCCAGACCCGGAGACACGCCGTTGGTGCGATCCACCACCGGCGAACCGGTCGGACCGCAGGGATCGTTGAGGGTGGCGCCGAACTGGGTCAGACCGAACAGCTCGCCGAGGTTGGGTGCGCGGAAGCCCTGCGAATAGGTGCCGCGAAGCACCAGATCCTCGAACGGCTGGAAGCGGAAACCGACCTTGCCGGTGGTGGAACTGCCGAAGGTCGAATAATCCGACCAGCGCACGGCGGCGGTCAGGTCGAGGGTCGCGAGCACCGGGAAATTGACCTCGCCGTAGACTTCGGTCACGTCGTATTTCGCGGACACCGGAGACGCGAACGAGTCCTGCGATTCGCCGGTCTGGCGCAGCGGATCGGGATTGAAGTCGCCTTTGTAGCGACGATGTTCGACACCGGTCGCGAACCCTGCGGTGCGATCGCCGATATCGAACAGATCACCGGTGATATTGCCCGAGAAGATATCCAGCACCTGGGTGCTCGCATCGCGCTGGTCGGTGCGGATGTAATCGATCATCGCCTGCGTGAACGGGCGCCCCTGACCACCGAAGATATCCAGCGGCACACAGCCCGGCGTGGCGGCACAGATGGCCGGATCGCCGAGGGCGATCTTGATCTTGCCGATGTTGTAGCCGTTGGTGAAGCGCTGCGATGCCGAGTTGCGGCTGTGCACGTAGTTCAGGTCCCAACCGTAGGTGCGATCACCGGCTTCGATCAGGCCATCAAGACCCGCATTGAAATACCAGGTGTCGACGTTCTGGCTGAACAGACGCGGTCCGACTTCCAGCGGACGACGGCCGACGAACACGAAGTTGTTGTTCGCGTCGAGGGTGAAACCGAACGGGTTGTACGGATGGTTGCCGGGGATCGAGATGGTGTCGGCGATGCCGCCGGTGCCCGCGCCGGGGCCAACGAAGATCGGTTCAGGTGCCGCCTGATTGGTCGACTGGCGGTTGTTGAACAGGCCCTTCAAGTGCAGGCGGGTGTTTTCGCTCAGATCAATATTGATGCTGGCGAACAGCGATTTGCGCTCGCTGGGGGTCAACAGCAGATTGAACGGCGCGAAGTTGAAGCGATCTGAGCCATCGAACTGGTTGTAAGTGCCGCCGTTCGGATTACCCGGTACGAACACCGGGGTGGTGGTGCCCGGATTCAACGTGATGTTGTACGAGGTGGTGTTGGTGGGGTCGTTGAACACATAACGGCCCTGCGGCGTGCCCGAACTGCAGGCGCCCAGACCGGCACCCGGCTCGCACTCCGACGCCTGGTCCCACGACGAGGAGCTGATGTCGTCCTGCTTGTAGTAGGTGGCGCCGAACACGCCGGTCCAACCATCGCCACCGGTACCGAAGGTGAAGGACGCATCCTTGGTCTCGCCGCCGCGGCTGTATTCGCCGTAGTAGGTGTGGACTTCGGCGCCGTCGAAACTCTTGCGGGTGATGATGTTGACCACGCCGGCGATGGCGTCGGAGCCGTAGATGGCCGAGGCGCCGTCTTCCAGCACTTCGATGCGCTCGACGATCGCCAGCGGGATGGTGTTGAGGTCGGCACTGCCGCTGACGCCGGAGGCCGAGGACTCGTTGACCCAGCGGATGCCGTCGACCAGCACCAGCACGCGCTGCGAGCCGAGGTTGCGCAGATCGACCTGGGCCGAGCCGGCGCCGATGCCGCCGCCGTCCGGCGGATAGCCGAAGTTGCCGGACGAGTTGAACTTGGCGTTGAGTGCCTTGCCGCTGGCGCTGAGCTGTTGGAGCAGTTCGCCGATGCTGGCGACGCCGGTTTCTTCGATTTTGGCGCGGTCCATCACGTAGACCGGCTGTGCGGTGACCGCATTGGTCTGTTTGATGCGGGTGCCGGTGATGCTGATCGTATCGAGCGTGTTCTCTTCCTGGCTGTCCTGTGCCGCAGCGATGCCGGGCAGCGCAAGCAACAAGGTCAGATGGACAGCGGCCGTCAGGCGATTACGGCGCAGCTTGTTCATTGGGTTCTCTCCATATGTATTTGTAGGTGATAACGCTTGCCACCGCCGTTGGCCCCCTTCCGTGGGCGGTACCGGCACTTTGTAAACAAATTGTGAAGCCGGGGCA
>JBAQRU010000137.1:0-15375 GCA_049296025.1 Lysobacteraceae bacterium | reverse complement strand
TGCCGGGCATGCAGCCTCCAACCAATGCAGCGCCAGTGGCGGGCACGGCTCCGGTGCCGGCCGCGCCGCCGCCGAATGCAATGCCAGTGGCAAGCACGACCCCTGCGCCAAACGCGACGGCAGTGCCGGGCACGTCGCCGCCGACCGCAATGCCAGTCGCGAGTACGGTACCGGCACCGGCAGTCACGCCAACGCCCGGCGTACCGCAGCCCGCGACTGCCGTCGCTTCGAATCCATCTCCCGCACCAGCGCCCGGTCCGAAAGCGGTCACGGTGAACACGGCGGACCTGAGCGTGATCCTCAATCGATGGCTGACCCCTGCGCTGGCGAAGATTCCCGATGAACAGCTCTCCAAATTCGCGGCGTTCGCCAATACGAGTTTCGGGGCCAATTACTACGTCGCCCTGAGCAGGGCCCACGACTTCCAGGCCGGCGAGTGGTACGCGCAGACCGCCAAGAAGTTCACCGACAACATCCCGCCGGTCGCCGCTGCGGCTGGCGCTCCAGGAAGCGACGTGCTGGTCGCGGATGCACGGCACGCGCTGCGCAACGTGGGCAGTCCTGCCGCTGCGGCTTACGCGGCGGGCAAGCTGGTGGAGGCGGACCGGATCGATCCGCGCAATCCCGAAATCCAGACTCTGCTCGGCGAAGCCGCGATGAAAACCGCGCCGGGCATGCCGCTCGCACCGGACCAGCTGCGGGTGGTGATCGAAACGCCGAATTACGAACAGGCCGAGAAGTATTTCCTGCGCGCAATCGAGCTCTCGCCGGATTACGCGGATGCGCACATGCTGCTGGGGCGCCTGAGATATCTGCAGGGTAGGGACGAGGAGGCGGCGCAGTCGTTCGCGCGCGCGATCAAGATCGAGCACGAGCATCCCAGCATGGATCTGTTTCTCGGCGATCTGGCCTACGTCAAGAAGGACTACAACGTGGCCTATCGCCACTACAAGGCGGCGATCGCCAAACCCGAGCGTCTCGCGTACGTTCACGTCAATGCGCTGTCGCATCTGCTGATGACGCTGCGCAAGGGCACGCAGATCGCGGAGTACCCGCGCATCGCCGAAGGTTATCTGGCGAAGTATCCGCAGGCCTGGAATTTCCGTCTCGACTACGCGGATTTCCTGATCTCCGCCGATACGCGTGCGGACAAGATCTTCGCCATTGCCGACCCGATTCCCGACACGTGGCTGCCGGCGCGCAAGGTGCCGATCATCTCCTCGGCGCTGGTGCGCAAGGCGGGCGAGCGCGTCGACAGGGCCGGCGAACCCAGAGAGGAGAGCATGGCGCTCATCCAGCGCGCCATGGGCATGAATCCCGATCCGGTTACGCTGGCCGAAGCGATCTGCCGGGCCGGCGCGAAAAGCAAGCTGGTGCGGCGGACCTACGACGTGAACAAGGACCAGAAGCGCCTCGCGACCGCGTTGACCGTCTGCGGCCTGCGTTGGCAGCGCCACGACATCGTGCGTGAGATGTCGCTGCGCGCGGACACCAAGCAGTTGAATCTGCCGCTCGCGGAGCTGGGTGGCGATACGCCGCTGTGCTATGCGGCGGCGACCAAGAACCTGGCCGGATTCGGCGCGCTGGTCGAAGCGCAGGTCAGCCCTGTCCGCAAATGCAACGACGGCAACACCGTCGCGGAGCGCCTGCTGCAGATGTCGTTCGCCCGCGACCCAAACATCGCGCAGATGCAGATCATGATGAAGCGCTTCTACAAGAAATCGTGATGCACCATGCGCCGGGTCGGTTCCTCCGGCCCGGCGCAGCATCGGAAACCAGGCATCGGAGCCAGCGCCCCTTGAAGTGGGGCGGGAACGCGGCTGCCCGGGTTTACGGGCTCGCCAGCGTCTTCAGCATTCGCACCCAGTGATCGATATCGTCGCCTAGCGCTTTCAGCGGCAGGCGTTCGTCGCGCCCATGCGCGCGCATGTCGTCGGGCACGATGCCCCATGAACCGTCGACGCCGTAGACCGGAATGCCGTGCTCGCGGAACGGACGCGCATCGCTGGCGCCGGCGCTCATTTCCGGAATCACCGGCGTGTTCGGGAACATCGCGCGCACGCTGTCGGTATAGGCCTTCAGAATGTCCGCGCGCAGCGGCGAGTCCAACGAGGCCAGCGAATCGTCGAGACGCGTGACCTCCACTTTGTCGCCCGCGATCGCCTGCAATTCGTCGCGGATGGCGTCGGGCGAAACGCCTGGCATGATGCGGCAGTTCACCGTCGCGCGCGCGAGCTGCGGCAGCGCGTTAGGCGCGTGCCCGCCATTGAGCATGGTCGCGACGCAGCGCGTGCGCGTCAGGCCGACTTCGCCAGGATCGGCTTCGATCGCATCCGCCGCCGCGCCATCGGCCGGGTTCGCCAGCCATGCGCGCATCGCATCGCCCAATGCGCCGGCTTCGCTTTTCTGGCGCTCGCCGAAATACGCGCGCGTCGTCGCATTCAACGATGGCTCGAAACGATAACGGCCCAGCCGGTTCAATGCCTCGGACAATTGATAGATCGCATTCTCGGGGCGCGGTTTGGAACTGTGCCCGCCGGGATTCCGCGCGGTGAACGCATAGTCGGCGTAGGTTTTTTCCGCCGTCTGGAAGGTGAACCCGATCGGCTTGCCGTCCGGGGTGAAACCGCCACCGCCGCCGTCGGAATTGAGGCCGTATTCCACGTCCAGCAGAGGCTTCCACTCGGTCGCACCGAGCATCGCGCCCCGGCCGACGGTCTCCTCATCGCCGGAGAAGAACACGATGATGTCGCGCTTCGGCCTGAACCCCTGCGCCTTCAGCTGCATCAGTGCGATCGTCACCGCCACCACGCCCTGTTTGATATCGCTGGTGCCGCGCCCGTACAGATAGCCGTCCTTCCCGATCATCGCGAACGGATCCATCGACCAGTCCTCGGCTTTCGCCTCCACCACGTCCATGTGCGACATCAGCATGATCGGTCGGGCTTTCGCCTTGCCCGCCGCCGGCCAGCGCACGATCAGAGCAGCGGTGTGGTCCTGCGGCGATGCGTCGTAGGGCAGCACATGGATGTCGCTGTCCGCCCAACCCGCCGCTTTGTATCGATCGGCCAACGATTGCGCCAGCGCCGGTACCTTGCCGCGCCCGGCCACGGTCGGAATCGCGATCGCTTCTGCGAGCAATTCGCGTGCTTTCGTGTGCCAAGGGTTGTCCGCGGCGGCTGCAGTCATCGACGCGGTGGACAGGGCCAGAGCGAGCAGGGCGATGCGCATGAACAGGTCCTCGAAGACGTCGGCAGGTGGGGCGATATTACACGCCGTCCGGGGCGACTTTCCGTCGAAGCATGAAGGTATTCCGTTGCGCGAAATGCCGATCGCTCGGTTCAGGGGAAAGGCAAGCGGCCGCTGTCGCGCCGCACGGCAAGGGGGCTGCTCCGACTGTTGTGGGCTATGTTCACCCCTTGAAACACCGGAAGAACACCGCGATGCGCGGACTTGCCTGTTTTGCGGCCTACATCGCAGCGATGGCCATCGCTGCGCAGCTTCATATGCGCCTTGCCGCATTTCCGCATCAATCCTTGCGCTTGCCGATGATCTCGCCCGACGTGGCATCGATGCGCAGTTCGAAGTCCTGGCCGCTTTCGTTTTCGGCTTCCGCTTCCCACACGCCGTTGCGGAAGTGCAGGTCGTGCACACCCACGTAACCGGCCACGGCCAGCTTTGCTTCGACATCCGCCTTGTTGAGGTTCGCGACCAAGGCATCCGGATAGATCTTGCCGGTTGCGGCGTCCACCCGCACATTGACGCGATTGCCGTCGGCGCTTCGCGCGTCGGCTTTCCAGGCGCCGTCCTTGAATTTCACGTCGTTGATCCTGGTGTAGCCGTTCGCTTCCAGCGTCGACTTGACCTGCGTTTCGGTGACCGCATCCTGCGCGGCGGTCATGCCGGCAACGGCGAGTGACGCGAGCAGGCAAGCGCCCAGCAGCGTGAGGCGTGGAAGCGTGCGCGTGCGGACGGTGTGGGTCGAGTGATTCATGGGGGTGTCCTGCAATGGGGAAGGCGGAGTATCGGCATGCTTTCGCCAACCGGGATGAAACGCAGCAGGCAGGATCAGCTGCGTTTCATCGTGTGCGAAATGCACGACTCTTCGTGCATCAGCGCCGATCGAAAGCGCAATAACTTCGGAATGGCCGGCATCATTCTGCGTGTCGCCGCAGTCGGTGTAGGATCCTGCGTGACATCACACCCGAAGAGGAGACGGCGACCGCATCGCGCAAACGCGTGCGCCGCCCGCGCTTATGCTGACATCCCTCGAAACGCGCGAACCCGACGAAGCGGCGATGACCGCCGAGATGATCGATATCCTGCGTCGCAAGATGGCGCGGGATTACGACGCCGGCCAGACCCGTCGCGATGCCCATCCAAAAGCGACCGGACTGCTGCGCGGTCGCTTCGAAGTGGAGGACGACCTGCCGCAGCACCTGCGCGTAGGGCTGTTCGCCGAAGCGAAGAGCTACGACTGCTGGATCCGCGCCTCCAATTCCAGCGGCAAGCCGCAGTCCGACGCGATCGGCGATGCGCGCGGTTTCGCGATCAAGCTGATGGCGCCTGGCGGCAAGCGCAAGGACGAGACGCCGCTGGGGCAGGACTTCGTGCTGCTGAGCACGCCGGTGATGCCGCTCGGCACCGTCGCGTTGTTCCGCGATGCCGTTTACTACACCATCGAAAGTTCGCCGCTGCTGTTCGCCGCCAAATGCGTGCTGGGCGGACACGCGCGCGCACTGTTGGGCCTCGTCGCGCTGCGCATCCGCCCGACCTCGCCGCTGGACATCCAATACTGGAGCACCACGCCCTACCGCTTCGGCAAGGGCCGCGCGGTGAAATATTCGTTGATCCCCACATCGCAACACCGCAGCGGCATGCCGAAAGCACCGGGCGAGTCGTACCTCAGCGAAGCGATGCAGCGCCATCTGGACAAGCACGAGGCCAGCTTCGATTTCTGCGTGCAGCTGCACCAGGACGGCATGCCGATCGAAGACGCCGCTCCGCGCTGGGACGAAACCGCATCGCCCTTCGTGAAAGTCGCGACGCTGCGCATCCCCAAACAGAAATTCGGCAGCGCACAGCGCGACGCACTGGCAGAATCGCTCGCGTTCTCGCCCGGCCACGCCTTGCCTGCGCACGCCGCCATCGGCGGATTGAACCGCGCCCGGATCAAGATATACAAAGCCCTGTCGAAATTCCGTCACACGCGCGATGCGCGTGCGGAGATTGCGTGAGGTCCTGGCCCAGCATGCGCAGCAGTGTCGTTGCGCGCTAGCGACCCGCGACCGCAGCCGGGGATCTTCGGCGACAGTTGCCATTCTTCGTCCCGGATGGATGCTCCGCGCCCATTCGCGCCAGGACACTGTATCGATACTGTCGCGCTTGATTCGCAAATCGAATCGACCCATCAAGCGGATCTACACTCGGATCCACCACAACAATGAGGATGACACCATGAATGATTACGATGATCTGAAAGGCAGAGTCGCAGCGCTTCACACGGTGTTGACGTATCTGCTCTTGGAGTTGCCAGCGGACCAGCAAGCGAGAATCCGCGATCAACTGGCGCGCGAACGCTTGACGAATCCCACGCCCTACGCAGAGATGCCCGTCGTACAGGATTCGTTCGTGGAAGCGATGGCGGTGCTCGAATTCCAACTGCTGCCGAAGTGAGCCGGCTGTGGCACCGTTGTTTCATTCGACAGGCGGGTGCATGCCCGCCTGTCGAGAAGAATCGACCCGTCCTGCGGTCTATCGGGCCCAGGGCGCCGTACGCACGTAGCTTGTATTGCCTGCGGCAAGCCAATCTCTCATGGTCGATACGGAGATGCCGAGGCCGTCATTGTTGCGACGGGCATCATAAGCACAGCGTGGACCGTCCGGACCGCGATCGATTGTCGCCGTGATTTGCGTGGATTGGGCCTGCACTTCTCTGGCAGGAATGGAACCGCTGAACGTCTGGCTGGTTCCCGGATGGATGGTATCGATGTTGGCCATTTGGGCGAAATAGCTCCGCGCGCGCCTCAGGTCCTTCACTTCAAGCGCGACGCCCAAAACGCCACCGGCGCTGGTTTGCGAGCCCACGGCCGGCTCGGTACCGGTATTCGAGATCGTGACATTGACGTTGTAGGTCGCGCCATCGCCACTGCGGGACACTTCAAACCGGTCCACGCTCAACTCCGCCAGGCAGGGCCCTGTCGGTGCAGGGGGCACAAGTGCCCTGCGGACATCTTCGCGCAACGGGGTCACGGAACCCGGATTGATTCTGGCCGCGGGTGGATCGGCCAGTGCGGTGGAAAACACGGATGCGAACGCGATGACAGCGAGCAGGCGCCTAGTTTGAACTTTCATTTCGTCTCCCGAGAAAAGCAAGGTTGTGAGGGCATGAATGTTTGCAAGTGGAGTTTCGTTGGCCCGGTGTCATCCGCTCACCAAACGGGAGCGCAAGGTCCGCTATAACGGATGCGATGACTTCCCTCGGTCGCGAAAGGGTCCCTTCCTGCAACAACCTGCCTGAAGGCAACACAAGCCACGACGCAACGAAGGCCGCCATCGCATGGATCAGCGCAGCCCCAACTTCATGAGTACGCAATACGGCGGTCTCGCAGGACAGGCGGTACCCGCCGAGCCGCTCAATGCGGTAAGGCTGCGTTCTTCGCATCAGCGATGGTTGAAGGATTTGGTCCGTCGTTGGGGTGGGCATCGCTGCGCTCACCCCACCCTGCCTGCTGCTCCCGCTTACACCATCCTCGGGCCAATGCTCGGGCCGTCCTGTTCTTGCGTCTTCATCGGTGATTGATTCGCGAGATCGATACTCTGCGCCTGCGTGCGTTGCAGCGTCTCGTTTACATTTTGCGATGCCGTCGTCAAGTTCGTGGCGTTGTCCTGCTCCGCTGGAAGCAAGGCGAGTTTCACCGTTGCCGGGCTGTTCAAATCGCCTTGCCCGGCAATCAGACCGTCGCGCTGGTTGTTGAACACCGCAAAATCGATCTGGTTCAGAACCTCGTTTCGACCGCCTTGTGGCCGGTCCCCACCAGCGAGGCTGACATGCGCCAGATTCGCAGCGGTCTGCTCCAGGCGTTCGCCCGTGAACGTGCCGGACGGGATATTCGGCGAGCGTTCGATCGCGTCCAGCGCCTGCGCATAGCGCGCATGACCGGGATGGTCCTGATGCCGGATGTCTTGCGTGGCGTCAGGCGCAACAGCGGCGTGACGGGTGTCGGACGGCGCATCGACCGCGCTGAAGGTGCGCCCGGAGTTGCCGAGTCCAGGTTCCTTGGGCTCGATCTTTTCATCCAGCGTTTGCCCGGATGCGGGCGCCCAATGTTCGGTGAAACCGTCTTGCTTGGGTTCCGGCAAGCCGACGCTGCGAAGTACGCTGTCTGCCAAAGTATTCGAGTTCTGCAACTGCGGGTCGTACGGGTAGCGATCGTCCTTGCTCTGTGCGTCCGCCACCATTTGCTGCCAAGTCCCCGATAGATCGGCACCTGTGGCGATCACTTCGCGGTGTTGACTCTGCCCCAGTGCATTGGGATTGTTCGGGTGATCCGGGTTGGTGGCGTCGTACGGCAAGTTGGTTTCGACTTGCATCTTGCCGTACGGTAGCCCCGGCGCGGCTTCGCCTGTCCACCCGCTGATCGTCTGTTGATTGCCTTCCCGGTCGGTGTAGAGCAAGAACTTGTGGTGATAATCACCCAGCAGTGGCGCCGAGCCGATATTGCGGTATCCCACTTCGATGCGCTCTTCCCCGACAGGCTTCTCATTCTCGTCCATGGCTCGCTCCTCACTGATTCTTGAGGTGGAGCGCTTCCACCTTGGATAACTTGCCATCTGGGTCGAACGAGAAAGTCATCACGATCGAACGCGCGTCCGGGTCGAGCATCGCCTGGCCTTTGTTGTCGCGAACGACCAATCGACTCGGGGAGTCTTCGATGATCTTCGCCGAGGCCAGCGCGTTCAGCGATGCGCCGATGGCCGCCTTGTCGGTTCCCAGGGGAATATGCTTGAGCACGATACGGGTGACGTCGAGCTGCTCGAAACGTACCGGCTTCTGGGAAGCGTAGATGTCTTCCAACATGCGCTGGACTCCTTCTTTCATCGTCTGATCTCGCGCTAAAGTCTTGCGTTGCGGTTCCATGCCTGTGCATGAAGGGATTGAAAAGCTGGCGATTGCGGCGGTCAAGCACAGCGCCCAGCCGGCATAGGGTCTTCGTGACATTGCAGCCTCCGGCCATATCCTGGCGAATCAGCGATGGAGATTAGCGTCAAAAAGGGTCGGGTTCAATTTTTCACCCGATGGGCATGACGCTCCGTGATTGCTTCTCATGCTGCATCAGGTGAGCGAGCCAGGCGGGATCCTCGGACGCCATCGCAGCGAGCCGACGCTTTTCTAGGACGGGCAGGCGTTTGAACCGATACTCGTTTGACAGCGCCTCGCCTCGGGTTTCGAAGGCGAATGCGCCGACCAATCGAATGGGCTTTCGCATTTTCGTAAGCCGCGCCCCACGCCCCGAGCAGTGATCCTTGAACCTGCGCAACGGATCGATCGCGGTGCCCGTGTACAGCGCATCGTTCTCGCACAGCAAAAAGTAGACCCACGTTTTCATCGATTCTCGACCCGCCCACGCGCGCCACCAGTGGCCTATTGGAACGGATGATCGTTCTGGCTGCAAACCCGCATCGCGCCTATACGAGATTGGCCAACTGGCGATCGCGTCGACGTGCGAGAGATTCGTAAGGCGGGTCTTGCACCCGCCGATTGTCGAGCGATGGCTCCCTTTCCGGTGACGTGGAAAGTATCGGCACTTCGCGGATACGAAGACGTTGTTTCATTCGATAGGCGGGTACAAGACCCGCCCTACAAGAAAAATTGAATCGTCTTACGGGTTTGCAGGGCATAATCGCTGTAAGGCTGTATCACAGCGTCGGCTTATGCGGCCCAATTTTTCAAGGAGGATGCATCATTGGACAAGATCATCGAATTGGGCGGCAAGGGACTGCTCATCCCAGCCGTGCTTTCCGTCTTGGTGCTATATGCGATTCGCGGCTTATTCGGGTTGCACGGTCAGCGGAGCCAGCATCGGAAAGAATTTCTTGAGCTATGGGACAGCGCACGCAGTCAGGATGACTTTTGGCTTGAAGTCATCGTTAAGCATCTTGTCGGAGTCTATCTGCCTACACGCGTGATTCGGCTGGCTTTGGCGCAGCCGAATAGAGGCGAGGCGCTGTTCGAGTTGGCTGAGTTGTGGCCGCTCTGGCGCTACAACCCTGAAGCGCAGAAGGTTGACTGGCTCAGTAAGCGTCATCGGGCGCTGACCAAACATAAGGCTGGACGACCAGCTATTTTGTTCGCCTACTTCGCTTGCGCAAGCATCGCGGTTGTCTCCGGCGTGGCTGCTGCAAATTTTTGTCCTAGTACTTTTTCTGGTTGGGTCTTCGGCTCTTTTGCGGTTCTTATGATCGTTGCTGCTGTCAGCTGTGCGCTATACGACAATACAATAGAGATTGCCATTGCAGTTGGTGATGATTGGATGGATCGAATCAATCAATCTGCGGGAAATGGAAACAGCGGGTAAGTTTCATGTGCTGATGGGTCATGCGTCATGCGCCGTGTTGAGGTCCCGTAGGGTGGTGGTGAGCGCAGCGAACACCACCATTCGATTGCCGCGGTTGCGATAGCGCTTGAGCGGACTGGATTGCTTCTCCGGTGCGCTTGCCACAGTTGAGACGTGTGCATCTTCGTTGCAGGTGGGGTTCGCTGCGCTCACCGCCACCCTACGAGTCCACCTTGCGCGTTACTTGCTGAGATGGTCCAGCCACTTCTCCAAACTGATGAGCCGGCCTTGATCAATATATTCAAGCACCTGTCGCATGGTTGTCTCAGGTGTTTTGCCGTAAGCGGCAGTGAGACCATCGGTGTTTATGTGAACAACATGACTAAACATCCGTGAGTTACCTGCAAGCTGATCGCATGCCCGTTTGAGTCGCGCCGGATCAAATTCGTTTGTAACGAAGACGTACTCCCATGGCTTTGAATGGGATTCGCCATAAACAAAATCGTTGTAGTCTGAAATAAACTGCCGTTCTCGGTCAGCACGTACGCTCCACTTCGCTGTGACGAGAATGCGCCTGTCGGGCCGAATAATCGCGACATCAACCTTGTTTATTTTCTCTCCCTGTCTAGTGTTGCTAAAGCCCGGAAGTGCCTGTAACGGACTCCTTGTATGAATTTCGAAGGGCAAATTGCCAGTGCTTCGACGAACAACTTGGGCTATTACATCCTCAAAACCTTCACCTAAAAGGTTTTTACGCTTGTTTTCCAGGGAGAGATAAGCGCGGATGCGCTGCACAAGCTCTTGCCACTGCTGCACGGATGGCTTCGGATCGAAGTTTCCGCCAAGCACCTCGTCGATAATTGCAACTAGTTCTGGGTCTTCGCCCGGCTCAGGAAAGCCACGTCCATCGTAGGGAAAGCGCTGCCGCGCGGCCGACATGGCGACTTTTCCTGCACTCCGAAGAACAGATGCCGTTAGATCCTCGGTAGCATGTAAGAACAGCCAGTCAATCGAGGAATGAAGATTCCTTGGAGCAGACTCCAAAGAAGTTGAAAGCCAGTCGTGAAAAGCAAGTGTTCTTGCATACCAGTTCTTTCCGGGCTGGCTTTTGTCGCTCTCGTAGCAGTGTGCGAGGCCAGTGGTTTGATCAATCCATAACAGCAGCCCATAAACGTGACGCCAAGCCGCTGCGGACTCTATTTTTTGGCCGTCCTGTGCAGTGAAATAGATGTCGATTAGCCGCTTACGATTTTTCGCGCCGAATGCAGCCTTGACTGGTTTTGTTGTGTTTGACTGGTTGCTCTTCACCATACGTCAGCCTGCCTTTGCGACATGGAGACCACTGTCTCTAAGGGCATGAAGCTGTGAGGCAAGCTCTTTGGCAATTGCGCGAGCTAGTAGCGGAGGGACTGCATTGCCGACCTGCCTGTAGCGTGAGTGTGCAGGGCCTCCCTCGTGCCTCCCTACTATCATTCCCTTGCGCGGGTCGCTTATGAATGTGAATCGATCTGGGAAGGACTGTAGGCGGGCGAACTCGCGAACGGATAACGCTCGCGCGGCTTCATAGTGGTACACCGAATCACCCTTCGTGTTGAGGGTCCATGCCCACATGCCCGGATGCAGCCTGCGATATGCATAGAAATGGCGGCGCGAAAGGCGCCCAGATCCATTGTCTTGCCCCCATCGATGCCCTGTGATGTATCGCTCCAACAAAGCTTCCTTCAAGTCTCGATGATTGCCACCTTGGGGAATGCCCTTGAGACGAAGCTCCGTATCACGGTTAATCCTTGGGACCTGAGTATTAGTGAGCACATTGGATGCGCCTATCCGCATAGTTCGCTGGTAGGCACTCTTGGGGCTGCCCAAAGCGTCATAGGGCATTTCATCTAGTCGGTTGCCAACTCTTAATGCCGCGAGATCCGAAATGGCATCAGATGCAGTCACAACAGAGCAATCCTCCGGGTCGGACAAGGCAGCACCGAGACGAATGCTCAGCAAGTGCTGCTGAATGACTATTTGATAGCGCGGCCGCCGATTACCAGCAAAGCGCGTAAGGACTATCGAATCCGTAACTCCTGAGCCACTAAAGACTGGCGGCATTACCCCAAAGGACGAACGAATGCCGATGAACAACAGGCGCTTCCGGGTCTGAGGGACACCAAAATTCGCCGCATCAAGCACCTGTGGAGTAACGATGTATTCTCCATCAAGAGATAGATCTGCAACAATCTGTTCCCGTACGCCCATTTGGTCCATGCCTGTGACGTTTTCCATCAAGAATGCCACTGGCAGCGATTGTCGCAGGATGTCGACAAACTCTCGATAGAGCGAGTTGCGTGGATCGTCAATTAACCGCGTATGGTTGCGAACCTGCGAAAATGCTTGGCATGGTGGACCTCCGATCAGGACGGCAGCTTGTCTGGCAACAGCTAGAACCTGCTCCTTGATAGCTGTCGTGCGGATATCGCCAGTGATAGCCAATGCCTCTGGAAAGTTGAGGGCATAGGTGGCCATTGCATCCGGATCGTTATCAGATCCGGCAAGCACTTTGAAGCCGGCTTGCCGAAAACCTTCTGACAATCCGCCGGCACCAGCAAATACATCCACAACCGTCAAGGCGGATTCATAGCCCGGCTTGTCGCGTGCATCAATGGATACCTTGCTACGCCTGCTGATCTTTGTTGTTCTCTGCAGCGTGTTCTTTGTCATGCCAGACCTTCGGATTTACTTCCAGTGGTGCCATATCATCGCTGGTACAGTCTCAGTAGATGAGATTTTCTCTCTCAGCTTACTGTCAGCTTGACCGAGGTTACAGATTGAAGGTCTACGGAGCCGCTGAAAATTGAGCAATAGTGAGGCTGAGTCGGTGTCCGCTGAGCAAAAAAATCGCCATTGGGTGTCTTCCATGACTCGATCAAACCCCCACCGGATTCCCCTTCTCAACATCAATCTTGTAAAGCTTGATCGCCCGAGAAACGTCCTTGCCCGTCATCTTCCCCTCCTTGGCCAGCGCATCAATCGCCGCATGCGCGATGTAATACCGGTCCACCTCAAAATGCCGCCGCAAATTGGCGCGCGTGTCCGAACGCCCGAACCCGTCCGTCCCCAGCACCGTATACCGCATCGGCACGAACGCGCGGATCTGATCCGCGAATGCGCGCACATAGTCGGTCGCGGCGACCGCAGGTCCCTGACGCCCTTCCAGCAGCTCGGTCACATGCGCCTTGCGCGGTGCCTTCGCTTCCGGATTCAGTCGGTTCCACCGCTCGGCATCAAACCCGTCGCGACGCAGTTCGGTAAAACTCGGGCAGCTCCAGAGATCGCTGGTCACGCCGAAGTCCTTGTCCAGCAGATCGGCGGCGGCGATGGCTTCGCGCAGGATCGTGCCGCTGCCCATCAGCTGCACGCGCAGTTCGCCTTTCTTCGGCTTGCCAGCGTCCTTCAGCAGGTACATGCCCTTGATGATGCCGTCGGCGGCGCCTTCGGGCATGTCCGGGTGGGTGTAGTTCTCGTTCATCAGGGTGAGGTAGTAGTACTCGTCCTGCTGCTCGGTGAGCATGCGCTGCATGCCGTGCTGCAGGATTACCGCGACTTCGAAGCCGAAGGTGGGGTCGTAGGCGCGGCAGTTCGGAATCGCGCCTGCGAGCAGATGCGAGTGGCCGTCTTCGTGCTGCAGGCCTTCGCCGTTGAGCGTGGTGCGGCCGGCGGTGGCGCCCAGCAGGAAGCCGCGCGCGCGCATGTCCGCTGCCTGCCATGCGCTGTCGCCGATGCGCTGGAAGCCGAACATCGAATAGAAGATGTAGAACGGCAGCATCGGCAGGTCGTTGGTGCTGTAACTGGTGGCGGCGGCCATCCACGACGAGAACGCGCCGCATTCGGTGATGCCTTCTTCCAGCACCTGGCCGGCGGCGTCTTCGCGGTAGTACATCAGCTGGTCGCGATCGACCGGCTTGTACTTCTGGCCCTCCGGCGCGTAGATGCCGAGCTGGCGGAACAGGCCTTCCATGCCGAAGGTGCGGGCTTCGTCGGCGACGATCGGCACGCAGCGCGGGCCGACCTGTTTGTCGCGCAGGATCACGTTGAGCGCCTGCACGAAGGCCATGGTGGTGCTGATCTCGCGGTCGCCGCTGCTCTTGAGCAGGCGGTCGAACACCTCGAGCTTCGGCGCTTCCAGGGTCTGCGTGGATTTGCGACGACGCTGCGGCAGCGAGCCGCCCAGCGCGCGACGACGCTCCAGCATGTATTCGACTTCCGGCGATTTCGGGCCGGGGTGATAGAACGGCACCGCGCCGTCCTTCAACTGGTCGTCGCCGACCGGAATCTTGAAGCGGTCGCGGAACGCGCGCACCGCGTCGTCGTCGAGCTTCTTGGTCTGGTGGGTGGGGTTGAGCGATTCGCCGGAGGCGCCCATGCCGTAGCCCTTCACCGTCTTGGCGAGGATCACGGTGGGCATGCCCTTGGTCTGCACCGCGTTCTCGTAGGCGGCGTAGACCTTGTGCGGGTCGTGGCCGCCGCGGTTGAGGCGGTAGATGTCGTCGTCGCTCATGTTGGCGACGAGGGCGGCGGTCTCGGGATATTTGCCGAAGAAATGCTCGCGCGTGTAGGTGCCACCGAAGGCGTTGTAGTTCTGGTATTCGCCGTCGACGGTTTCCATCATCAGCCGCTTGAGCTGGCCGGTGCTGTCCTTGGCGAGCAGCGGATCCCAATAGCTGCCCCAGATGGTTTTCACCACGTTCCAGCCAGCGCCGCGGAACTGGCCTTCCAGTTCCTGGATGATCTTGCCGTTGCCGCGCACCGGGCCGTCGAGGCGCTGCAGGTTGCAGTTGATGACGAAGACCAGGTTGTCCAGGCCTTCGCGGCCGGCGACCGAGATCGCGCCGAGGCTTTCGGGTTCGTCGCATTCGCCGTCGCCGAGGAAGGCCCAGACCTTGCGGTCGGTCTTCGGCATCAGGCCGCGGCCTTCGAGGTATTTCCAGTTGCGCGCCTGGTAGATGGCGCTGATCGGGCCGAGACCCATCGATACGGTGGGGAATTGCCAGAAATCCGGCATCAGCCACGGATGCGGGTAGCTGCTGACGCCGCGACCGTCGACTTCCATGCGGAAGTTGTCGAGCTGCGATTCGCTGAAGCGGCCTTCGAGGAAGGCGCGGGCGTAGACGCCGGGCGAGCTGTGGCCCTGGACGCAGACCAGGTCGCCGGGGTGGGCGTCGCTGGGCGCGCGCCAGAAATGGTTGAAGCCCACGTCGTACAGCGTGGCCGACGACGCGAACGACGCGATGTGGCCGCCGAGATCGCCGGGCTTGCGGTTGGCGCGGACCACCATGGCCATGGCGTTCCAGCGGATGATCGAGCGGATCCGCCATTCCATGTGCTGGTCGCCGGTCATGCGCGGCTCCAGATGCGAGGGAATGGTGTTGATGTATTCGGTGGTGGGCGCGAACGGCAGATGCGCGCCGGCGCGGCGGGTCAGTTCGACCATGCCCTCCAGCAGCCGGTGCGCGCGGCCGGGGCCGTCGGCATCGATCACCGCCTTCAGCGACTCGACCCATTCGCGGGTCTCGGTGGGATCGGGGTCGTTCTGCAGCAAATCTTTCAGCCAGCTCATGCCTTGGGCTCCGCAGCGGCCGGGGGCCGCGTCCAGTGGGTGTCGTCGGTTTTTAGAGCCCCGATTCTAGCAGCGGGTGCGCGGGCTGCCCCGTACGGCGGGGTGTGGTGCGGGGGTGTTGGGGGAAGAAATCGATTTCTTGGGGGTGTGGTGTGATCGCCTTCCGTGTACGGACGGGGTGATCGCGGCTTGCGCCGCTCCTACAGGTGCTCT
>JBAQRU010000136.1:0-17504 GCA_049296025.1 Lysobacteraceae bacterium | reverse complement strand
CCCCAGGTGTCCCACACCCGCTCGGCCTGGCCGTCACCGGTCACATCCAGCGTCGCTTCGCGCGCCGTGGGCCTGCCCAGCTTGTCGTAGGCGTACGCCGTCGTGATGCCCCGCGCATCCGACTGCGACTGCACCTCGCCCAGCGCGTTGTACGCAAAGCCCCAGCTGCCCTGGTTCGGATCGTTCACCGACATCCGCTGGCCGATCGCGTTGTAGCCCGCCTTCGTCACCACGCCGTTCGCGTCTTCGATCGCCGCCACGTTGCCGTTGGCCTCGTACCAGAACCGCGTCCGGCCGTTCAGCGCGTCCCGGGTCTCGACATACCTTCCCAGGCTGTCGGTGGTGCGCGAGAGGTTCAGGCAATTCCCGGTCCCGCTGTCCGCGCTGCCGCAGACCTGGATGCCAGTGGTTCGCCCGGCGTAAGCGTAGGTCGTGACCATGTCGCCACGGCCATCCTCTCCCTGCTTGGGAACCAGCTTCTTCGTCATCCGCCCCAGAATGTCGTCGTACCAGTACACGGTCGAGACGATCGTGTCGCCGCTGCGGAACGGCTCCGTCCGCCATTTCAATTGCCCGCGAGCCGTGTACTCGTGCATCACGTAGCGCCACACCGTATCGCGCTGCAGGTCGATGTCCGCCCAGATCCGCCCATGCGCGTCGAAGCGCTGCAGCGTCGTCGCGCTGCCGTCCTGGACCGTCGCCACCTGGTAGCGCTCGATCGGCGTCCAGCACAGCGCCGTCGGACATGTACTCACCGCCATCCATTGGTCGGGCGCCACGTACACCGCATCCGTCGCTCCACGAAAACGCTTGCGCGTGGCGAACCCGAACGCGTCGTAATCGATCAGCGTCCGCAGGCCGTTGGCATCGGTGACGCTGCTGGGCTGGCCGTCGCGCGCGCGCACGGTGGTGGTCGCGCTGTGGCCCAGCGCATTGACCACCGCCAGCGGGAAGTAACCGTCGGCCGTGTAGGTGGTGCCGGTGCTGCGGGTGCCATTGGCATCACCGTCCGCGCTGACCGCAACACCCGTGGGCAAGCCGTAATTGTTCGTCGCCGGATACGTGTACGCCGTCACGCGCTGCTGGTTCGCAACGCCCGCCTGCACCGTCTCGGTCGACAGCGTGCGGTTCGCGTTCCACGCGTAACCGCTGCTGACGGTGCGCGCTGGATTGGCGGTGCCCGTCGGCAGCGCATGCTGGCTGGCGTCCCAGTCCACCAGCGTGCTCACGGTCTTCGCCGTCAGTTTGTCCAGCCACCAGTTCGCGGTATCGGCGACGAAGGTGTTCGTCTCGCTCACGCACTGGCGATCGAGCCGGTTGCTGGTCCCGCTGGCGCTGCCCGTGCCCGCATCGCGGCTGTACACCACGCGCGACTGGAGATTGCCGTTGGCGTCGTAACCGGACGCCAACGCTGGCGAGCCGAGGCAACTGGTGTCGCTGGCCGCGATTTCCTGCGTATGGCCCAGCGTCGCTGGCGTACCGCCGCTTGCGGCCGTGGTGGCGTCGTACGTCCACGATTCTTTCGTGTCGAGGAACGGGAAATACTTCGCCGGCACGCCGAGCGTCGGCACGCAGGCCGCCGCGTTCGCGCGATTCGTCCGGTCGCAGCGCCAGGTGTAGGTTTGCTTGCTGATGGGACCGTCTTCGCCGCTGCGCGTGATCGGGTTCACCACCACCCGCTCGGGTTGGCTGGTCAGCGGAAACTTCTGGTGGAAGGTGGTCGTGGTGCGCAGTCCCGACAGCACGTCTTCTTCGATCAGCGTGCGGAAGCCCTGGAACCCGCGCCCCTGGTTGTTGTAGACCGCTTCGCCATAGCCATAGCGCCACGTGCGGAAGCCACCGACGCCATCGCTCTGGATCATCTCCGAGACGACCTGCATCGACGAGGTGAAGTAGATGTGGCGCTCGTCGATGTAACGCTGTGCCGCCACCGTCGGCACCGTGTACAACGGCGTCATGCCTGCGGTCCGCCCGGCTTTGCCCGCCAGCGGCGAATACGTCCAGACCACCTGCTGGCCGAAGCCGTCGGTGGCCATCTGCAGCATGTCCTGCGTCTGCGGAGTGATGCCGTCGGGGTTCTTCAGCGCGGACGGTCCTTCGTTCTCGTTGATCAGCACATTGCCGGTGAGGATCGGCAGGCCGCCGAGGGTGCGCGGCGACACCGACTCGGACACCGTCGCACCGCCGCGCGAGGTGAGGATGCCGAAGGAATCGCGCATGCCGTACTCGGGCGAACTCATCAGCAACCCATCGGCATGGCCATCGCCATACAGGTCTTCCGACGGCAGGTTCACCGCGCCGGATACGATGCCGGTCGGCACTTGGCTGGCCGTCGGCACGCCGCTGGCGCTCTCGGTGATCCGCAGCGCGCTCATCTTGTAGCTGCTGAAGTCGATGAACCCTTTGAGGTGTGTCCCGACCGCGAGCTGATTGATCTCGGTCTCGGGCGTGCCGTTACCATCGAAGTCGACGGTCACGCCGGTGCCGGCGCCTCCGGGGATCTGCAGGCCCGTCACCGGATCTTCCGGGCAGACCCAGCGTTCCTGGCAGGCGAAGCCGGTGCCATCTCCGCCCGGACAGGCGCCGTTGTCGATGTATTTGTAAGTGCAGATATTGGCTGCGAACGCGGTGGGAAACAGCAGTTCGCCGCGACCGTCGCCGTCGCTGTCGCCAGGCGCAAGATGCGCGGCCTGCCATGGCTGCCAGACTTCTCCACAGTGCGTATTACCGGTGCTGGTGCCGTCGCCGCAGCCCGCCAGGCCGACCGACGTGTCGAGGTTGTAGGCTTGGCCGAGAACGCCGCCGCGGTTGTAGCGCAGCTTCCATTTCACATCGCTGCCGACGTACAGCCAGTCATCGAGGCCGTCGCCGTTGACGTCGGTCCACAGCGTGAACAGTCCGAATTTCGCCTCGTGCGCATTGCGCGGATAGGTCGTCTGGAACACCGTCGAGAACGGCTTTACCGTCAGCGAATAGGTGCCGCCCTGCTTCTGGCCGAACAGGATGCGATCGAGCTTGCGGCCTTTTTCCGCCCAGACCCCATCGTTCCAGTAATCGTTGCCCGACTGGATCAGGATATCCGCCAGACCATCGCCGTCGAAGTCGCGGATGCTGTCGACGAGCTCGTCGACATAGGAGCCGATGATGGTCAACGATCCGGTGACTTCCATGCAGTGTGACGCCACCTCCGGAAAGGTCGGCGCTGCGCTGCCGTTCGGCGTATTGCGATATACCCGCACCTTGCGCGCGCAACTGCCGGTTTCGGTGATGCCTGCATCCAGCATCACGATGTCCGCGCGCCCATCGCCATCCATATCGCCGACATGCTTCACGCCGTAAGCCGACGTGCCGGTGCCCGGCACTGCAATGCCGGTGTCGATGATGGACCCGAACGCGGTCGCGAAGTTGGTATCGGTCGGCGAACCGCTCCAGGTGCGTACGACCAGCCTCCCGGTGGTGCTGTCGCGGCCAACGAAATCGACGCGCCCGTCCTGGTTGAAATCCGCCGAGCCGCCGCGCAGGTCGTACAGCGCGTACTGCGACGGAATCGGCATCGACCAGCGCACGGTGCGCTCGGGGGTGAGCGACACGAGATGGCTCGTCAGCGTACTGCCGCTTTTGCTGGTGGTGACGACTTCGGTCGCGCCGTCGCCGTCCATGTCGCCGACCGGCCTCAGTCCGGTCACATCGGCACCGGCACCCAGCGAGAGACTCGGCATCTTCATCGAATGCGTCACCGCGCCCTGCTGCCACGCGAACGTGGTCGGCGGCTTGCAGATCCAGTTCGTGGCGTCGTGCGCGCAGTCCGTCACCGACTGCAGCAGGCTGCGGCTGGTGGTGGCGCTGAGACCGTAGCCCAGCACATAGCTGCGCACCGGCGCGCTGCCCACGAAGGTGACCACCGAGGTCAGACGTTTGGTCTGCCGGGTCAGGCCGCCCGCGAGATAGGAGGACGAGCGGTCGTTGCTGCCCGCGCCGCCGGGGCGGTCTTCGTAACTGAAGGCCACCATGCGGTCGCCGAGCGTCGCGCCGAAGCTGGTGTACTGGATCGAAGCGACCAGCGTCTCGCCATCGCCATAGCCGGTGTAGTTGTAATCCATCGCGTTGCCGACACGGTCTTCGACCCGCGCGATCATCCAGGTCAGCGGCACGCCCACGCCGCCGGGCACGACCCGCGCGGCCGACGCCGCGGTGCTGGTGTTGCCGTAGTAGGCGATCTCGCCGGATTTGCGCTCGACCTTGTAATAACTGGTGGTCGAAGTGAGATCACCTCCGAGCTGGGTCACGCGTGCGAACGATTCGAGTTCGGTGCCGTAAGTCGCGTTGACCGCACCATAAGTGCCGCCGGTGAGAATCAGGCGTTGGCCATCAAGACACAGGCGGTCGCTGGCATCGAGTTGCACCGCACGGATCTGGCCGTCCTGTTCCAGCGTCTGCGGACAGCGATGCAGCGACGACAGGCCCGACAGCGACCAGCCCATGCCGGCGATGCCGTTGCCGGCGCGACTGCTGTAGTTCAAGGACAGGCCCGGCTGCATGCCGCGACGCCCGGGCGGAACAACGATCGGAATCTCGTAGCTGGCCGCGCCGCCGGAGACGCTGGCCGACCCCGCAAGCCGGCCGACCGTGGGATCGTGCGCCGGCAACTGCCCCTGCAGGCTGACCGGCGTCTGGTCGCCGATCAGATCGAACGGAATCGGTGCGGCCTGCGCGTAACTGCTCGGAAAAGCACCCGGGTGCCCCAACCCCACCAGCACGGTCAGCAGCATCGTCGCGAACCCGATCCGGGCGCGGGCGCGAATGCTGCCGCTGCCCGTCATGCCGCCGCCCGTCATGCCGATCACGCCACTGCGCCGCACGCCGCCCGCTTGTCGGTTTCGCATCCCAGACCCCCTGCCTGTCGTCAGACGGAAGTATAGGTTGGCGTAATCTCAAAAGCTGAGCTTCGTCACGTTAGTTTTTTGCGCGCGTACACATCACTTCAGGCTTTTGGAGTGTTCCGGGATGTCTTGGAATCAGGAAGTGGTGGGCCGTGAAGGATTCGAACCTTCGACCAAAAGATTAAAAGTCTTCTGCTCTACCGACTGAGCTAACGGCCCACGTTTGGATCAACAGCATCGGCCCGAGGGCCGCCCGACCTTGCGCCGGGGCGCGCATTTTAGCTCAAACCGCAGGCGGATGGGTCAGCCGGCGACGTAACGGGTGGGATCGGGCACGCCGGCCGCCTCGAAGCCCTCGGCGCGCAGCCGGCAGGCGTCGCAGTGACCGCAGGCGCCGCCCTCGGCGTCGGCCTGGTAGCAGGACACGGTCTGCGCGAAATCCACGCCCAGACGCAGGCCTTCGCGGACGATGTCGCCCTTGGTCATCCGCATCAGCGGGGCATGCACGCGGAAGCCGGCGCCCTCGACGCCGGCCTTGGTCGCGAGATTGGCCAGCGCTTCGAAGCCGGCGATGAACTCGGGCCGGCAGTCGGGATAGCCCGAATAGTCGACCGCATTGACGCCGCAGAACAGGTCGGTGGCGCCCAGCACTTCGGCCCAGCCCAGCGCGACCGACAGCATGATGGTGTTGCGTGCCGGCACATAGGTGACCGGGATATCGGCGCCGATGACGTGGCCGTCGGTGTCAACCGGAACCTGGATGTCCTCTGCGGTCAGCGCCGAGCCGCCCAGGCTGCGCAGATCGACATTCACGGTTTTGTGCACGGTCGCGCCGATGGATGCCGCGACGCGCACGGCGGCGTCGAGTTCGGAGGTGTGGCGCTGGCCGTAGCGCACGCTGAGCGCATGCGGCGCGAAGCCCTGTTCGCGGGCGATGGCGAGCACGACGGCGGAGTCCATGCCTCCGGAGACGAGTACGACTGCTTTCTTCATTGGGCTTCGCCGGGAAGGGAACGATCGGGAGGAATCGTCATTCCCGCGAAAGCGGGAATAACGGATGGAACAGGGTCTTTGTTGCCGTATTCACGTCACCTGCCCGGCTCGTCGTTCCAAAGCACTTTGTGCAACTGCATCTGGAATTTCACCGGCAATCGATCCCGCACGATCCAGTCGGCGAGTTCGCGTGCGGAGATCTCGCCCTTGCTCGGCGAAAACAAGACGTCGCAACGTTCGCTCAGGCAATGCTCCGCGACGATGCCGCGCGCCCAGTCGTAGTCGTCGCGGCCGCAGATCACGAACTTGATCTGATCGTGCGCGTTGAGCAGCGGCAGGTTGTCCCAGCGGTTGCGTTCGACTTCGGCCGAACCGGGCGTCTTGATGTCGAGCACGCGCGAGACGCGCGGATCGACATCGGCGACATCGATCGCGCCCGAGGTTTCCAGCGACACGCGATAGCCGGCATCGCACAGACGACGCAGCAGGTCGAGGCAGCGTTTCTGGGCCAGCGGTTCGCCGCCGGTCACGCAGACGTGACGCACGCCGTGGCTCGCGACTTCGGCCAGGATTCCATCGATATCGCGCCATTCGCCGCCGAAGAACGCGTAGGCGGTGTCGCAGTACTGGCAGCGCAGCGGGCAGCCGGTGAGGCGCACGAACACCGTCGGCCAACCGGCATCGCGGGCTTCGCCCTGCAGCGACAGGAAGATTTCGGTGATCTTGAGGCGGTCCGCTGCTGCGGCGGCCGCAGCGGGAGCGACGGTGGTCATCGCGGCATTTTATCGGACGACGGGGCTTCCCTCACGCGCCCGCAACCATTGCTGCGGATCAGCGCACCCGCGACAGTTGGATCGCGCGCAGGCGGTCGTCGGCGGTGCGCGCCGCTTCGCTGCCCGGATAGCGCGCCACGACCTTGCCCAGCGTGGCCTCGGCGGCGTCGAGCTGGCGCAGACCGTACTGGCACAGGCCGACTTTCAGCAGCGCGCCGGCAGCCTTGTCGTGGGTGGGGTAGCGGTCGATCAGGCTCTGGAACTGTTCCTGCGCCAGCGCGTAGTTCTGGGTGACGTAATAGCTTTCGCCCAGCCAGTACATCGCATTCGGAGCGTAGGCGCCGCTGGGATGGACATCGAGAAAGGCCTGGAACATGCGCGCGGATTCGGCGTAGCGGCCGGCTTTCAATGCATCGAAGGCGGCGTTGTAGGCGCTGCGCTCGTCGACGCCCTTGCCGAGTGTCGCGGCGTCGCCGTACACGCGCGGCGGCGTGTCCTGCACATTCGGCACCGGTATCGACGGCGGCGCGGCGGGTGTCGGTACAGCGGGTGTCGATACGGCAGGCGGTGGTGGCGCACCGTTTTCGAGCCGGTTGAGCCGGCCGTCGAGATCGAGATATTGGGTACGGCCGCTCTGCTTCTGCTGTTCGAGCTGCTGCTGCAGTTCTTCGATCTGCGCGCGCAGCGACTGCACTTCGGTCTTCAGCTCTCCGACCTGGTTGAGCAGATCGAGATTGCCCGAACGCATCGCGGAGAGCTGCTGTTCGAGCGCGGTGAGGCGATCGCCGGTGCTCACGCGCTGCGCGGAGACCGGCGCGGCGAACATCAAGGCAAGCACGAGACAGGCGGACAACGGAAAGCGTCTGATGATCACGACGGCACGACCCAGGCGAAAGGTGTTACGAGAAGACACGACAGCGGTGGACGCGGCGAGGTGAAGCGCGGACCACGCATGGACGCGATGGGGCATCGCGCACGATGCCCCATGCGAAAACCTTACTTCGCGGTGTAGACGATTTCGACCCGGCGATTGCGGCTCCAGCAGTCTTCGCTGGAATCGGTGCAGGTCGGGCGCTCTTCGCCGTAGCTGACGACCGTGATCTGGCCGCCGGAGCCGCCGTTCGCCTGCACCGAGGACGACACCGCGTTGCCGCGACGTTCGCCCAGACCGACGTTGTATTCGCGGCTGCCGCGTTCGTCGGCGTTGCCTTCCAGGGTCATGCGCGCGCTGGGGCGATCGCGCAGATATTTGGCGTGGCAGGCGACGATGTTCTGGAATTCCGGCTTCAGCGCATCCTGGTCGAGATCGAAATACACCACGCGCTGGCGCAGGCAGGCGTCGGTGTCCAGATCGCCCGGGCCGTAGGCGCCGGTGCGGATCGGGCCGTTGTCGGTCACCGTGCCGGTGCCCGTATCGGTGATGGTGCCACTGTTGGTGCTGTCCGTGGCGGAAGTGTTCGGGTCTTCCTTGACCTTTTTGGTGCAGGCAACGGCGGTCATGCAGAGGATCGCGGTGATCAGCACTCGGGTGGTCGTGTTCATGGTGGTCCTCGTCTTTGTCGCGGTGTGGGTCACGGGGGAATGGTTCGGAATCGGCGGAAAGCGCAGGCGGGACATCATCAGCGCGGCAGGCGATACGGGCCCCAGGCGGGCTCGCGCACATCGCCGTTGGCCAACACCAGACGCTGGCGGACGCGGGCATCGGCGGACACCGCGTAGAGCACACCGCGGCGGCCTTCGCGCGCGGCATACAGCACCATGCTCGCATTCGGCGCGAAGCTCGGCGATTCGTCGAGCGAACCCGGCGAAAGCATGGACCAGCGCGCCGAACCGAGGCTGCGGTCGAGCATCGCGATACGGTACACGTTGCCGCTACCCTGTGCCATGGCCAGCTTTTTGCCGTCGTAGGACACCGTGACCTTGGCGTTATAGCCGCCCTGGAAGCTGACGCGGCTGGCGCTGCCACCACCGGCGGACACCTGATAAATCTGCGGTTTGCCGCCGCGATCGGAGGTGAAATAGATCAGGCTGCCGTCGGCGCTCCAGGTCGGCTCGGTGTCGATGCCGAACTGGTTGGTCAGCTGGGTCAGCGCGCGGCTGCCCAGATCCATCACATGGATTTCGGGGTTGCCGCTTTTCGACAGCGCCATCGCCAGTTTGCGGCCGTCGGGCGAGAAACTCGGCGCACCGTTGATGCCCTTGAAACCGGCGACGGTTTCGCGCGCGCTGGTGGCGATGTCCTGGATGACGATCGACGAATTGCCGCGCTCGAAACTCACGTAGGCGAGCTTGCGCCCGTCCGGGCTCCACGACGGCGACAGCAGCGGCTTGTCGGAACGCACGACGGTCTGCGGGTTGTAGCCGTCGGCATCGGCAACCATCAGCGCGTAGCGCGTGTCCTTGCCCAGGCCGGAAGCGGTGATATAGGCGATTCGGGTCCAGAACGCGCCGCGCACGCCGGTGATTTTTTCGTAGATGGCATCGGCGACCTGATGCGAGACATCGCGCATCGCGTTGGCGCGTGCGGTCAGCGCGAACGCAAGCAGACGGTTCTTGCCGATATCGAACAATTCGTACTCGACGCGATAAGCGCCGTCGCCGGCATCAAGCACCCGACCGACGACGACGTAGTTCTGCTTCGCCTGCTGCCAGAAACCGAAGTCGATCTCGCTGCCGCGGGTCGGGCGTTGCGCACCCATCTCGATATCGGGCATCGGCCGGAACTGGCCGGAGCGGGCGAGATCCGCGCGCACGACGCTGGCGACATCGGTCGGTGGCGGCGTACCGGCGCCCTGATACGGCATGGTCACCACGGCGATCGGCATTGCCGAGGCATTGCCGCCGACGATGTCGATCTCCAGTCCGCGCGATTGGGCGAACGCTGCGAAGGGCAGCAGCAGTGCGAACAGGAAGGCTTTCGAAAGCAGGTTCTTCACTTGGAATGTTTCCGGAAGCATCGTCTTCAGCGACAGGGATCGGGTCATCGGGTATCCGGGCAACTCACGGGAGCGGACAGCTTGGCCGCGAAAGCGGTCAGAAAGATGAATGAACCCGGACTCGGGCGGCCATGCACGATCGGTTTCAACGGTCTTCGGCCCGGAAATTGATGGTCAGGTTGCGGCTGAACACGCTCTCGAAGCCCCGGTACGGCAGCGGCTGCGCCTTGAGCACGGCGGCTTCGACCGAACGCCGGCCCTGTTCGTCGTAGGGACAGGACGGGTCGACCTGGGCGTCGATGACCTCGCCGCCGGGGATCTGCCGGATCATGATCTTGCAGACCTGCAGCGACGAGACATTGTCCGGCTGGGTCCAGTTGTTGCGGATCGCGTCGGTCAGCGCCTTCGTGTAGGCGGCACTGAGATTCGGTTCGGTACCGCGATTGCCCGGCGGCGGGCTGGCGTTGGCGTTGGCGGCGGCAGCGGATGCGCGCCGCGCTTCGCGATCGGCGATCTGATCGATCTTCTCCTGCGCCAGATCGATCGCACGCCGCTGTTCCGCCCGCTGCCGGCGGATATCGGTGAGCTGGCGCTGGCGCTCAAGCTCCATCGAAGTGCGGGCTTTCTGTTCGGCCTGCTGCTGACGTTCGCGCTCGGTCAGATCGACCTGGGCCTGGCGCTGCTTCGCTTCCTGTTCGCGCGCGGCGGTGTCGGACGACGTGGAATCGGACTTCACTTCTTGCTGATCGATGTCGTCCGGATCGGGCAGTTGCTCCTGCGGCTGCAACTGCTGTTCGGGTGGCGTTTCCTCCAGAGGTTCGGGCAGCGACTCTTCCGGCAGCGGCTCGTCCAACGCCTCCGGCTGCGGCTCGGGCGGTGGTGTCGCCTGCGCCAAGGGTTCGGGTTCGCGCCGCAACGCGCTGCGCATGCTGGCCGAAAGCGCGTTGAGATCGACGACATCGGCGCTGATCGGTTCGCCGGCAGCGGAGGGTGGCGGTGCGCGCAGCAGAGAAGCAACCAAGAGCAACAACAGCGGCACCGCGTGCAACAACAACGCGAAAGCGACGGCGAGCACAGTGTCGGCGCGGTTTTCGCGCATGGCGCTTATTTCCCGTCCGCCGGCAGGCTGACCAGGCTCACCTTGGTGATGCCGGCATCCTTGATCAGGTCGATGCCCTGCATCAGCGTCTGGTAGCTGGCCTCGCGCTCGCCGTTGACCAGCACCGTGGCGCCGTCGTTCTGGCCGTGGATGGCTTTCAGTTCCGCGGTGATGTCGGCGGCGGTCATCTCGCGGTTCTTGCCGCGCTCCAGCATCAACGCGTAGCGGCCGTCGGCGTAAACGCTGACGACGATCGGATCTTTCGGCGTTTCCAGCGATTTGGCCCGCGATCGCGGCAGATTGATGTCGGTGCCGAGGTTCAGCAGCGGCGCGGTCACCATGAAGATGATCAGCAGCACCAGCATCACGTCAATGTACGGCACGACGTTGATCTCGGCTTTGAGCTTGCGCTTGCGGATGCGGCGCCCGGAGGCGGTGACGGCCATGGAAACACCTGTTGTTCTTGAAAAACCGCGGTTGTTCTTGATCGTCATCCCCGCGAGCGCGGGGATCCAGCGTCTTTGCCTTTACGTCCGAATCCAAACCAATGAGCAATCGGCTTGCGCGCTGGATTCAATCGCCGTGAAGTCGCTGGGTTCCCGCGTTCGCGGGAATGACGGGTGATCGGGGTTTGTCTTATGCCTCTTCGATATGCGCCTGGCGCTGCAGGATCGAGGAAAACTCTTCGGTGAAGGTGTCGTAGCGCACCGCGAGGCGTTCCACCCGTGTGGCGAACCGGTTGTAGGCCCACACGGCGGGAATCGCCGCGAACAGACCCATCGCGGTCGCCAGCAGGGCTTCGGAGATGCCCGGCGCGACCGTGGCGATGGTCGCTTCCTTCATCGTGGCAAGTCCGTGGAACGACATCAGGATGCCGAGCACGGTGCCGAACAGACCCACGTATGGACTGATCGAACCGACGTTGGCGAGGAATTCGAGGTTGTGTTCCAGGCCGTCGAGCTCGCGCGAGACGGTTGCGCGCATCGCGCGCTGCGCGCCTTCGAGCTGGGTGCGCGCATCCATGCCGCGACGCTGGCGCACGCGGTTGAATTCGCGCATGCCGCCTTCGAAGATCGCTTCGAGGCCGCTGATCTGCTGTTTGCGGCCGCTGGCTTCGGCGTAGATCCGGCCGAGATCGGCGCCGGCCCAGAAACGCTCTTCGAAACCATCGGCTTCGTTCTGCGCGCGGTCGAGCACGCGCTTCTTGCGGAAGATGATGACCCAGGAGGCCACCGAGGCCAGCAGCAGCAGCGCCATCACGCATTGCACCGGCAGGCTGGCATCGAGGATCAGTTGCAGGTAATTCAAGCCGCCGCCCTGCGCGCTGGCCGCGCCCGCCGCGTCGGACAGCGGCTCGATGGCGGTGGCCTGCAGCAGCATCGCTTGTGAAAACATCTTTCGATTACTCCGCGTTCGATGGATTGAGGTGTTCCGACGCGGCTTCCTGCAACGCCTTCAGCTGGGGGTAGAGCGCATCCGGAATCGGCCGGGGGCGGAAGTCGGACGCGCGCAGCGCCGCGATCCGCACCTCCGCATCCAGCAAACGCACGCCGTCGCGTTCGACGGTCTGCGCGATCACCAGACTCGCGTGCCGGCATTGGCGCAACGCCACGCCGACCTGCAGCGCATCGTCCAGACGCGCGGGCAGACGGAAGTCGATCGACATCGCCCGCACCGCGAACACCAGATCGTGCTGCAGACGCAGAAGTTCCTGACCGTATCCGTGCGCGCGCAGCCATTCGGTGCGGGCGCGCTCGAGAAACGCCAAGTACTGCGCGTGATAAACAACGCCACCGGCGTCGGTATCTTCCCAGTAAACGCGGACGGGGTGAGTGAATGCAGCGTTCATGTTGGAAACCGTGCTGTCGCGATGGTTGAACGTAACCCGGAACCGCTCCGAATCGCGATATCCGGCCTGCGGTTCCTATGCATCCGGCGTATCCACGAACAGGCCCGCCGCACCCGGTTTCGGCTTCAGACCCAGATGCCGATACGCTTTCTGCGACGCCATGCGTCCGCGCGCGGTGCGCACCAGAAAGCCCTGCTGGATCAGGTAGGGCTCGATCACGTCTTCCAGCGTGCCGCGCTCTTCCGACAGCGCCGCCGCCAGCGACTCCACGCCGACCGGGCCGCCGTCGAAATTTTCGATGATGAGGTTGAGCAGGCGACGGTCGAGATCGTCGAAGCCTTCCGGATCGACCTTCAGCATCAGCATCGCGGCGCGGGCGACATCATGGTCAATGTGTCCCGCAGCCTTCACCTGCGCGAAGTCGCGGACCCGGCGCAGCAGGCGGTTGGCGATGCGCGGGGTGCCGCGCGAGCGACGGGCGATTTCATCGGCGCCCTCGGGGGCGCAGTCGATGCCGAGGATCTGCGCCGAACGGCGCACGATCCGGGTCAGCTCTTCGGCACTGTAGAACTCAAGCCGCTGGACGATACCGAAACGGTCACGCAGCGGCGCGGTCAGCAGCCCGGCGCGGGTGGTCGCGCCGATCAGCGTGAACGGCGGCAGATCGAGCTTGATCGAACGCGCCGCAGGGCCTTCGCCGATCATGATATCGAGCTGGAAATCCTCCATCGCCGGATACAGCACTTCCTCGACCATCGGCGACAGCCGGTGGATCTCGTCCACGAACAGCACATCGTGCGGCTGCAGATTGGTGAGCAGCGCGGCGAGATCGCCGGCCTTCTCGATCACCGGCCCCGAGGTGACGCGCAGATTGACGCCCAGTTCGTTGGCGATGACATGGCTGAGCGTGGTCTTGCCCAGGCCCGGCGGCCCGAAGATCAACACATGGTCCAGCGCTTCGCCGCGACGCTTGGCCGCTTCGATGTAGATCGACATCTGCTCGCGCACCGGCTGCTGGCCGAGGTACTCGTCCAATCGTTTCGGCCGGATGGTGGCGTCGACGACGTCGTCTTCGCGGCTGGCGCCGCTGGCGATGATGCGGTCTGTGGTCATGCGGGGATTATGGCGGCCCAGACAGAATTTGGGGCATGACGATGCTCGGGCCGTGCCCACGGCCGGTGGAAGCGAAACGGTGGCAATTCCGCTGATCACGCACAGGCAAAGAAGCCGCTGAGTCCACCATCAGATCTGCACCTGCGAGCCCAGTTCGACCAGACGGTTGCCCGGAATCCGGAAGAACCCGGTCGCCGAAGCCGCGTTCCGATGCATCACCGCGAACAGCTTGTCGCGCCACACCGGCATGCCTCGATTGGCGCTGGCGATGATGGTCTCGCGGCTGGCGAAATAGGTCGTGTCCATCGGGTCGAAATAGATCCCGCCCTTGTCGCAGCTGCGCATCAGCGCCAGCGGCACATCCGGTGTTTCCATGAAACCGAAACGGATGATGACGCGATAGAAATCGTTGCCGATGGATTCGATATTCAGACGTTTTTCGTGCGGCGCGATCGGCACGTTGAGCGTGTCGACGGTCAGGAACACGTTGCGCTCGTGCAGCACCTTGTTGTGCTTGAGGTTGTGCATCAGCGCGTGCGGCACCACGGTCTTGTCGGCGGTCATGAACACCGCCGTGCCCGGCACCCGCACCGGCGGTGCCAGCATCAGGCCGGGCAGGAAGGTATCGAGCTGGATGCCTTCCTTGCGGATTTCGGCGTGCAGCAGCTCGCGGCCGCGACGCCAGGTACGCATCATCGTGAATGCGGTGATGCCAATGAACAGCGGTACCCAGGCACCGATGCCGCTCATCAGTTTGGCGCCATTGGCGAACAGGAACGCCAGATCGATCAGCAGGAACAATCCGCACAGCGGCAGCACCCACTTCCGCGTGTCCGGCCAGCGCGTGTAGGCGACGATCGCCAGCAGCAGGGTGTCGATCAGCATCGTGCCGGTGACCGACAGTCCGTATGCCGTGGCCAGTGCGGTCGAACTGCGGAACGCCAGCACCAGCACGATCACCGCGATGAGCAGCATCCAGTTGATCGACGGGACGTAGATCTGGCCGATCGTGTCCTTCGACGTATAGCGTATCGCCAGTCGCGGCAGATAGCCGAGCTGGATCGCCTGGCGGGTGACCGAGAACGCGCCCGTGATCACCGCCTGCGACGCCACCGCGGCGGCCACCGTCGCCAGCACCAGCATCGGAATCTGTGCCCAGTCGGGGATCGACATGTAGAACGGATTGGCGACCGCTGCCGGATTCGCCAGCAGCACCGCGCCCTGGCCGAAATAGTTCAGCACCAGCGCGGGCAGCACGAAAGCGAACCAGCCCCAGCGGATCGGTTTCTTGCCGAAATGCCCCATGTCGGCGTACAGCGCCTCACCGCCGGTGACGGTCAGCACCACCGCGCCGAGAATCAGCACCGCATGCCAGTTGTGGGTCGCGAAGAAATTCCACGCCCAGTACGGATTCATCGCTTCGAGCACGATCGGGTTCTGGGCGATGTTGTAGGTCCCGAAGGCCGCCAGCACGATGAACCAGGTGATCATCACCGGGCCGAACGCCTTGCCGACCTTCTGGGTGCCGAAGCGCTGCATCGCGAACAATCCACACAGGATCACCAGACTGATCGGCACCACCCAATGCGTGAATACCGGCGAGATCACTTCCAGGCCTTCGACCGCACCGAGCACGGTGATCGGCGGGGTGATCATGCCGTCGCCGAAAAACAGCGCCGCGCCGAAGATGCCGAGGATGCCGACGGCATAACTCAAGCGCGAACCGGATTTGAGACTGCGCTGCGCGAGCGCGGTGAGCGCCATGATTCCGCCCTCGCCTTCGTTGTCCGCGCGCATGATCACGATCACGTATTTCAGCGTGACCACCAACAGCAGCGACCAGAAGCCGAGCGACAGCAATCCCTTGACCGTTTCGGCATCGGGCGTCAGCCCGAAATGCGGGTGGAACATTTCCTTGATGGTGTACAGCGGGCTGGTGCCGATGTCGCCGAACACCACGCCGACCGCGCCCGCGACCAGCGCGGCCATGCCGGCCGAGCCGTGGCCGCCATGGGAATGGGATGTTTCTTGATTGGAAGCTTGGCTCATCGAAAGAATCTGCCGTAATCGGCGCACGGGGCGACGGAAATGGAGGCTCAGCGCAGTGCGGACTGCAGCGCTTTGCGGATGATGGCGGCGGCATCGTCGCCCGCAGCGGTGGCGTCGCGCGCCATCCGCGCGGCCTCCACCGGCTTGTAGCCGAGCTGCAACAGTGCGCTGGTGGCTTCGGATTGCGCATCGGCGCCAATGCCAAGACTCGCGGTGGCGCTGCCGGTGACGAAATCCGCTGCACGGTCGCGCAGTTCCACCACCATGCGCTCGGCGGTTTTCTTGCCGATGCCGGGAATGCGGGTCAGCGCGGTGACATCGCCGGTCTGGATCAGCCGCGCGAATTCGTCGACGCTCGCGCCCGACAGCACCGCCAGCGCGATCTTCGCGCCGATGCCGCTGACTTTTTGCACGTCACGGAACAGACGGCGCTCGGATTCGCGCAGGAAGCCGTACAGCGAGACGCTGTCTTCCTTCTGTGCGTAATGGGTGAACAGCACCACTTCGCGACCGAGCTCCGGCAGGTCGTAGATGGTGCTCATCGGCGCTTCGAGTTCGTAACCGACGCCGTGGACATCGACCACCAGCCAGGGTGGCTGCTTGTGGATGAGCGTGCCTTTGAGACGACCGATCATGACTTCACTTCCTCCACGCCTGGCGCGCGTTCACGCCGAGGCGCAATGCCGTGGCGCGCACGTGCGCGTGGGTGATGGCGATCGCCAGCGCATCGGCGGCGTCGGCCTGCAGCTTGCCTTTGAGGTTGAGCATCATGCCGACCATGTGCTGGATCTGGGCCTTGTCGGCGCCGCCGCTGCCGACCACGGCCAACTTCACTTCTTTCGCTGCATATTCGTGCACCGGCAGGTCGCGCATGACCACCGCGCAGATCGCGGCGCCGCGCGCTTGACCCAGCTTGAGCGCCGAGTCCGGATTGCGGGCCATGAACACCTTTTCGATCGCCACTTCATCGGGGCGATGCGTATCGAGGATATCGCCCAGCCCTGCCAGCAGACGCTTCAACCGCAGCGGGAAGTTGTCGCGCGTGTCCTCATCGGCGGACAGCAGGTTCAGCGGCGCGTGGAACACATGCGTGGTCTTGCCCGCCGCGTCGACATCGATGATGCCCACGCCGGTGCGCTGCGAACCGGGGTCGATGCCGAGGATACGGGTCACTTCGTTGCGCTCGGCGGATCCGCTCAGGCGTACGCGTCTTGGCCAAGATCGGCGTTGGAGTACACACTCTGCACATCGTCGAGGTCTTCGAGCCAGCGCAGCAGTTTCGCGACCTGCTGCGCGGTCTCGCCGACGACGGCGATATCGTTGTCGGCGCGATAGGCCACTTCGGCGATGTCGGGCTTCAGGCCGGCGGCTTCCATCGCCGCCTTCACCGCGACGAACGCGTCCGGCGCGGTCATCACATCAATGGCGCCGTCTTCGGGATACACCACCACATCGTCGGCGCCGGCTTCGATCGCGGCTTCGGTGATACGGTCTTCGTCCGCGCCGGCCGCGAACGACAGCACGCCCAGCTTCTTGAACATGAAGGACACCGAGCCCTCGGTACCCATATTGCCGCCGCATTTGCTGAAGGCATGGCGCACGTCGGCGACGGTGCGGACCTTGTTGTCGGTCAGGCAGTCGACGATCACCGCGACGCCGCCGGGAGCGTAGCCCTCGTAGCGCACTTCCTCGTATTCGACGCCTTCGAGTTCGCCGGTGGCTTTCTTGATCGCGCGTTCGATCACTTCCTTGGTCATGTTGACCGCAAGGCCTTTGTCGATCGCGGTCCGCAGGCGCGGATTGGTGTTGGTG
>JBAQRU010000135.1:0-9467 GCA_049296025.1 Lysobacteraceae bacterium | reverse complement strand
GTCCATGTCGACCAGGATGCGGTCGCGCAGTTTCGGCTTGCCGGCGATCCACACGTCGCTGACCTGCTGGCGGCCGGTGGCGTAGACGAGTTGCGACAGCACGTGGTGCAGCGGCTGGGTTTCCAGCGACGACAAATCGATGCAGGCCAGATCGGCCTGTTTTTCCGGTTCGATCGAGCCGACCAGATGATCGAAGCCCATCGCCCTGGCGCTGCCGAGCGTGGCTGCATGCAGCGCGCTGGCGGCATCGAACGCGGCGGCGTCGTCGGCGACGGCTTTCGCGAGCAGCGCGGCGGTGCGCAGCTCGCCGAACATGTCGAGATCGTTGTTGCTGGCGCAGCCGTCGGTGCCGATGGCGACGGTGACGCCGGCGCGTTCGAGCCTGGCCACCGGACAAAAGCCGGAGGCCAGTTTCAGATTCGATTCCGGGCAATGCACCACGCTGACCCCGCGCGCGGCGCAGAGCGCGATCTCGGCGTCGGTGAGTTGGGTCATGTGCACCGCGATCAGGCGATCGTTGACCAGGCCCAGGCGATCCAGCCGCGCCAGCGGACGCTGGCCATGCTTGTCCTGCGACTGCCGCACTTCCTGCGCGGTCTCGTGCGTGTGCAGATGCACCGGGATATCGAGCTGGTCGGCGAGCATGCGGATGCGCTCGAAATTGTCGTCGGACACGGTGTACGGCGCATGCGGCGCGAAGGCCGTTGCGATCAGCGCATCGTCGCGCCACTGGTCGTGGACTTCGCCGGCGCGATCGAAATACTCGTCGTCGCTCTTCGCCCAGGCGGTGGGGAAATCGATCACCGGCAGGCCGACGCGCGCGCGGAAGCCGTAGCGTTTGTAGGTCGCGGCCTGCACGTCGGGAAAGAAGTAGTTTTCGTTGCAACAGGTGGTGCCGCCCCGGAGCATCTCGGCGATCGCGAAAGCGACGCCATCGGCGACGTAGTCGGGGCCCATGATCGCGCCCTCGATCGGCCAGATGTGTTCCTGCAACCACTGTTTCAGCGGCAGATCGTCGGCCACGCCGCGCATCAGCGTCATCGGGTTGTGGCAGTGGGCGTTGACCAGGCCCGGGATCAGCACGCCCTCGGGTCGCGTTACGGTTTCGCGCGCGGTGAACAGCCGGCGCGCTTCTTCGATCGGCAGCAGCGCGAGGATCGCCCCGTCGCGCACCGCGACCGCATGATGTTCGAGCACGACGCCGCGCGGCTCGACCGGGACCACGTATCGGGCCTCGATCAGCAGGTCGCAGGATTGGGGCGTCAGGGATTCGGAAACGGGCTGATAGGTCATGGCGGCATTGTCGCATTCCCGACGCTGCGGGAGATTCCATGTCGCACAGAAAGCCCAAAGCTGTTCCCTCTCCCTGTGCTTCGCACGGGGAGAGGGTGGCCGCAGGCCAGGCGAGCGGTGCTCTTCGGGACGCATTGTGGCGGCGTTGGCCCCTCATCCGGCGCTACGCGCCACCTTCTCCCGGCCATGCGGGGAGAAGGAAACCTTCATCAAGGCTGTGGGCGATTGGCTCCAATTCAAATGCAGAAGCCCGCCGATGGCGGGCTTCTGACCACTTGGCTGGCGATGGCCGAACAACACCGCAATTCACTGCCTGCCAGCCGCACGCGCGGTTTCCAGGTCACCGCATGTTGTGTTCAGCGTGGGCGGGACCTCTGCGAATCAATCACTTCACGCGGCTGAAGTATTCGCCGGAACGGGTATCGACCTTGATGATCTCTTCCTGGCTCACGAACAGCGGCACGCGGACCACGGCGCCGGTTTCCAGCACCGCCGGCTTGCCGCCGCCGCCCGAGGTGTCGCCGCGGACGCCCGGGTCGGTCTCGACGATCTTCAGTTCGACGAAGTTCGGCGGCTGCACGGTGATCGGCGAGCCGTTCCACAGCGTGACCACGCACTGTTCCTCGCCCTTCAGCCATTTTTCGGCGCCGCCCATGCCGGCCTTGTCGGCCTGGACCTGCTCGAAGCTTTCCGGGTTCATGAAGTGCCAGTATTCGCCGTCGTTGTAGAGGAACTGCATATCGGTGTCGACCACGTCGGCCACTTCCAGCGAGTCTGTGGCCTTCATGGTCATTTCGACCACGCGCCCCGACTTGATGTTGCGGTACTTGATGCGGGTGAAGGCCTGACCTTTGCCCGGCTTGACGTATTCGGTCTCGGTGATGACGCAAGGATCGTTGTTGACCAGGATTTTCTGGCCGTTCTTGACGTCGTTCATGCCCAGGCTGGCCATGGGTGCTCCTGACTGATGTGGATG
The DNA here is from genome assembly GCA_049296025.1 of Lysobacteraceae bacterium. GTDB lineage: Bacteria > Pseudomonadota > Gammaproteobacteria > Xanthomonadales > Xanthomonadaceae > Lysobacter_I. The sequence goes on along the minus strand of JBAQRU010000135.1, from coordinate 7,198 downwards.
TGCGTGGATGCGGTCTGCGGGTCCGCCCCGGGTCGACAGCACCCGTGGACAGCTAGAATGGGAGGCTGGGCCCCGGAACGCCGCTGCGTTCCGGCATGACGCCACTCACCGAACCGCCAATGATACCCGCAGCCTCCCCCACCCTGCAGCCCACCCCTGCCATCGCCCTGCCCGGCGGCGACTGGAAGCGGCTGTGGCGGGATGCGATCCGCGACCCGGGGGAGTTGCTGGACCTGCTCGGGCTGGGGGATCGGGTACCCGGATTGTCCGCCGAAGCCGCAGCACAATTCCCGCTGCGGGTCCCGCGCGGGTTCGTGGCGCGGATGCGTCATGGCGACCCCCACGACCCGCTGCTGCGCCAGGTTCTGCCGCTTGATGATGAGTTGCGGCCGATGCCGGGCTTCAGCCTGGACGCGGTCGGCGATGCGGCGGCGAAGGCCGCGACCGGGGTGATCCACAAATATCGCGGACGGGCGCTGCTGATCGCCACCGGCAGCTGCGCGGTGCACTGCCGCTACTGCTTCCGCCGTCATTTTCCCTACGCCGCAGAAACCGCCGCCGCCGGCCAGTGGTGCGAGGCGGTCGATGCGATCCGTTCGGATGCCGGCATCGAAGAAGTCATCCTCTCCGGCGGCGATCCGCTGTCGCTGAGCACCTCGAAGCTGGCCGAACTGACCGCGCAGTTGGCGACCATTCCGCACCTGCGCCGTCTGCGCATCCACACCCGGCTGCCGGTGGTGCTGCCGGAGCGGGTCGATCCCGAACTGGGCGCATGGCTGCGCGCCCTGCCCTGGCCGACGGTGGCGGTGATCCATGCCAACCACGCCAACGAATTCGACGCCGCCGTCGACGCCGCACTGGCGCGGCTGCGGGCTGCGGGCGCCACGGTGCTCAATCAAGCGGTGCTGCTGCGCGGCGTCAACGACAGCGCGGATGCGCTCGCCGCGCTGTCGGAGCGCGGCTTCGCCGCCGGCGCGTTGCCCTACTACCTGCACCAGTTGGATCGGGTTGCGGGTGCGGCGCATTTCGAGGTCGACGACGACACCGCGCTGGCGCTGCACGCGGCGCTGATGGCGCGACTGTCGGGCTATCTGGTGCCGAAGCTGGTGCGCGAAGTGGCCGGCGACCCGGGCAAGCGCCCGCTGTCGGTGCGGTTGTCTGGAACGGGTCCGTTGTCGCAAAGTCGTAGAGGCATCGAGCGCCTTCACGACGTACCATAGCTGTACCCCACGGAGAGCCCACGCATGTCGAGAAGCCAGGACCCCGCACTGCGTCTGATGCTGGTCGATGACAGTGTCGAGGAAGCCGAAGGTATCGTGAGCGGTCTGCGGAATGCAGGCATCGCGGTGCGCCCACTGCGCCCCACCACCGCAGGCGAACTCGCCACGATGCTGCTGGCGCAACAGGTCGATCTGGTTCTGGCCGCGCACCCCTGCCGCTCGATTCCGCTCGCCGAAGTGCAGCAGCAGGTCGCCACCAGCGGCAAGGACACGGCGCTGGTGGCGGTGATTGAGGATGTGGACACAGAAAGCTTCTCTGAACTGCTCGGCGGCAGCGTCCGCTCGCTGGCGCTGCGCCACAAGCCGCCGCAACTGCTGGCGACCGTGCGCCGCGAATGGGCGGATCTCGAAGCCCGCCGCGCCCAACGCCGGCTCGAAGCGCAGGTGCGCGAAACCGAGCGCCGCTGCGACGCGCTGATCGAATCCTCGCGCGAGCCCATCGCCTACGTCCACGAAGGCATGCACATCCGCGCGAACGCCGCCTACCTCGACATGTTCGGCTACGAGTCGTTCGAGGATATCGAGGGCATGTCGCTGCTCGATCTGGTCGGCCCGAAGTACGTCGAGAACTTCAAGCAACTGCTCAAGAGCATGAGCAAGGGCGAGCTGCCGCCGCCGCGCTACGAACTGGAAGCGCGCGACATCGAAGGCAACGCCTTCCCGGCGGTGATGGAATTCACCCTGGCCCAATACGAAGGCGAAGCCTGCCAGCAGGTGATCTTCCGCCGCCAGGAACAAACCGCCGACCCCGAATTGGCCCGCAAGGTCGAGGAACTGCGCCAGCGCGATCAGGTCACCGGCCTGCTCAACCGCCCGACCTTCCTGCATGCGCTGGAAAGCGCAGTGGCCGACGCCGCCCAGAACGGCACCCAGCACGGCCTGCTGCTGATCGAACCCGACCACTACCAGCGCCTGCTGCACGAGATCGGCCTGGATTCGGCCGACACCATCATGGCCGCGATCGCCGAACGCCTGCGCAGCGAGCTGGACGAACACGCGATCGCCGCGCGCTTCTCCGAAAACAGCCTCGCGGTGCTGCTGCGCAACAGCGACCACGCCGCCACCTCGACGCTCGCGACCCGCATCTGCAACACCTTCGCCGCTGAAGTCTTCGCCATCGGCCAACGCTCCAGCGTGATCACCGCCAGCATCGGCGGCGTGCAGATCAGCGAGAAGAACGCCAGCGTCAGCCAGGTACTCGCGAAAGCCAATCAGGGCGTGCAGTCGGCAGCCGGCATCGGCGGCAACCGTCTCGAACTGTTCGATCCCAACGCGGTGGACCGCGCCGAAACCGAGCGCATCCAGGCCTGGGTGGAGCGGCTGCGCGAAGCGCTCGACCAGAAACGCTTCACCCTGCATTTCCAGCCGGTCATCAACCTGCAGGGCGACAACCAGCCGGTCTACGACACCTTCCTGCGGCTCGAAGGCGGCGACGGCGACCTGATTTCGCCCAGCAACTTCCTGCAGATCGCCGAAGACCACGGCATGCTGGAACTGATCGACCGCTACGTGGTGGAGCGCGCGATCGAACTGATCGCCCAGCGCGAACACAGCGGCAAACCGGTGACGCTGCTGGTCAAGGTGTCGCAGGCCTCGCTGCACAACGACGCACTGCCTGTCTTCATCGGCGAGCAGTTGGCGATGCGCGGCGCCTCCGGCGAATACCTCGCCCTGCAACTGCAGGAAGCCAAGGTCTTCACCCATCTGCATGCGGTGCAGCAGTTCGCGGCGGCGGTAAACCGGTTCGGCTGCCGTCTGGGGCTGGAACAGTTCGGCGCCGGCCTCGATTCGTTCCAGTTGCTCACCCACGTGCAGCCGCAGTTGCTCAAGATCGACCGCAGCTTCATCGAGGACCTCCCGAAGAATCCGGAAAGCCAGCAGCGCGTGCGCGACATCGCGCGCAGGGCCCGCGACCTCGACATCCTCACCATCGCCGAGTTCGTGCAGGATGCGGCCAGCATGTCGATCCTGTTCTCGGCCGGCGTCGATTACGTCGAAGGCCACTTCCTGGCCACCGCCGGACCCGACATGAATTACGACTTCGAGTAATCTTTTTCGCGACGACCGTTTTCTTGCGACGCCAACGAAAAGCCCGCCGAAAGGCTAATGCCAGTCAGTTAGGCCTCGTCGCGTTTGCAGAATTCCTCCTCCCCTTGCGCGAAGCGCAGGGGGAGGTTGGGAGGGGGTGCTCTTGGCGGCAAAATCACCCCTCCCCAACCCGTCCGGCCAGTCTGCATGACAGACTGGCGTTCGTCGGCATGCGAGCCGGTGGCTCGCAGCATGCCTCCTCACCCCCTCAACCTGCGGTTGAAGGGAGGGAGGAAAATCTCTCGTCGTGAGTCATGCCCATCAGGCTTAACTGACCGGCATTAGCCGAAAGGCAGGCTTTTCGATTTCAGGCGACTACGATCGAATTCAGGACACCACGCCCCGACGCGCATCGACCGCAACAGGGGCCGCATTGCGCAACGCCGCGATGCGCTCTTCCAGCGGCGGATGGCTGAGGAACAGCCGGCGCATGCCGTGACCGACGCCGCCGGAAATGCCGAACGCCTGCACCTGTTTCGGCAGCGTGCTGGTGCCGTAGGTTGCGGACAGGCGTTCCAGCGCTGCGATCATCTTGTGGCGGCCGGCCAACTGCGCACCGCCAGCGTCGGCACGGAACTCGCGCCAGCGCGAGAACCACATCGCGATGATGCTGGCGAGTACACCGAAGACCATGTCGAGCACGAACACCACCGCGTAGTAACCGATACCGACGCTGCCGTCGTCGCGCTGGCCGCCGAGCATGCCGTCGACGACCCGCCCGACCAGACGCGCCAGCACGATCACGAAGGTATTCAGCACGCCCTGCAGCAGCGCCATCGTCACCATGTCGCCGTTGGCGACGTGGCTCACCTCGTGCGCGAGCACCGCTTCGGCTTCGTCGCGCTGCATCGCGCGCAGCAGGCCCGTCGACACCGCCACGAGCGCGTTGTTGCGGTTGGCGCCGGTAGCGAAGGCATTGATCTCCGGTGCATCGTAGATCGCGACTTCGGGCATGCCGATGCCGGCGGCTTCGGCCTGGCGGCGCACGGTCTGCAGCAGCCAGCGCTCGGTCTCGTTGCGCGGCTCGCCGATGACATGCGCGCCGGTGGTTTTCTTCGCGATCCACTTCGAGATCAGCAGTGAAATGATCGAACCGCCGAAGCCGAACATCGCGGCCATCACCAGCAGGCCGGCGTTGCTGCGCGGATCGATGCCGAACACCGCCATGACCACGCTGAGCAGCGCCAGCACGGCAAGGTTGGTGGCAAGGAACAGGGCAATGCGTTTGAACATGGTGGACACCGTTGCGATAGGGGGAGGTCGCGGTCCCGTGTACAGTGGGGACCGGTCCAGACGGCACAAGCGGCATCGCCGATCGCACCGCCACCGCAGACAGCCGTCAGACAGTTTCGATGCCTTCGACCGACATGGTTCACGCCACGCCTTATCGCGGCCGCTTCGCGCCCTCGCCCACGGGGCCGCTGCATTTCGGTTCTCTGGTCGCCGCATTCGGCAGTTGGCTGATGGCGCGTCGCGCCGATGGCGAATGGTGGGTGCGGGTCGAAGACCTGGACCCGCCGCGCGAAGTACCCGGCGCCGCCGACGCGCAGTTGCGCACGCTGGCCGGCTTCGGGCTGGTCTCCGACGCGCCGGTCGTGCGCCAGAGTGAGCGCCATCCGCTGTATCGCGCCGCGCTGGACCGCCTGCTCGCGAATGGACGGGCCTTTCCCTGCCACTGCAGCCGCAGCGATCTGGCCGCCGCCAACGGCATCCACCGCAGTTGCCGCGATCGCCCGTCCCGCACGGAAGCTGCGGTCCGGCTGCGGGTGGAGGACGGCAGCGTCGTGACTTTCGAGGATGGCCTGCACGGCCGCGTCACCCAGGACGTCGCCGCCGACGTGGGCGATGTCGTGCTGCTGCGCGCCGACGGTTTCTGGGCCTATCAGCTCGCGGTCGTGGTCGACGATGCCGAACAGCGCATCACCCATATCGTCCGTGGCGCCGACCTGCTGGATTCCACCCCGCGACAGATCCTGCTGCAGCGCGCACTGGCGCTGCCGACACCCGCCTACATGCACCTGCCGCTGATCATCGATCCGCACGGCGCGAAGCTCTCCAAATCGATGGCGGCGCTGCCGGTGGATGGCGACGATCCGCTGCCGGCGCTGCGGCTGGCATGGCGGGCCCTGGGGCAAGACCGGGACAGGCTGGACGGTTCGGGCAGCGTCGAGCGCACCCTCGCGCGGGCGGTGCGTGAATTCGATCCCCAACTGATTCCGCGCAAGCCGATCGGCTTCGCCGCACTGCACAATGGCAGCGCCATCGGGGACGCATAGAATCCGTACGGATAGAGGCGGCACGCATCGAATCGCAACGAAACCGGACTGCCAGCCTGGCGCAAGACCCGGCGACAGTCGCCACATACACACTCACTTTGGGACGGGAGAACAGCATGACAACACGCGTCGCACTGGTCACCGGCGGCACTGGCGGTATCGGCACCGCCATCTGCAAACGCCTGGCCGACATGGGCCACAAGGTCGCCTCCAACTATCGCAACGAAGAAAAAGCGAAGGCGTGGCAGGCGGAACTGAAAGCGCAGGGTTACGACATCGCGCTGGCCAAGGGCGACGTGAGTTCTCCCGAAGAAGCCGAAGCGATGGTGCGCGAAGTCGAACGCCAGCTCGGGCCGATCGATATCCTGATCAACAACGCCGGCATCACCCGCGACGGCACCTTCCACCGGATGACCGCGATCCAGTGGCAGGACGTGATCAACACCAACCTCAACTCGGTGTTCAACGTCACCCGTCCGGTGATCGACGGCATGCGCCACCGCAAATGGGGCCGGGTCATCCAGATCAGCTCGATCAACGGTCTCAAGGGCCAGTACGGCCAGGCCAACTACGCCGCCGCCAAGGCCGGCATGCACGGCTTCACCATTTCGCTGGCGCGCGAGAACGCCAAGCTGGGCGTGACCGTGAACACGATCTCTCCCGGCTACATCGCCACCGACATGGTCATGGCCGTGCCGGAAGACGTCCGCGCCAAGATCGTCGCCGACATCCCCACCGGCCGCCTCGGCACCCCGGAGGAAATCGCCTACGGCGTGGCCTTCCTCGCCGACGAACAGGCGAGCTGGATCACCGGCTCCAACCTCGACATCAACGGCGGCCACCACATGGGCTGGTGAGTCCAGTCCAACCCTGCTCGGCGCATGCGTGTCGGGCCAAGGCTGCCGGGCCTTCGGCGTGCGCAAGGGTGTCCGGGTGTAGCGCTGCCGAAGCCGCGCTTGCTCAAGCGCGGGGTTGAAAACGTTTTTAGCAGGCATTTCTCTTCGGACCCGAAGCGCTGCAAGGCCGCTCCCGGGCGGCGAGTTGCAAGCCGCCGCCGGCTGCGCCATGCTCGACGACTGTAGTCCTCTAGAGTAAAGGCTCCATGCCAGCTTCACGGATCATCAAGAAGTATCCGAACCGCCGTCTCTACGACACCAAGATTTCCAGCTACATCACGATTGAGGACGTGCGGCAGCTGATCGTGGACGGCGAAGATTTCGAAGTCCGCGACGCCAAGTCCGGCGACGACCTGACCCGGCAGGTGCTGCTGCAGATCATCGCCGAGCACGAACAGGACGGCGAACCGATGCTGTCCACCCAGTTGCTCAGCCACATCATCCGTTTCTACGGAGATTCGCTGCAGGGCTTCATGGGCAACTACCTCGAACGCTCGATGCAGATCTTCCTCGATCAGCAGCAGCAGTTCCGGCAGCAGATGGGCGGCATGATCGGGCAGACGCCCTGGACGATGATGAACCAGCTCACCGAGCGCAATCTTGATCTGTGGCGCGAGTTCCAGCACAACCTGATCGGCGCGATGGGCCGCAGCGCTTC
>JBAQRU010000134.1:0-3235 GCA_049296025.1 Lysobacteraceae bacterium | reverse complement strand
GTCGACATCGTGGTTCTCCTTGCCCGACCATCGTCTAATGGCGGTGAACGGACAAGATTCGGTCGCGTTTGCCCAAGCACAGACCATGAACGATGTCGCTGCATTGCGCGACGGGGAATGGCACTGGAACGGCTGGCTGACCCCGAAGGGGCGCGTCATCGCCCTGTTCGCGCTGATCCGTCTGGATGCCAATACGTTGTGGATGGTGCTTCCGGATGCAGACGCCGACGTCATCGCGGCGGAATTGCGCCGTTTCGTGTTCCGCAGCAAGGTCGCGATCACCGTTCGCGGCGATCTGCACGTGGCCGGCAGGCTCCGCGCGTCCGATCTGGCTTCAGGCAACCATTGGGCCGGCGAGCCCACCGATATTATCGAAATGGACTTCAGCGGTGATCTCGGTGACGGCCACCCGGGCCGCAGTCTGCGGATCGGACCCTCGGTGGCGGCTCCCGCAGACCCGACAGCGCTCGAAACATGGCGCCGCACCGACCTCGAACACGGCTGGCCGCGCCTTGATGCCAGCCAATCCGGGCTGTGGACGCCCCAACAGCTCGCTCTCGACCGTCTGGGCGCCTACAGCGTCAAGAAAGGCTGTTACCCCGGCCAGGAAATCGTCGCCCGCACCCACTTTCTGGGGCAGGCCAAGCGCAGTTTGGCCCTGGTCCGCGCCGAAACGCCGTTGTCGACCGGCGCTGAACTGTCTTCGGGCAGTGCCGTGGTCGGAACCGTGGTCAGTGCCTGCGGGGAGACGGCGCTTGCGGTCCTGCCGATCGACCTCCCCCGGCAGGGCACTGATACCCGGACAGACGAAAGCCCCGCCGAGGGCGGGGCTTTCTGGAAGATCGAGCCGTTGCGCAACGGTCTGGCGCGCTGAGTCGTCGAAACACTCCGGCGATCAGATCAGCGAGCGCGTGCCCATGTTCTGCCGATCCTGTTCCTGCGTCACCTGGTAGGACTGCTGGCGCTCCTGCGACATCGTCTGCTGCTGACGCTGTTCGTTCATCCGGTTGATTTCCTGCAGATTCTGCTCGGCCGGCTGGGTCAATTCATGCGTCGGCACCGCATGGGTACGGACGGTCGGGCTGTTCGGATCGCCTTGATAAAGAATCGCGTATTTACCGTCGATATCGCTGTTGCGGTCGTTGGCGCGGCTGAGAACGACGCCATCGACGCCGGACCTGGGATCAAGCGACGAGTTTTCGCGCGCCAGCTCTGCCTTGAAAGACCGCAGCGCCGCTGAAGTGGCATTGTGATTGAGGTTGGGGCCATCGATGCCGTTCTCGCCATGCATCTTCTCGAAATTGCTCCGGAGCGACATGTACTGGTCGTAGTCGGGATGCCCGGGCTGGTGCGCGTATTGGGGTTCGTGGCTCATCGCTGTCTCCTTGGCTGGCAGCTTGGCGGCCCCGACGAACGGGGTGCCCATGGAACGGTCCGATACTACACCGGACCGGCGCCCGCAGCACGGCACCGGCAGCCGGGTCGCCACCGTTCAGCCGGCGAGCGCATCGGCCGCCGCGACGATGTCCCCGTCGGACGGAATCACCAGGAAAGCCGCACCGGCCAGCGGAGTGAAGGTATCAGCGCCGACCACTCGCCGCAGCGGCGTCTCGCCGTGCGCGCCGTGAAGAAGCCCGCCCTCGGCCAGCGCAGTGATGATGCCCTCACCCACCCCGGCACTGCGGCGGCCCTCGTCCACCACGATGATCCGCTTCGCCCCGGCGGCCTGCGCCTGGATGAAGGCATCGTTGAGCGGTACCAGCCAGCGCAGGTCGACCACACGAGCCTTCCAGCCATGTTTGGCCTTGATCGCGCGCGCGGCGCGCAGGCTCATCGGCACGCCGTTGCCGAAGGTGAAGATGACCAGATCGTCGCCATTCCCGCCGCTTTCCGGAAGATAGACGCGGCCTTCGCCGAGGGTCATCGCCTGATCCGGCGCCGGATAGTCGGTCAGCCACAGGCCGTCGCCGGCTTCGTGAAGATCCTTGGTCATGTACAGCGCGATGGGTTCGAGGAACGCGCAGACGCGGCCGTCGACCTTCGCCAGCGCCATCAGCGTGCGCAGCATCGTCGCGGCATCGTCGCCGCGCGAGGGACAGCCGACCACGAGGCCGGGGATGTCGCGCAACGCGGTGATCGAATTGTCGTTGTGGAAATGGCCGCCGAAGCCGCGCTGATAGCCGAGCGAGGCGATCCGCATCACCATCGGGTTGCGATATTGGCCGTTGCTGAAGAACTGCAGACTGGCCGCCTCGCCGCGGATCTGATCGCAGGCATTGTGGAAATACGCGAGGTACTGGATCTCGGGCATCGGCAGCATGCCCATGTTCGCGTAACCCTGGGCGAGACCAAGAATGATGGTTTCATCGAGCAACGTATTGAACACGCGCTTGTTGCCGAAGGCTTTGTGCAGCCCCTTGGTGACCGTGTAGACGCCGCCCTTCTGCGCCACGTCCTCGCCGAACAGCAAGGTCTCGGGATACTTGCAGAACAGATCGTGCAGCGCCTGGTTGATCTGGATCGCGAGATGCTTCGCCGGCTGTTTTTCAGGCAGTTTCGCCTCGCCACCGAACGCGTCGACACGTTTGTCGGCGTAATCGAAGCGCGCCGCCTCGGCCTTGACCTTGTCCGGCGTGTACGGCGCCAGCGGACGCATCACGTCTTCCAGCGAGGTCAGGCGCGGGCGACGGTCGGCGTCTTCGGCTGCAGCGAAACATTTTTTCCGCGTCTCTTCGTAGAGAGCGAGAATGTCGTCCTTCGACATGACGCCGGACTCCAGCGCGATCGCTGCGCTGCGCAGCAGCGGGTCGCTGGCTTCGACCGCGCACAGCTCTTCGATATTGCGCCATTCGATTTCGAAGTCGGTGCCAGCGTGGCCCATGATCCGGGTGGTGCGCAGGTGCAGGAAGGTCGGTCGACGGGTGCTGCGGCAATGTTCGACCGCCGCCCGCACCTGACCGTAACCGGCAGCGAGATCGAGACCATCGGCGTAGAAATAATCGAGGTCCGGGCGGCTGCGGAAATTGCGCGCCACCCAACCGTCCGGCGTCTTCACCGAAATACCGATGCCGTTGTCCTCGCACACGTACAGCACCGGTGCCGGCAGCTTCTGATACGCGGTCCACGCCGCCGCGTTGAATGCGGTCTGCGCGGTGGCGTGATTGCTGGAGGCATCGCCGAACGAACAGATCGCGATGCTGTCGCCGGGAATCGGCAGCGCGTGGCCGATGCGGCG
>JBAQRU010000133.1:0-6545 GCA_049296025.1 Lysobacteraceae bacterium | reverse complement strand
CGCGTCTGGCCCGCCAATGCGGGCAGCGAAACGAGCAGTGCGGTCAATACGCAGAAATGCGATGTTTTCATGAGCTTTCAGTCACTGTGCGTTATGCAGATAATCCAGCGTCACCTGCAGCATCGCGCGCAGGCCGACGTCCAGCGCAGATTCGTCAAGGAAGAATTCCGGCGAATGGTTCGACGGCGCCTTGATTGGGTCCTGCCCTTTCGGTGTGGCACCGACGAAGAAAAAGAAGCCGGGCACTTCGCGCGCGTAGAACGAAAAATCCTCGGCGCCCATGTTCAGATCCATGTCGATCACGTTGTCGGCGCCGACCGCGCGCACCAGGCTCGGCCGCATCTTCGCGCTGAGTGCCGGATCGTTGACGGTGACCGGATTGCCCTTGGTGTCCGGGATCTGCGATACGGCGGTCGCGCCGTGCGCGGCGGCCACGTGTTCGGCCACGTTCTGCAGGTCCTTGAACACCGCCGCGCGCATGCCTTCGTCGAAAGTGCGGATGGTGCCGATCATTTCCACCTGGTCGGGGATGATGTTGTAGCGGATGCCGCCCTTGATCGCGCCGAAGGTGACCACGACCGGCAGCTTCGAGATGTTCTGGCGGCGGGAAACAATCGTCTGCGCACTGCCGATCACGTCGGCGGCGGCGACGATCGGATCGACGCCGCCCCACGGCCGCGAGCCGTGCGTCTGCCGGCCCTTGATGATGATGTTGAAGCGGTCGGACGCGGCCATCGCCGGGCCGGCGCGGTAGCCCAATTGCCCGGCGTTGAGCGTGCTGAATACATGCAGGCCGAATACGGCTTCCGGTTTGAAGTCGCGGAAGATGCCCTGCGCCAGCATTTCCTCGGCGCCGCCTTCTTCGCCATCCGGCGGGCCTTCCTCGGCCGGCTGGAACACGAACAGGATCTCGCCCGGCAGGTCGGCCTTCATCGCCACCAGCGCTTCGGCCACGCCCATCAGCGTCGAGGTGTGGGCGTCGTGGCCGCAGGCGTGCATCACGCCGACGGTTTCGCCGCGAAACGTCGAGGTGGCTTTCGAGGCGAACGGCAGCGCGTTGCGTTCGGTGACCGGCAGCGCATCCATGTCGGCGCGGATCGCGATGCGCGGCCCGGGTTTGCCGCCTTTGAGCACCGCGATCACGCCGGTGGTGGCAATGCCGGTCTTCACGTCCAGGCCGAGCGAACGCAGATGGTCGGCGACGACTTTCGCGGTGCGAGTTTCGCGGTTGCCCAGCTCCGGATGCTGGTGGAGATCGCGCCGCCACGCGAGGACTTTCGGCTGCAGTCGCCCGGCCTGTTGGCCGACTTCGGGGCGCTGCCCATCGGCGGCGGAAGCAAGCGGAGCGCCGAGAGCGCAGGCGAGAGACAGGGCGAGCAGGGTCGTGCGCATGGTGGGCCTCCGGAGGGTTCGACGATGCTAACGCATGTGGCGGATCGGAGCCGCTGTGGGAGCGACGGGAGTCGCGACGGATTACAGAAAGACTTGCCGCAGACTGTCGCGACTTCCGTCGCTCCTACAGGGGGGGGGCGGGATTCGCGCACTCGTCAAACCGCAACGCGCGTGCGAGGCTTCGCCCTTCGCCCGCCGCAGGCCACGCCCATGTCCGAACCCGCATCCGTCCGCCCGCTCGAAGGCGATGCCGCGCTGATCCGTGCGGTCGGCACATTCGCGCTGACGGCGGCGGTGATCAACGTGATCATCGGCGGCGGCATTTTCCGCATGCCGTCGTCGCTGGCGACGCAGATGGGCAACGCGGCGCCGCTGGCGCTGCTGGCCGGGGCACTGGCGATCGTGCCGGTGGCGCTGTGCTTCGCCGCGATCGGCAGCCGCACCCAGGCGACCGGCGGGCCGTACACGTATCTGACCGCGGTGTTCGGGCCGTTCGCGGGCTTTCTCGCCGGCGCGTTGATGTGGATCAGCAATATCGCCTCCAGCGCCGGTGTCGCCGCTGCGCTGTCGGTGCAGGTGGCCACGCTGGTGCCGGCGTTCGCGGACACCTATGCGCGCGCAGCGCTGCTGACGGCGGTCTATCTGCTGCTGTTCGCGTTGAATGCGTTCGGGGTGAAGCTCGGCGCGCGCGCGATCGCGGTGCTGGCGACGTTGAAGCTGCTGCCGCTGTTCCTGCTCGCGGGCATCGGCGTGTTCTTCGTCGATTGGAGCCAGGTGAGTTTCTCGTTCGGCGATGTGCCGTCGGTGTCCGCGCTGGGCGCATCGATGGTGCTGGTGATGTTCGCCTACTCCGGCATGGAAACCGCGCTGGTGCCGTCGGGTGAACTGCGCGATCCCGCGCGCAACGTGCCGCGCGCGACCATCGCCGCGATCCTGCTGGTGGTGCTGCTGTACCTCGGTCTGCAGATCGTCGGTCAGGGCCTGCTCGGCGACGGTCTGGCCAAGAGCGGCGTGCCGATCGCCGATACCGCCGCTGCGCTGTGGGCGCCGGGCCGCACGCTGCTGCTGATCACCGCCTGCATCTCGATGAGCGGCTTCATGCTCGGCAATCTGCTCGGCACGTCGCGATTGGTGTTCGCACTGGGACGCGACGGCTATCTGCCGCGCGCTTTCGGTCGCGTCACCGCGACGCACCGCGTGCCGCTGCTCGCGCTGGCGGTGCATGCGGGCCTGGCGTGGGCACTCGCGCTCGGCGGCAGTTTCGATGCGCTGGCGCTGATTTCCGGGGGCGCGATCTGCCTGACCTACGGTTTCGTCAGCCTCGCCGCGTGGCGTGCGCAGCGCATCGACCTGCGCCAGAACGGCGCCGCGCCGTTCGTGATGCCCGGTGGTCCGCTGATTCCGGCGATTTCGCTGCTGGCGATGCTGGCGATCACCGCGACCCTGACCGCCAAGGAATGGAGCGCGATCGGCATCGCCCTGGCCGTGCTGGTGGCGATCTACGGCCTGCTGCGCCGCACATCGGCGACACCCGCCTGATCGATTCCAGAGTCACGACTTCCTGAACGATCGCGGCAGGCGTCGCGACGGCTTTTTCGACCGGTTGGCCGTCCGTCGTCGCGATGCGCGTTGTCCGGTTGCGAGGAGTAGGCTGATCCCGGACTCCGGCGCGAATGCCGGGACCGTCGACAACGGTTGCGGGCCGGAGCAAACGAACAAGGAACGCGACATCGTCGCGAGTTCGAGGAGACGAGCGATGCACGCAGACGGAGACGCAGGCGACGCACCCTGCAATGCACGCGTCCGTGCGATGCCGCCGGGCACGCGCGACCTTTCCGTTTCGATGAATGCCACGGCGTGGTCGCGCGCGCTGCGCCCGTGCTCGTATTCGCGTCCGCACAGACACCATCGTTCCGCGATCACGGCGCCAAGCCGGAATCGCTGACTGCATCGCGGATCCGATGCACGTCGGATCCGCTCCCGCCGATGGCGCATGGCGCGGCATCGGCACATACCCAGGAGAGGATGTCATGAGAACAAGGATTCGCACACGCCATTCCCTGTCTGTCAGCGTACTCGTCGCGCTCGCTGCGTTGCCGGGTTCGGGGTTCGCGCAGAGTTGGGAGGTCTACTCCGGCCTCAACCCGCATCGGGAACAGTTGCACGGCGTCGCCGATGTGCAGTTCTGCGCGGGCGGTGGCCAGGTGGCGACGGGCACGCAGACCGTTCCGCCGACCGTGGCCGGGTTCAACAATATCGTGGTGGAACGCAAAAACGCCGCGAACCCCATCGCCGGGCCGTGGCGTTTCAGCTACGACAGCGGCCGCTCCGAAGAGGGGCGCGGCATCGTCGAATACACCGACGGCACCGGTTTCGCGGTGGTCGGTACGTTCGATGCCCTCACCACGCCGCTGCAAACCCATCTGACCATCAGCAAGGTCGATTGCAACGGCAACATGCTCTGGCACCGCAGCTACGGCACCACCGCCGGCAAGCACACCGCCTGGGACATCATCCGTGCGACCACCGGCGACGGCGCGTTCGGAACCGCGGCGGGCGATCTGATCGCATTGGCCGAATACAACACCGGCACCGTGAACTACGTGCGCGTGGTCCGCATCAGGAGCAACGGCACGCTGATCTGGACGCGCGATTACGCCGTGCCCGTCGGCACCCTGCAGTTGACCGGTCGCGGCATCGCCGAAGTGGATACGCCTTCGCTCGCCGACAACCTGGTGGTCGCGGGCAGCTACGGCAACAACGCTGCGGTCTTCCAGATCGACGGCAACAACGGCGCGTACATCTGCGGTTCGCAGTTGCCGGGTCAGGGCCTGTCGCGCTTCAACGACATCACCCGTCACGGCGGGACTCCCATCATCGCGTCAGGCTTCACGGCGGTCGGCGAAACCCGCACCACCAGCGCCGCGCTGCCGCAGGCCTTCGTCGCCAGTTATCGCAGCATCGGCTGCGCGCTGCAGCGGCAAGTCCACTGGGGCTCGCCCAACGAAAGCGAAACCGCGCAAGCGGTGACCACCACCCGCGCCACCACCTTCAGCACGGTGCCGAGCGGGCAATTGCTGATCGCCGGCAACATCACCGGCGCGTATCTGGGCGTCAGCAGCCGGGACGCGTGGACGCACCTGATGGTGCCGATCAATCTCACGCCGTACATCGCCGGCGGCTACACCGGGCAACGCTACGGCACCCAGGGCGCCGGGCTCGCCGGTGCAGAAACGGTGGCGGACGTGGCCGAAAGCAGCAATGGCGCGCATTTCGTCGGCATGACGACCAGCAACTGGGATGGTTTGGCCGATCCTGCCGACGGCTATTCGGTGCGGATGGGCTTCAGCGGCATGAAGACGCTGTGCAGCGTGCCGTGGAGCGGCGCCGTCACCGCAATGACGCCGTACACCTCGCTGGTGGTGACGCCCACGCCGATTTCGCCGTCCACGCAGTTCAATCCGCTGCCGCCCGTCGCGCTTCCGGCCGCGCTGTGCTGCGGTATCGGGCCGTGAGTCGGATCGCGAACCGGCGTTGATTGCAAATGATCGCGATCGCTCGCCTGCGCAACGGACGATGATGCGACTGCTGTCCATGCGAATCCGGCTTCGGCCGGTTTCGCTTTCCGTGCTACAGCAGCATCTGCGGCGAGAACATCGACGCTTCCGGCAGACGCTCCGCATCGCTCGCGGCCTGCGCCAGCAGGCGATCGGCCTGCATCGGGCCGAGCAGATCGGCGGCGAGCAGATACAGCAGATGGGCGAGCGGGCGAAGGTCGTCCTGCGACTGGAGTTTCGGCAACGCGTCGGAGGCGAAGCGCGCTTCCGCCCAGCGTTCGAAAATCCGATGCAGTTCCTGTTCGCGACCGGCCGTTGCGACGGCAAGATCGCCGACCGCCTGCAGCAGCACGCCCGGATGGCGATCGGCCTTGGCCAGGATTGCAGCGGCGAGCGTCTGTGCGAAGGCCTTGAATACGATCAACTCCGGCGGCTCCACGCGCGCCGTCGTTGCGGCTTCGGCGGGAGATGACGCGGACGGCGACGACGCTGCGGCTTGAACCGCCGCCGGCTCGGCTGCGGGCATCCAGGTGTCCGGCACGCGCGGCAGGTTGTCGTAGGTCTGGGTCAGGCCATGGAACAGGCGTCGCTGGAAGATCGATCGTTGCTGCGCATCGAAACCCGCGTTCTTCGCCACGACCGCCGCGAAACGGGTCACCACGAAATGCGCCTCGTGGCTGTGGTCGCGCTGCCACAGATCGAAAAAGCGGCGGACTTCCTGCGGGTCGGAAAACGTGTCGTGCAGCGCGTGATAGATCACCCGCCGCCGATAGTTCAGGCCCATGCTGGTGTTGTCGTTGGCCGCCATCGATCAGGCCTCGCCGCCCAGATCGCGATGCGTGCGCGAGGCCATGAATTCGCCGTAGCCGATTTCGTAATGCTCGGTGTAATCCAGGCCGCGCTGTTCGTGCTCGGTGCTGGCGCGCACGCCGATGGTGATGGCCAGCAGTTTGTACAGACCCCAGCCGATGGCGAACGCCCAGCCGGCGGCGACAAAGGCACCGAGCGCTTGCACGCCGATCTGGTGGAGGTCGAACAGATGATCGCGCATGAACATGCCGGTGGCGATGGTGCCCCACAGGCCGCAGAAGCCGTGTACCGAAACCGCATCGACCACATCGTCGATCTTCATCCGCTGCAGCATCGCCGGGCCGACCACCGCGATCGCACCGCCGATCAGGCTGGTGAGGATGGCGAAGCCCGGATCCATGTATTTCGCACCGGCGGTAACCGCGACCAGACCGCCGAGCGCACCGTTGAGCACGGCCGACATCAGCAGCGGGCGGCGGTGGATGGCGAGCGTGAGCATCGCGCCGACGATGCCGGCGGCCGCACCCAGATGGGTGTTGAGCACGATCACGCCGAGATCCTTGAAATCCGGATCGGCGGCGCCGCCGTTGAAGCCCAGCCAGCCCACCCAGAGCAGGAACGCGCCGAGCGCCGCCAGCGGCAGGTTGTGGCCGGGAATTTCGCGGACCTCGCCGGTGCGCGAGAAGCGGCCGAGGCGCGGGCCCAGCACCACCAGCGCGCCCAGCGCGGTGAAGCCGCCGATCACGTGCACGGCGGAACCGCCGGCGGTATCGAGGAAGCCCATCC
>JBAQRU010000132.1:0-11477 GCA_049296025.1 Lysobacteraceae bacterium | reverse complement strand
GGTGCAGCGCGCAGCAGACGGCTGGTGTGGAAATTGCCGGGGGTGCGCTTGGTGCGCAGTTCCGGCCGGAGCAATTCCGGATCGGTCGCGATCGCGATTTCGAACAGCGGCAGTTCGGAGCGCACGGTGAACCCCAGTACGCTGAAACGGTCATCGATCGATTCGCGGTTGGCACGGATAACGGCCATGACGGACTCCTAGCGGGACTTCCGCGCGTCGGGAGACGCAGCGGCGGATGCGGATGCAGCGACGGCGGCCGCAGAAGAGAGGGCGGAAGCGGATGACGCAGCGGCGGCGCCGAGATCGATCCGGAATTCCTTGGGCGCGAAGGCCTTCGACGGATGGCCCGGATCGTGTGCGAGGTCCTGTTCGCCATCGTCCATGACCGTGGAGATGCGCTCCCAGAAACGCTGCTGGGCATCGACGCCGATGCCTTCCAGATGCGGCTTCATGAAATCGATCACCGCGTCCAGATGGCGGAAGAACCCGCGCTGGCCGGTCTGGACGTGCTCGACCGAGCCGCGCCACTCCGGCGCGAGGCCCGCGCTGTCGCCGCGCTCGCACCAGATGCGGACGATGAAAGCGGTGGTGCGGTCCTCGAGCAGTGCCATGGACGCCAGGCCGATGTCGGTGCGATGGCCCGACTCTGCGCCGGGCGCATCACCGGCCCGTCACGCCGACATCACCGCAACATCACATCCGGGACGGCGGGCGCGTGATGTCGGGTGATCGGGCGTGATGTCGGCGGCGCACCGGGTGGTTTTTGCCTCCGCCTGCGGCCGGAACCACCCAGACGCAGAGACGCCCCGCGCGCAAGCCCCTGATCGGCAAGGGCGCGTCGCCGCCGCGCGGGTGGCACGGCGATTGCTTGACGATGACCCGAGGCGCTGCGATGCACGCGGCGCGCATCGCCGTCGCGTCCGGAAAGGCGGTCGCGGCGCCCACTCCTCCGCAGGGCAGCGCCATGAATCTGGACCGCGTCTCCGACAAGATGGACGAGGAACCCGTCAGCGACACGCGACCGATCACCCGCTATTTCCCGCTGCTGGGTCCCGCGCCGCAGCCCCGGCCGCAGCATCAGCCGGTATTCAAGCCGCGGTTCTTCCAGATGACGCTGGAGCAGATGCAGTACCGCCGGTTTGGCATCCAGGCGTTCGGCAGCATCGACGGCGACTACAGCAGCAAGGGTTTCGGCGGCGAATGGCGGATGCAGGCCACCCCGAAGCGCTTCGGCGGCTCCGGCAAGGACGAGATGACCAGCACCTCGACCACCCGGGAGTTCCTGAAGAACGTCGATCAGAACGACGGGCTGAAGCAAGACCAGAAGCTGAAGATCGCCGGCACGCTGTCGATGCACCGCACCGATACCGACGCCCTGGTCTGGCACAACGGGGAAGGCTACCAGGGGCATCCCGGTGCGCTGCGCTATACCGCCTTCGACATCGACTGGGCCTCGAAAGGGCACTGGACCAAGGACAACCTGCGGGCCAAATCCGCGAAGACCGAGATGCACGCGCTGGTGAACGATCCCACGACCGCCAGGTTCGGCGATCTGATGGGTGCGGTCTCGCATGCCAACGCGCGCACCGGCGTGGAAACGGTCCGTGGGTTCAGCATGCCGTTCGAAGAATTCGAACAGCTGGGCCCGTCGAAGGAGACGGTCGTCCACTCGAAATTCGGCGATATCAGCAACCCGAAAGCCCACAAGGAGATGGCCCGGTACGTCCACAACGCGCGCGAAAAGCAGAAATGGGACACCGCCGCCAAATTGAACCTGCTGGGACTGCACAAGCACGTGCCCGATACGATGCAGCAGTATCTGCAGAAATTCGGCAACGACCACCTGCAGGCGATGACCGCGTTCCACGGCAACGTCGGCGAAGGCGTCGAGAAGCGCGTCAACGTCGCGAAGACCAGCCAGGCCGATCCGCTGGACAGCGGCGAAACCCTGCGCGAAACGCATGGCCGCAAGCGCGCGCTCAGCAACGCGCGGCAGAAGCGCTGAGGCCACGCCCGCACCGGATCCCGTTACGACTTCCACCCAGCGCGACACCACGCGATCGAACCCGCAAAGGACAACAGCACATGAGCAGCAGTGACAATGGAAGCTCGACCGCACATCGCCGCCTGGCGACGATCATGGGCCACCTGTCGCCCTCCGATACCCTCGAAAGCAGCTCGGTCCTGCGGCCCTCGCCGACCGTCTCGCAGGTCGACCCCCTGCTTGCGAACGCTTCGCGCGGCTTCCAGGCCATGAAGAATGACGGCCGCATCAGCGACGTCGACCCGCACGCCACGCCTTCGGAGGAACTGTCGCAGATGGTCCCGTTCAGCAGGGTGCGGTTCTCGCAGAGCACGCTCGGCTCGGGCTTCTCGAGCCCGCCTTCGCACGTCCTTGACGTGCCGCTGGCGGTCAGCCTGCGCGCTGCGAATCCGCTGTCGGTGCTGACCGAAGCGCCCGGCACGACGTCGCCTTCCGCGCACATGGTCCGCAACGAGGACGATACCTCGTTGACGACATTCGATCACCGGCGGCTGGTGAATACCGCGCTGCACGCACCGGGCACGCAGGTGAAAGCCACCATCCAGGACAAGGCCAGCATCCCCCAGCGCGAATGGGGCAAGTACACCACGCAGAGCCGCGGAGATTCGATCGCGATCCTTGCCCCGGCAGGACCCGAGAGCGTCATGGACAAGCGCCGCAATCTCGGTTCGCTTTCTGTATCGAAGGGCCCCGACCTGCAGTTGCAGGCAAGCACGCGGAATGCGCTTTCGCACATGATCAACCGCTCTTCGCTGCTGGCCGAATTGACCCAGGCCAAGGCGACCCCCGGACAAAGCGCGGACCATGAGGGGCATCTCGCCAGGAAGCAGGAGTACCAGACCCGCCTGAGCACCTTCGAGACCCAGAACAAGCGGACGTCGAAACTCTGAGCCGTGCGAACCCGCGTCAGCCCTCGATCCGCCGCAGGCACAGTTCCAGTTGGGCGTCGGCGGCCGCCAGATGCTGGCGCGCGCTGGCGATGCGTTCGCTGGCGGGTCGCCCTGCGATGGGATCGAGCGCATCCAGCGATACGTCAAGCCCGGCCAGTGATGTCGCCGGTGCGTAGTCCATCCGCAGCGGCGCCTGCATCGCCGGCACCGCATCCTGGTGGCCGCCGATCGCGCTGTCGGCGATCTGTCGATACAGCAACAGGGTTTCGCGCATGGGCTGGATCGCGAGTTCGCGGCGCAGCATGTCGCGGCAGACCTCGAACTGGCGCAGCGCCTGCGCGCGCTGGCCGCTGAGCACGAACAGTTGCATCAGCTCGCGGTGCACGTCTTCGCGCAGCGCATCGCAATCGAGGATCGACTGCGCGTAGCGGATCGCTTCGCCGTATTCGCGGCGGATGGCGCACAGTTGCATCAGCCGCCACAGCGCGTTGAGATAGTGGCGCCGATGCTTCTCGCGCTCGCGCAGCGCCCAGTCATCGGTGAATTCGATCAGGATGTCGGACTTGTACAGCGCCACGCCGGCACGCAGATCCTCGATGTCGTGGTCGCCGAGTTGCTCGATCGGGCGGCTCAGCCCGGAAGCGATCCGGCGCTCGAATTCCTCGATGTCCAGCCAGATCGCCTGCGAGCCGTTGAGGCCGATCGCGCCGCGGCGGTCGCTGGCGATCAACTCGCCATGCTGGAACGGCGCGCATTCGACCATCCTTCGCAACCGCCACAATGCGGTGTTGAACGAGCCAGCGGTCATCGATGCCATGCGCTCGGGCCACAGCGTATCGAGCAACTCGGCGCGGCTGAAATAGCGCCCGCGCCCCAGCGCCAGATAGGCGAGCAGACTGCCGCAGCGGCCCGAGATCGCAGTGACCTGCTCGCCGCCTGCGTCATTGGCGACGCAGAGGGAACCGAACAACCAGATGCGTAACATCCTGTCGTGTCCTGTGCTGTGGCCGCTCCGGAACGGACGCGGCACGCGGCGGTCCACAGCGCGTCCCGCCGCCCCCTGCGCGGCGCCGCGCCCCTGGAACCATCGCTGGCCTTGCGTAACACGCGGTAAGGCGCCGCGACAGGCCGCGCGCATCGATGCAATGCAGCGCGTCCGCGTCAAGCAGAGCTTTCCGTTTGATGCGTGTGTCCCGCCGACGCCATGACGCTGAAAGCCCGGACAGCGAAACAGTACAATCCGCAGGCCGGCGCCGTCTGTCTGCCGGCCCGAACCGGCATCCATGGAAGCGGCGCGCCATGGATGCGGGGATCCCACCGCTGAGGGTGACGTCCACCATGAGCGCACTGCCCATCAGAATCCGCAAAGCGCGGCTGTCGGCGCGATTGAGTCAGGCCGAACTCGCGCGCCGGGTCGGCGTGAAACGCAGCGCCGTCACCCAGTGGGAACATCCGCTGGGCACCACGCCCAGCATGCACCACCTGATCCAGATCGCGATCGAGACCGGCACCTGCATCGAATGGCTCGCCACCGCCCGCGGCCCATGCATGCCCGAGAAGACCGCAGCATCGGCCGTATCGATCGGCAGCGACGCCCGCAACCCCCAGGAAGACGAGGCCCTGCTGCGCTTCCGCCGCCTGCCCGCTCAGAAGCGCAGGATCGCGCTGCAGATCCTGCAGGTGCTGTCTGGGTGAGCGCCACCCGCGCCGGCTGATCGCGCGGCGCAGCGCATGCCGGTCGTCCCGGATCGGCATCTTTTGGGCATTCCGCGAGCCATCGCGCGCGCGCGACCGCTAAACTGTGCGTCATGCGAACCCTCTCCGTCCGAGCCACCCTGCTGGTGTGCGCGCTCTTCAGCGCTTGGCCGCTTTTCGCCGCGCCGCCTGCCGACACCGGCAACGTCGACGTGCGTGCGCCCGTCGCGACGACGGCCGCGATCCCTGCACCGACACCTGCGACACCGGCAGCGCCGAAAGCCTCCGCGAAACCAGCGAAGCCGGCAAAACCGGGCAAACCGGCAGCGCCGCCGCGGCTGCCGGTGCTCAAACCCGGTCAATTCCTGTGGACGCCGGAGCTGGTGCCGGAAGGGCCGGTGGTGATGGTGGTCAGCCTGCCCGAGCAGCGGCTGTCCGTGTACCGCAACGGCGTGCGCATCGGCGTGTCCACGGTCAGTACCGGCAGACGCGGATACGAGACCGGAACCGGCGTGTTCCCGATCCTCGAACGGCAGCGCGAGCACTTTTCCAATCTCTACGACGATGCGCCGATGCCCTTCATGCTGCGGCTGACCTGGAGCGGCACGGCATTGCACGCAGGCAAAGTGCCGGGATATCCGGCATCGCACGGCTGCATCCGCTTGCCTGCGGCATTCGCCGAAAAGCTCTACGACGCGAGCCGGCGCGGCGTGATCGTGGTGGTCGCGGACGCAACCTCGCATCCGCCCGACGTGGTCTCGCCGGAATGGCTGTCGCCGGTCGAAACCGCGACCGGCGCGGCGCGCGACGCGACCGGCGATGCGCTCGCCGAGTCGTGGACGCCGGAACGCTCGCCCGAAGGGCCATTGACGCTGATGCTGAGCACGCGGGACCGCACGCTCGTGGTGCTGCGCAATGGCATCGAGATCGGCCGTGCCAGCCCCGGGATCACCGGCGAGCCGGCGACGGGCACGCGTGTCTATTCGCTGCTGGTGGACGCCAGCGAGGGTGCGGCGCTGACGGCCGATACCACTCTGCCCGATCCTCCACCGACGCTACGCTGGCAGGCGATGGCGATCGCGGGAAAGACGCCCGCGCCGGGCGCGTTCCAGCCGCCGCTGCGGGGCGGGCAGATCCGGGTGTCGGGCACCTTCGCGCAGCAACTGCAGGCGGTCCTGCCTGCGGACCCGACCCTGTTGATCACCGACGAGGCCCTGCGCTACGTCCCGCCCATGGCGCCTCCGGCACCCCCCGCACCTGCTGCCACACCTGCTGCGCCTCCCGCGCCAACAGTCCCCGCAGTGCCGCAAACCGATGCGACCACGGTCACAGCGCCACTGCCACCGCCCCCACAAACCCCGCCCAAAACACCCTGAAGGCGCGGCTTGTTCATGTTTTCCCCGCCGGCATGGGGCATCCTCGGGCCATGCACAGACCCGCCCCCTCCCTGTCCGCGACGCTCGCGGCTATCGCACTGACCGCCGCCGCACTGGCGATCGGCCCCTCCGCATTCGCTGCCAATGCCGGCCAAGTCTCGTTGGGCGCGACGCTCCAGGCGACGCACGCCAACCGCGCATCGCCACTGCTGGGCAGGCTGCAGCGGCTCGCACCCGAAGCCAATCCGAAGGTCATCGCGCTCGCGCTGGAAGCGGCCGAATGCGCCGCCGCCTCGGGCGTTGCGGCCCCGGCGCAGCGGCTCGCGGTGATCGACTACTCGCGACCATCCACCGAACGCCGGCTCTGGGTGTTCGATCTGAAAAAGACCGTCCTGCTGTACGCCGAATACGTCGCCCACGGCCGCAACAGCGGCGAGAACTTCGCCAACGCGTTCTCCAACCGCGAGAGCAGCCACCAGTCGAGCCTCGGCCTGTTCGCCACCGCCGAAACCTACAACGGCGGCAACGGTTATTCGCTGCGGATGGACGGTCTGGAGCCCGGCGTCAACGATCTGGCCCGCGCCCGCGCCATCGTCATGCACGGCGCGCCGTACGTGGACCCGGTCATGGCCCAGCGCCAGGGCCGCCTGGGCCGCAGCTTCGGCTGTCCGGCGGTGCGGCCTGCGGTGGCGAACGATGTCATCGATACGCTCAAGCAAGGCCAGCTGGTCTTCGCGTATTACCCGGATCAGCAGTGGTTGGCGAATTCGCGGTTTTTCCGGTGTGGGGCGAATCGCATGGCGGGTATTCGGCCGCAGGGGTCGCACTCGGCGCCTTGATCTGCATTTGCGGTGAGGTTTGGCGGCACTGCCGATGTTTTCGACTGATGGTGCTCAGGTAAGACTTGGCATCTTTTTCGCGCTGGTGCGCGAGTTAGTTTATTTGGCGCACTGCGCCGCTAGCGGCGCGAACGACAGAACTGGTCCGTGAGGGCGCAACCGAAACATGCGGACGTTTTTGGATTCGTTCGAGTGATGCGTTCGCTCACGATCTGCCCATGATTTGGAGTGGGAGTGTTCGGCGCTGTCTGTGTCGGCACTTTATGCCAGGCTTTACCGGCACAATATGAAGCGCGAACGCAGACAGCGCCGCAAAGCTTCAGGTAAGCCACACCCCAACCGCAAACGCCACCACGATCAGCGCCACACCCGGCAACAACCGCAGGAAAAATCCCAGCCCCCCTCGCAACCAGGCCATCAGCAGCTTGCTGAGCGAATTCGCGATCAACGCAACGAACACCGGCCAACCCGCATCGCCGACCGCGACAGTCCCGGAAGCCACCATCTGCGCCACCGATGCCGATGCCGCATGCAGATCCGCCAGACCCGCAACACCAGCGGCGATCTGCACGCCGGCATCGCCGAGCCAGCGATGCACGCCCGCCGACAGCAGCAGGATCGCGCTGACGATGGCCGCGAACACCAGCGCATGGCGCGGCTCGAACGGACGACCCGGTGCGACCGGGCGACTCTCGACCTCGGTCGCCGCGCTGCGCGCATGCACCAGCCACGCCGACAGCATCGCCGCCAGGCCGGCGAAGATCAGCGGCCACACCAATGTCGACAGCAACGGCGGCGACAGCGCGCCGACCACGACCGCCAGCATGATGATGGTCGCGATGTTGGAACACAGCGCGGCGCTGACGCATTGCGCCAACCACTGCGGCGCGGCGCGCGAACGGTCGCCCATCGCCGCGATGGTCGCGGTGCTGGACACGAAACCGCCGATGAAACCCGCGAGCGCCAGCCCCGCGCCCGGCCCGAGCAGGCGCAACGCAACGTAACCGGCGGCGTTGATCGCCATCACCAGCACCACCAGCGTCCACAGCGTGTGCGGATTCAGCGCCTGCCACGGGTCGATGGCGCGATCCGGCAGCAGCGGCAACACCACCACCGCAGCAGCGACGAGCAGCAGCGCATCGTGCATTTCCTGTTCGGTCAGCGTGTGGCGCACGAAGCGGTGCAGGCTGGATTTGCTCGCCAGCACCAGTGCGACCACCGCGCCGAGGCCGGCGGCGATCGGCAGCGCGGTCATCGCCAGCACGCCGAGCAGAAACGTCACCAGCAATGCGACTTCGGTGGTGAGCCCGGGATCTTCGCTGCGACTGCGGCGATAGCTCGCCAGTGCGGCGAGCGCCACGAACGCACCACCGACGGCGATGCCGATGTCGCCGAGCTGCTGCGCGATCGCGCCAGCCAGCGCCACCAGGATGAACGTACGCACGCCGGCCGCGGCACGCCCCGGGCCTTCGCCCTTGCTGCGCTCGCGCTCGATGCCGATCAGCAGACCGATCGCGAAAGCGACGCTGTAACCCAGCAGTGGCGAGGAGAGTGTCGACATCGGCCGTTCGACGATTCAGAGAGGCGGCAGCCGGGACAAACGCTGCCGCAGTCGACGCACCGCATACGCGCTGGCCACCGCGCCCAGCACACCCAGCGCCAGCAACAGACCGGTGCGCTGTTGCAGCAGGCTTTCACCGATCCACACTGTCCCCAGCGCATACGGCAGTTCGGCCAGCGCCAACGCCAGGGCATAGGTCCGGAACGGTACGCGCATCACCCCGCAGAGATAACCGGGTATCTCCGAGGGCAGCGCGATCTGCAGCAGAAGGATCATCGCGAAACCCGCATCGGCAGGCACACGACGGCGATAGAAATCGAGCTGATCCGCGTGACCGGCCATGCGAATCAGCGGCCGACGCAGCGCATGGCCGAGCGCGTACGTGAATGCGCCACCAAGCCACCAGCCCAGCCACAGCAACATGCCGGTCAACGGCATACCCCAAGTGTAGACCGCCACCGGCACCAGCAGTGCGCTGGAAAAGAATGCGATCACAGCCGAAAACGCAGACAACGCGACGAATAACAGCACGCCGGAAACCGGATGCGCGGCGATCGCCGGCTCGGCCGCCGACAGCAGACGATGCAGCCCCGCATTGAAACTGTCGATCGACAGCAGCACCGCCACCGATACGCACAACGCCAGGATCAGCACCGCACGCCACTTCACGCGCGCATGCACCTGATGCGAGGCATCCTCGGGAACAGCGTCAGGCCTTGGGTCATCAAGCGAAAGCGGCATACGACGTAAATGACTCGCGAACGGAAAGGGACGTGCCCGAGCATACGTCCGCCGCGCTCCGGCGTATACGCCGGAACACGTGCCGCAGGTCGCGTTCAATGCGAGAACAACACCGGCAGATGCGTCGTCTGCAGCAGTTCCCTGGTGGTGCCGCCAAGCAGGGCTTCGCGCAGTCGCGAATGGCCGTAGCCGCCAGCGACGATCAGGTCCGCGCCGACGGTCCGCGCGTATTCGAGCAAGGCATACGCCACCGAGAAGTTCATGCTCGGCCGCGTGACCACTTCGACCTTCAGACCGTGACGGGCAAGATGCGCGGCGATGTCGGCGCCGGGCTCGCCGCCGTGCGCGGCTTCGCCCACCACCGGATCGATCACCAGCACATCGATCGCATCGGCCATGCGCAGCAGCGGCATCGCATCGGCGATGGCACGGCTGGCTTCACGCGTCGGCTTCCACGCGACCACCGCGCGTTTCGGCGGCAGCGCCGCAGTGTTGCCCTCGGGCACCACCAGCACCGGCCGACCGGAATGGCGCAGGATGTCGTGGAAATAATCGTGCACCAGCATGTTCTCGGCGCCGTCGCGCGGCATCGCCGGCAACACCGTGATATCCGCATAGCGTGCCTGCAGCGTGGCGGCGTTCTGCGGATACAGCGACACCGCCTCGGCGATGCGCAGTTCGAACGGCACGTCCACATGCGCATATTTTTCGCGCAAGGTGTTCGCACGCTCGCGTGCGCGCTTGTGCGCCTCCTCGTGCAGACGCGCGTAAAGATCATAGGCCATCGCACCCCAGTCGCTGGGCATCGGCGCCGGAACATCGACCGTGACCAGCATCGCGACGTGCGCCTCGAAGACTTCGGCCAGCGCCATCGCGGCGGCGATCGGCGCCTTCTCGCTGTCTGTATTCACATCAGGAATCAGAATGTCTTTGTACATGGCGACACCTCAATTCGGAAGTGCGGTTGGGGGATGCCCAGTGACGCACGCTTTCGTGCCTCATGTCTTGACCGCCGTCAAAATGCACGATGGCTTTCCGGCGTATGTTCATAACGCTTTGGTCGTCGCCCGTCCTGTTAGAGTCCAGACACGCATCGCGTCGGTGATCGCCTGCTGGCGACCACCCATCTCATGATCGCTACCGCCTCGCGGAGAACGAGATCGCACCGATGGCCCCGCAACCGCCGGAAACACCGACGCCCACTGCCCCGGAACCGGGAATCGATGCGCGTGCGGGCGCCCGCGGCGGCACGCGCGAAATCGTCTTCCGCGCCCGTGGCCTGCGCAAGATCTACCGCATGGGCGAGGTCGAAGTGCCGGCGCTGCGCGAGATCGATCTGGACATCTTCAGCGGCGAATTCATCGTGCTGCTCGGGCCTTCGGGCAGCGGCAAATCGACGCTGCTGAACATTCTCGGTGGATTGGACGTGCCCAGTGCCGGCGAAGTGGCGTACTGCGAACACCGCCTCGACGGCGCCAGCGAGACCGAGCTCACGCGTTTCCGGCGCGAACACGTCGGTTTCGTGTTCCAGTTCTACAACCTGATCCCCAGCCTGACCGTGCGCGAGAACGTGCAGCTGGTGTCGGACATCGCCGAAGACCCGATGCCGGTGGACGAAGCGATCGACCTGGTCGGGTTGACGCCACGACGCGATCATTTCCCGGCCCAGTTGTCCGGCGGCGAACAGCAGCGCGTCGCGATCGCGCGCGCGATCGTGAAGCGTCCGGCGGTGCTGCTCTGCGACGAACCCACCGGCGCGCTCGATTACCAGACCGGCAAGCTCGTGCTGGAAGTCATCGAAAGAATCAATCGCGAACTCGGCACGACCGCGGTCGTGATCACCCACAACGCCGCCATCGCCGGCATGGCCGACCGCGTGATCCACCTCGGCGACGGTCGCATCCAGCGCATCGACGTCAACGCGAACAAGCTGCGGCCATCGCAGCTTTCATGGTGATGCCGCCATGATGATGCGGTGGCGATGATGCGCGCCCTCGACCGCAAGCTGCTGCGCGATCTGCGCCTGATGTGGAGCCAGGCGCTGACCATCGCGCTGGTGGTCGCCAGCGGCGTCGCCGGCTTCATCACCACGCTCAGCGCGGTCGATTCGCTGGCATTGGCGCGCGATCGTTACTACGCCGCCGACCGCTTCGCCGATGTTTTCGCCACCGTGAAGCGCGCGCCGAATGCGTTGGCCGCTGCACTCGGCGATGTCCCCGGCGTCGCCGACGTGCAGACCACGGTCGAACATACGGTGCGGATCGAGATCGCCGATGTGTCCGATCCGATCATGGGCCATCTGATCGGCGACGACCCGCGCCGGCCGCAGCG
>JBAQRU010000131.1:0-3559 GCA_049296025.1 Lysobacteraceae bacterium | reverse complement strand
GGGCAATGCATTCGTCGGTTATGTCGATGGTTACTGGGGCCCTGCGCCGGTCGCGCGGTTTCGCGCCAACGCCTTCGATGTCCATGATCTCGAAGGCAATGTCCGCGAGTGGGTCGCGGATTGCTGGCATGATGGCTACCGTCGCGCGCCGACCAAGGGCGAGGCTTGGGTGAATCCCGGTTGCCGCACCCGCGTGGTGCGCGGCGGCGCCTGGTCCAACGCCCCCGCGCAGACCCGCGCGGCGTGGCGCAGCCAGGCGGAGGCGGATGCGACGAATGCGCTGACCGGGTTCCGGGTGGTCAGAGAACTTTAGGCCGCAAGCCTGCGAGGGCAAGTTAACGATGCGACAGAATCCTTTCGGCAACCAGCAGCCGGGCTACGGCGGGCAGCGCAAGCGCGGCATCAATCCGCGTTTCATCATCCTGCTGCTGTTCGCGGGTTACGCGGCGTACTACTGGGTGTCGAACCGGCAGGTCGATCCGTACACCGGCGAGAAGGTGCTGATCGACGGCAGCATTTCCATCGATCAGGAAAAAGCGATGGGCCTGCAGGCCTACGAGGACATCCTGTCGAAAGAGCGCCCGGTCGATCCCAATTCGCAGATCGCGCAGCAGGTGCGCGAGATCGCCAAGCGCCTGATCGCCAAGGTGCCGGAAGTGGAAGCGCAGATGGCGGCCGACAGCGGCAACACGCCGACCAAGGTGTGGGAAACCTTCGACTGGGATGTGAACGTGATCCAGTCCGACCAGGCCAACGCGTTCTGTCTGCCCGGCGGCAAGATGGCGGTGTACACCGGCCTGATCCCGGTCGCGCAGAATGCCGATGCGGTGGCGGTGGTGATGGGCCACGAAATCGCCCACGCGTTGCTGCGTCACGGCGCGCAGCGCATGTCGCAGCAGAAACTCGGACAGCTCGGGCAGATGGCTGGCGCGATGAGCGGCATGGACCCGCAGTCGCAGCAGATGATGCAGGCGGCGATGGGTTACGGCTTCATGTTGCCCTATGCGCGCAAACACGAAACCCAGGCCGATGCCGTCGGTTTGATGCTCGCGGCGGCGGCCTGCTTCAACCCGCAGGAATCGGTACCGCTGTGGGAGCGCATGAGCGCCGCCAGCGGAGGCCGCGCACCGGCCGAGTTCTCGTCCACGCATCCCAGCCCGGAAACCCGCATCCGCGATCTGCAGGCGCTGATGCCGCAGGCGCTGGAATACCGGCAGAAGTTCTGCCGCCAATGATGCGACGCCGTATTGAGCGCAAGCGACCGGTGTCTGGCGTGATAGCGAAGCTTCTCCGCACCGGCGTCGTCGTGCTTTCGGTGTATTGCGGCGGTTGCGCGACGGACGCCGGTCCCGACGCACCGGTGTCGTATCTGTATGCCGATCCGCGACCGGTCACGATCGAAGGTTACGACGGCGACGCGATGGAGCCGTTCCTCGCACGCGACGGTCGCTATCTGTTCTTCAACAATTCGAATCATCCCTCCGTCGATACGAACCTGCACTACGCAGAACGCATAGACGACCTGCGGTTCCGCTATCGGGGTGAAGTGCGGGGCGCGAACACGACCGCGCTGGACGCTGTCGCGACGATGGACCGCCGCAGCATGTTTTATTTCGTGTCGTTGCGCGATCACGAGAAAACCTTGCATTCGATCTTTCGCGGCGAGTTTCGCGACGGCGTGCTGTCCGGCGTCGAGCCGGTGCGCGGAGTTTCCAGGAAAAAGCCCCTTTACATCAATTTCGATCTCGATATCAGCCCCGATGGCGAACGCATGTATGCGGTGGATGGCCGCTTCGATCTGCTGTGGGTGCTCGGGCCGAAAGCCGCCGACATCGTCGTGGCGGATCGGCGCGGCGACGGTTTCGCCATCGCGCCCGACAGCGCCGCAGTGCTGGGCAACGTCAACACCGATGTGCTGGAGTACGCGCCGTGTATTTCGGCGGACGGGCGAACGTTGTTGTTCACGCGCATGCGAAGAGGGCTCGGCGCGCAGCCGGCGATCTACGTGGCGCAACGCGACGAACCGTCGCAGCCGTTCGGGCCCGCTCGACGTCTCGCCGCGCTGGAAGGCTTCGTGGAAGCGACGACGTTCTCCGCCGACGAACGCGCGATCTATTACCACAGGAAAGTCGACGGCCGTTTCGTGCTGTTCATGGCGACGAAACGCTGACGTGTCGCGCCCTGCAAAAGTGCCCACAACAGCCGTAGCCTGCTTCCCGCGCAGCGGGAGGCGGGAGCCGCCGCGAAATCCATCCCGTCGATCGGGTGCGCATGTCGCGCACCGATCCCACCCAGCTCTTTGTAGGAGCGGCGCAAGCCGCGAAGCCCGCAGCGCAACCGCTGCCGAAATGTTCGCAATCCGGAAAAGACAGCGGCAGCATCATGATTGCCATTGAGGCGATCGCTGGGAAGATGCGGGCCTCGCGCCTTCCGGCGCTCCCACAAGAGCGGCGTTGCTGCGATTACAGGCTTTTGAACAGCGTCGATGCGAGCAGCAGCACGAACGCCGTCGCCAGCAGCCAGAACGCATTCGGCGCGGCGACGCTGAGATAGCCGAGTTTCCCGGCGATCCCGGCGCTGCCCAGCAGCAGTGAGACAAGCCATGCGGCGGTGCTTGGTTGGGTGAGTTTGATCATCGTGTCTGCTGTAGGTCTATTGGGATACGGATGCGGATTCCGAGCGCGTCAGGACTTCAGAAGCTCATGAACATCCCGCCGTTCACCGGGATGTTCGCGCCGGTGATGAAGCCGGCGTCGTCGGCGGTGAGGAATTCCACGGTGCGCGCGATTTCCGAGGGCTTGCCGAGGCGGCCCACCGGCACTTTCTCGACGATGCCGGCGCGGATGTCCTCCGGGATCGCCATCACCAGCGCGGTTTCGCAGTAGCCCGGCGACACCGAGTTCACGGTCACGCCCTTGCGCGCGACTTCGCGGGCCAGCGCCATCGTGAAGCCGTGCATGCCGGCTTTCGCGGCGGAGTAGTTGGTCTGCCCGAACTGGCCGGTCTGGCCGTTGACCGAGCTGATGTTGACGATCCGGCCGAAGCCGCGCGTCATCATGCCGTCGACCGCGTGCCGGCACATGTTGAACACACTGTCGAGATTGACGTTCATCACTGCATCCCATTGCGCCTTGTCCATCTTGCGCAGGGTGCCGTCGCGGGTGATGCCTGCGGCGTTGACGAGGATGTCGAGCGAGCCGTGCGCGGTTTCGATCTTGCGCACCAGCGCGGCGCAGTTGTCGAAATCGCCGGCGTCCAGCGCTTCGAAATGGATGTCGAGGCCGGCGACGTCGTGTTCGAATTCGGCGATGCGTTCGGCGCGCGCGCCGAGGTCCGCGGCGATGACGGTGCGGCCCGCGCGGGCGAGTGTTTTGCAGATTTCGGTGCCGAGCCCGCCGATACCGCCGGTCACGACGGCTACACGTGTGTTCATGGGTCTGTTTCCTTGAAAGCGGTCATGGCTGCGCCGCGCGCAGCCGACGTCGTGCGCGGCGTCGCCGCGCCATCGATACGTCCGGGATCAGTCGTCCTGCGTCGTCTTGCTGGTGGTGGGCTTGTC
>JBAQRU010000130.1:0-2168 GCA_049296025.1 Lysobacteraceae bacterium | reverse complement strand
CGCCAGCACCGTCTGCGCATCGTCCTCGGCTTCGCGCAAGGCGCGCACGCGGCCGCACAGCCATCCAGGACGCATGGTGCCGGTGAAGGGATGCCACCGGGCTTGGTCGCGCGCGGGCATCGGATCGGGTTCCATCAGCATGCCGCGCACCGCCGTCCGCGACGGTGGCCTCCGGGCATCTGCGATGGTGTTGTGCGGATGCGCATGCGTGCTCACTTCCGGTGTTTGAAGGCGGACAGCGCACTGGACTGCCTGCGCACGATCAGCAGCGCCGCGAACTGTGCGGACGGCGAGCCGGAAGCGGACGGCACGGCACCGCTGCCTTGTGCCTGGCCGCCGCCCTGGGCGTGGATCGTCTGCGCGGAAACGACGTGCTGGCGCAGCTGCGCCAGCAACTCGCGGTGATCGATCGGCTTTCCCTGCGAGTCATGTGGACTTCCGGAGATCCGCGGCGCATGCGAACCGCCATGTGCCGATTCGATCGGCGCGGATTTCATCGGTGCGGATTCGATCGGCGCAAAACCTGATCCGCGCGGCATCGCCTTGGTCACCTGGCGCAGCGAACGCATCGCCTGGATGCCATGCCCCAGCGTGGACAGCAGGTTGGACTTCGGCCCTTGCTGCAGCCGGCTCAACGCTTCGACATGGTGCTGCGCCTTGGCGGCTGCAGGCGCGGCGCGCTGGAATGCCGCGGTGGCGGCAGGCGATGCCTTGGCCGCCGCTTTGAATGCCGAGGCGACGGTCGCCTTGGGGTCGCGGCTTTCCTTGCGCATTTCGCGCGTCACCTGGCGCAGCGAATGCATCGCCGACACGCCGTGGCGCAGCGAAGACAACAGCCCCTTGCCGGGCTGCGCGAGCGCCTTGAGGTGCGGGGTCGCGGCTTTGACCGATGGCGCGGCGCGCCTGAAGGCCGCTTTCGCGGCGGGCGATGAATTGGCCGCGTTCTTCAATGCATGCTTCACGTTCACCGGCGCCTGCCGATGCGGCTGCGCCGTCTTCGGCATCGACAGACGCACTTGTGCGGCGATCACCAGTGCGATCGGCTTTGCGGTGGGTCCTTTGCCGGATGGTGTGCTCATGCGATAACTCCTTTGCGGCGCATGCGCCCGGGGGCGCGACAAATGATCAGGCTGCTCGGTCAGGCTGCTCGATCGGGCGACATCAGCAATCAGCCGGCCCGACTCTCGTGCGCGGCCGCCGGGTCGCCCAGTCCGAGCAGTTCGAAGATGTTGATCTGGCCTCCGCAACGCACGAACACCTCGCTGTAGAGCTGCGCGGTGTTCAAACCGCCCCACGCCACCGCGCGCCGGATCAGATACGGCACCGGACTGTGCGGTTCGATCGTTTCGAGCGCGTGCGCAATTTCGGCCAGGGCGGCATACACCTCGCGCCGATCCAGTGATCCTGCCATCGACACCATCGCGGCATCGCCAACGTTCGCGCTCTCGCCCTGCGACGCAGGCGCGTGCTCGTCGCTGCGGGTCGGCGTGGTCACGCCACGACGACGCGCTTCGGCCACCACCACGACTTCGATGCGCTCCAGCAGATTGCGCATGGCGCTCAGCCCGGGCGCATCGCTCCCGAGCTGCGCATCCAGGGTGTGTTCGAGCGACTGCAGCGCCGCGATGCCGTCGCGCAGGCCGTCGCGCAGGAACACGATCCGCGCATCCGGCGTACAGGCCAGCGCCGCGCCGACATCGGCGAGCGTGGCGCCTTCGATCTCGCCCTCCCGCTGCTTGCCCAGGCTGGCGCGCAGTTGCTCATTGCGCTGTGCCTGCTCCCAATCGTTCCATGCGTATTCGTGTCCGCTGCCGGTGGCGGTGATCACCACCCGGCGCAGCGGCGGCAGCAGTTTCTGGCCGATCCACAGCAACAGGTTGATGCGGTGCTCGCTGTCCTGCGGATGCAGATGATCGCCGTACTGCTGCAACAAGGCATCGATCAGGCGCAGACACGGTCCCAGCGACTGGAAGCCGCTGCGCGCGATCAGCGCTTCGAACAGCCACGCCGCGAGCTGCAGGTCCTTGCTGCGGCCGGCCAGCGCCGCCGCCGCCAACTCGCTGGCCGCCACCCAGTTCGCTCGCTTGAGTTCGCGCTCCCAGGCGCCCAGGGGCAGGCTGGCGTCCTCCTCTTCGCGCTCGTGGCGGATGCGGCGGTAGGCCTCGTCC
>JBAQRU010000129.1:0-14370 GCA_049296025.1 Lysobacteraceae bacterium | reverse complement strand
AAGAAACGATTCGCGATCAGATCTGATAGTCCGGCCGCAGTGCGGGGCTGGTGTCGGTGAAGGTGCCGCTATCGGCGGTCGTCCCACTGTCGGCCGTGGTGCCACTGTCGGCGGTGGTGCCGCTGTCCGATGTGGTTCCACTGTCCGAGACCGTGCCGCTATCCGAGACCGTGCCGCTGTCGGCGGTGGTGGTGCTGTCGGACATCGGGTCGGTTTCGGCAAAGAAGGCCAGGGTCAATGGCGGTCTTGCACCGGCCACGGTGTCCAGCTCTTCGACGGCGAGAATGCGGCCGAGTACGCGTTTGTGCTTGGTTTCCATTGCTTTTGATCCTTGATGATTGAACTTCCGGATGGAATGCCCGTGTCACGGGCCTACGCTGTGCCGGAGGTGAAACTCGCCGGCACAACGACCGCTGTCCGCGCGTCCGCGGGTGCGCATGGGTTCACGCAGCCTCTGCCTGCGCATCTGGCGCGGGCTCTCTGCGCAGCTTGTCCTGCTCGCCGACGGCTTCGGGCTGGGTGGCTTCGATCAGCTCGGCAAGGCGCTGCGGGTTCGATGGCTTGCGGTACTGGAAGCCCGCGTCGCCGCTTTCGACGAAGTGGCAGAACGCATCGAACAACGTCAGCTCGTCGCACCACTGTTCGACGAAAATGAACTGGCCGGCTTCGTTGACTTCGAGATAGATCCACTCGTCGTCCGGGGTCACGATGAAGTCGAACGCGCCAGCGACCAGTCCCAGGCTGCGGAGCTGCTTCAGGCATGCCTGGTGGACGTGGTCCGGCAGGGCGACGCTGCCGTCGGTCATGTCGCCGTGCTGGTGCAGGCGCCAATCCATCTCGCCGTACTCGATTCGCGACGGATCGATCTTCAGCGCGAAGCAACTCTCGCCGAAGAATTGCGCCCTGACTTCGAACTGTTTCCTGACCTGCGCCTGGAAAATGCCGGGCGCGGCGCGCAGCAGTTCGTCGCCGGGGAGATCTTCGCTGCGGACCCGCGCGGTGTATGTGGACAGCGTCTTGTCGTTCTCTTCCCACGCGGCGCCGATCAGGGGCTTGTGGATGACGCTCGGGTGACGTTCGATGAACGCCCGGATCGCCTCCGGGCGATTGCTGATCAGCGTGTCCGGGATCTGCAGCCCGTTGCGCAACGCGAGCTGCAGCTGTTTCGGCTTGTGGTCGGCGTTGCGCGCGGCATCGTAGGGATTGATCCAGAACGCCTCGCGCAACAGGCTGCGCAGCGACGCATCGGCGAAGCGGATCTGCTGCGACACGTATTCGCGATCGCGGGGATCGACGTGGGACGGAATCTTCGGCCCGAGCATGCGCCGGTTCCAGACCACATCGAAGTCCGACAGCGCATAGCTGCCGTCGATGGTGTGCAGGCGCAACGCGTCCCCGGTTTTCTCGTACGAGAATTCGATCTCGGCGCGTTCCGGGAAATCGGTGCCGAAATAGCGCAGCACGCGATGCCCGCGTCGCTTGAGCGCGGCCTCCGCCAGGATGGCGTGCCAGTCGTCGGGCATGGTGTAGATGAAAACGGTCTTGGACGTGTCGGCCATGTGTGCATTCCGTGTCAGGGGAGGCGTGGTGGTTGGGTTACGCGGCGATGCGCTCGCGCAGTCGCGCGAATGGCTGGAGCAACCATTCGTAGAGGCGATGCTTTTCGAGAACGACGTCGGCTTCGACGCCGAGACCGGGCCGCAGATCGCGTTCGACACCGAGATCGTCGCGGACGCGCTGGTGTTCGAGCGCGACCGTGGCGCGATAGTGGCTTTGCGAGCGCTCCGCGGATGTGCCGGCCGTGCCCGCTTGCGCGGGTTGCCGCGAAATCCAGACGATGCGACCGCGGTATTGGCCATAGTGCTGATGCGGATAAGCCGGATAGCGCAACAGCACGTCGCTGCCGACGGGGATCGATGCCAACAGACTTTCGGGGACAAGCAGTTCGGCTTCGAGGCCACTGTCCGCAGGGTTCGCACTGCCGTCAGTCGCGTATTGCGCCGCAGCTGGCGTGTCGACCAGTTTGCCTTCGATGCGGATCTTCCGCGCGTATTCGCCGACGCACAGAAATGCGATGGCGATGGCGACCGTGCCGATCGCGATCCAGGTCATGGCCCAGTGCGACATGGGCTGGCGCAGGATCAGGCTGCCGAGCCAGCGATTGCGCTTGGCTTCGAGGACTTCCGAACGGTAGAGCGGCGTCGATGCCATCAGTACGCTTCCTTGGGACAGTTTCCATGGCGGCAGCCGACGGCATGTACACGCTTACAGCGCTGCCGGTCGAATGCGGTAATGTGACGGTGGTCGTGTTTATCGAAGATCAAATGACAGGGTGACCTCATCGTTTGTCCGCAGCTCCGACTGCATCGAGCCGCCATTCGGGGCTGGCATCCCGGTGTACGTCCGTCGGCGGGGATTTGTGCTTTACTTGAATTGGTATTCGTAACAAGAGACGGGTTGCGGACATGGATAAATCGATGGTCATGCGCGATCTCGGTTGTTCCCCTGAATCGATGGACTCCGTCACGGAATTGCTGGCGGGCGCCCGAGCCGGTCGGAACGACGCATGGGACCGCATCTATGCGGTGCTCTACGATGATCTGCATCGCATCGCGCACGCGCAGATCCGGCAACGCACGTTCGGGCGGATGTCGGCGACGTCGCTGGTCAGCGAAGGTTGGCTGCGTCTGGCGAGCGCGCAATTCAATGTCGATAGCCGCAGGCACTTCATGGCCCTGGTCGCGCGTGCGATGCGTTTCGTGCTGATGGACGAAGCGCGGAAAGAGCTGGCCGAAAAGCGCGGCGACGGGCATCGCGCGTTTTCACTGGACGACGGGTTCGATCCCGGGCAGGACAGCACGCTGGCGGAGATGGTGGCGTTGGACGTCGCGCTGACCCGGCTGTCGCGCCTGGACGTGCGTCTGGCGCAGTTGGTGGAGATGCGTTACTTCGGCGGTATGGACGAAGATGAGATCGCGGCGTCGCTGGGCGTGACCGAGCGCACCCTGCGCCGCGATTGGCGCAAGGCGCGCGCGTTTCTGCTGACCCAGCTGGAGGATGCGCATCCGGGTGAATCGCCGCAGGCAATGCCGGCTGAGCCGCTATCGTCGCGATGATCGTCGCGATGATCCGCGCAATGTTCCGCATCATGATCAAAGGCAACGGACTCACGACGCCGTCTGCGCGGATCGATGTCCGCGATCGGCGCCGGTTCGCGAATGCGTGATGGACGGGTCCGCCCGTACGCTTCCTTGAACTTCACCGAGATTGCAGCCGAACGCCGATGATGCATCAGGACGACGAGATCACCAGCAAAGCGTTGGACCTGTTCGACCAGTACGCCGAAATGCCGCCCGAGCGGCTGAACGGCGCGCTCGAAGCGCTGAAACGGCAGGATGCGGCCGTGCATGCGTCGCTGGTCACACTGCTGGATGCGGATGCGACGTCGTACACGTTCGCATCGCCGCTGCGGTGGATCGCGACCAGAACCGAGAGCGAAGCGCGTGCGGACGCCACCGCGATCTGGCGCAGCGGAACGCGACTGGGCGCGTGGTGCGTGGACAGCGTCATCGGCATCGGTGGCATGGGCGTCGTCTACGCCGCGCACCGGGACGATGGGCTGTACGAGCAGGACATCGCGCTCAAGACCATCCGCCGCGAGCTGATCTCGCCCGCGCTGCTCGCTGCGTTCGCCCATGAGCGCAGCAACCTCGCCCGTCTCGAACATGCGTCCATCGCGTCGCTCGTGGATGCGGGCATCAGCGAGGACGGCCAGCCGTGGCTGGCGATGCAGCGGGTCACCGGCGATCCGATCGATCAGTGGTGCGATGGGCATCTGCTCGATCCGCGGACACGCATCCTGCGATTGATCGACGCATGCGATGCGGTGCGTCATGCCCATGAGCACGGCATCCTGCATCAGGACATCAAGCCGTCGAACCTGCTGGTCACGCAGGATGGGCAGGTCAAGCTTCTGGATTTCGGGCTGTCGTCGCTGCTGTCGTCAGCGGCGGAAGCCAGTCGTGCGCGGATTGGCGTGAGCTGCGGTTATGCCGCCCCGGAAGTGTTTCGCGGCGCGCCGCCGAGCATCGCGATCGATGTCTACGCGCTGGGCGTCGTGCTCTATCGGCTGATCTGCGGCGAAGGGCCGATGAGGCCGTCGTCGCTGCCTGGATCGGAGCATGCGGCACCGGAAAGCCCCAGTACGCTGGCATCCCGTTCTGATCCGCGGGTTGCGCGCTCGCGCGGTGCACGGGACGCGCATGCGCTTGCGCGCATGCTGCGCGGCGATCTGGATGCGATCGCATTGCGTGCGGTGGCCGCCGATCCGCAGGAGCGCTATCGCGCGGTCACCGAACTGCAGCGCGACCTGAGCGCATGGCTCCGCCGGTTGCCGGTCTCCGCGCGCGGCGATCGATGGCACTACCGGGTCATCACCCATGCGCGCCGGAATGCGATTTCGATCGCCGTATTCGTGATGTGCGCGCTCGTGGTGATGTTTTCGGCGGGTGCGATGTTCGAGCAGCATCGCAGCGCGCAGGAATCGGCGGAAGCGGTCGCGATGTTGAGCCGGGTGTTCGAAGAATCGCTCGGCGTGGCGACGCTGTCTTCGCTGGGCAATGCGCCGTTGAGTTCGCAGGCCTTGTTGATCGACACCGAACAGCGGATTCGCGAGCGGGTCGGTCGCGACCAGCCGAAGGTGCTGGCGCTCGGCCTGATCGCGCTCGCCCGCACCCAACTGATCAGCGGCGATTATCCGCGGGCGGCGAGGCTGGCGGACGAAGCGAGGAAGATCGGCGCTGGCGATCCACTGCTGACGGCGCGGGCCGATGCCGCGCGCGCGCAGTTGCTGAGCCTGCAGTCGCGCCATGCCGACGCGGAGCGGATCGTGCGCGCCGCGATGCAGGCAGTGCCCGAACGCAGCGGCATCGAGGACGATCTGGTCAGGCTCGATCTGCAGATGCAGCGCGCGCGCGCGCGCTGGGGCAGTGGCGACACCCGTGGCGCGATCGCGGTGCTCGACGCAGCAGTTTTATCCGCGGAAGAACTGGGTGCCGAGGGGCTGCCGGCGCTGGCGGAGCTGCTGGGGCAGCGCGGTTATGCGGAAACCAAGCTCTTCCGGTTCAAGGATGCGGGAAGGGATCTGCATCTGGCGCTCGCGTTGATCGGCGACCGCAGTCCAATGACCGCCAATACGGTGCGCCGATACCTGGTCGATCTTCTGGTGCTCACCAGTTCCCGTGAGGAGGCGCTGCGTGAGGCGTCCCACCTGCTCGAAAGCAACCGCAAGCTTTTCGGCGAAGCGCATCCTGAAACGGGTCGTGCCTGGATCGTCGTCGGCAAGTCGTGGTTTTACAACAGAGATTCCGCGCGCGCGGCTTCCGCGTTGGATCGCGCGGCGAGGATCTTCGATGGTTCGCTCGGGCAGCAGCATCCGGACTTCGTGGACGCGCTCGTCATTCGCGGCGCGATCGCATATCACAATGGTGAATATGCGCGCGCGCTGGACATCGGACGGGAGGCCGCCGATGTGCTGGAGCGCGCATACGGCCCGAATCACGAGGAGACGCTCAAGCGGAGGACCGACCTGGCGTCTCTGCTGCTGCAGAACGGGCGGATGCTGGGCGGTGAGAGGCAGCGGGCGCTGTTTCTTGAGGCCAGGGACCTGCTGTCCGAAGTGCTGAGTACAGGCGAGCGCCAGGGATTGCCCATCGCTTATACCCGCGACGAATACGCCGAGACCCTGTTGTACGACCACCAGATCGATGCAGCCGAGTGGCAGGCGCAACGCGGGATTGCGGAGATGAGCGAGCTGTTCGGTCCGGAAAGCGATTATCTGGAGGCGACCTGGGCCTGCATGCTCAAGATTCGTATCGCGCAAGGCCGATACGACGACGCCTCCGCGATCCACTCACGTCTCCTGAGCAAGGCCCCGTTGGTCGAAAAGGCGCCCCACGAACATTTCGCAATGGGCGTGTTGAAACTGGATATCGAGATCGCACGCGGCGATGCGGCGCGGATCAGCACTGCGTATCGCGATGTCGAACGGATCGCGCGGCAGTATGGCTTCATGGACGAGTTGAACGCGAAGCGTATCTCCGGGATGTCGTCGCCTGCGAGCCGGGGCTGAGCGCAGGAAGCCGGGTGCGCCGCTGATCACCGAAGGGCGCCTCGCGGCGCCCTTCCTTTACCGCATTCGGATGCGTCGAGCGCTGACTTTCAGTCGCGCTCCGCCGGCATCGAATCGGGCTTGCCGGAGAAGCGCCACGCCAGCGGTGCGTGTTCGGGCAGTACGATTTCCGGCAGCCCCCGGGCCTTGAGCGCGGCGTTGGCTTTCGCCAGATCGCCATCGCGCAGCGTCGAGAAGGAGCGCTCCAGGGTGGCGAGTTCGCGGTCGAGCGCAGCGGTGTAGGCGACCAGGGCATCGGCGGGTTTGCCTTCGTAGCCGATCAGACCGCCATACAGGTTGTCCATGTGTTCGCGCAGGCGTTCTTCGCCGGTGATGGCGCCGCCTTCCTTGGTGGCGACGATCTGCTTGCGGATGCCGTCGGCGCTGTTCGACAGTTTGGACAGCTGCTCCCGCAGCGGGTCGTTCTGCGGCAGTGTGACGGCGATACCGTCGGCATTGCCGCGTACCGCCTGGATCTTCGCGACCAGATCGCTCATCCGGCCGAACATGGCGTGCACGTCCATGGTCGCGTCGTAGTTGGCCTTGCGATCCGCGACCGAGAACGTGGCGCGGCGATCGAGGCCGACGGCGATCCTGTCTTCATACACGCGGTCGCCCTTGGTCATCCGCACGGTGTAGGTGCCGGGCGGCACGCGCGGGCCTTGCAGACTGTTGCCGGCGACGGACGCGGCCGGCGGCACCAGCGGCGGTTTGACGTTCATCGACCACGCGACGCGATTGAGGCCGCGGCGCTTGCTGGCGGGCAGGGTTTCGATGACGTTTCCGGTGCTGTCCAATACTTCGAGTTTCAACGGCCCGAACAGGTGCCGGGTCTTCTGGTAGTAGGTGATGACGACGTCGTTCGATGCGTTGGTGCCGGCGTAGCTGGCATCGCCTTCCGACCAGCCGCCGAACGTGTTGAGCCGCTGCTGTTGCGGGCGGTTCGGCAGGAACGTCGCTTCCTGCTGCATCACATCGGCGGTGAGCGCGCGCAGCGGGGTGAGGTCGTCGATGATCCAGATGCCGCGGCCGTGGGTGGCGAGCACGAGGTCGTGGTCGCGCGGCTGCACGACCAGGTCGCGCACCGCCACCGCCGGGAAGTCGCCGCCCTTGAACTGCGCCCAGTGGCCGCCGTCGTCGAGCGAGATCCACAGGCCGAACTCGGTGCCGGCATAGAGCAACCCGCGCTTCACCGGATCCTCGCGCAGCACGTGCGCATAGCCGCGCACGGTCTTCGGCTGCTGCGGCGTGACCAGCGGCTGCCAGCTGGCGCCGTAGTCGGTGGTCTTGTACAGCATCGGCCCCATGTCGCCGTTGGTATGGCGATCGAAGGCAACGTAGGCGGTGCCTGCGTCGAAGCGGCCTGCGTCGATGTACGACACCCACGAATTCGCGGGCACCTTGGCGCCTGCGATCACGTTCTTCCACGATTTGCCGCCATCGCGGGTGACCTGGACGTTGCCGTCGTCGGTGCCGGCCCAGATCACGTTGCGATCCTTCGGCGATTCGCTGATCGCGTAGATCGTGGTGTGCATCTCCGCCGCGGAGTTGTCCACGGTGATGCCACCGGAGAGTTCCTGCTGCTGTTTCTTCGGGTCGTTGGTGGTCAGGTCGGGCGAAATGCGGTCCCAGGTTTGGCCATGGTTGCGGGTGCGGTACAGGTACTGCGCGCCGATGTAGAGCGTGCCCTTGTCGTTGGGCGAAAGATGGATCGGCGTATTCCAGTTCCAGCGCAGTTTTTCGCCGTCGGCGGCGCGCGGCTGGATGTCGCGGGTCTCGTGCGTGCGGCGGTGGACGCGGCTGATGGTGCCGCCCTGGTATTCGGCGTAGAGATAATCCGGATCGGTGGGATCGGCGAACATCCAGAAACCGTCGCCGCCGTACATGTTTTCCCAGCGCGAATTGGTGATGCCGCCGGGGTATGAGGAATCGCCGACCCACGAGCTGTTGTCCTGCAGGCCGCCGTAGACGCGATACGGATCGTTGTCGTCCACGCTCACGTGATAGAACTGCGAAATCGGCAGATTGTTCGCTTTCCACCAGCGTTCGCCGCCGTCCTTGGAGAACCACAGGCCGCCGTCGTCGCCGGCGATGATCTGTTTGCTGTCGCTGGGATCGATCCACAGATCGTGGAAGTCGCCGTGGGCGCCGCCGCCGGCGTTCGAGAAGGTCTTGCCGCCATCGATGCTCTGGATCAACTGCAGATTCGGTTTGAACACGCGGTCGGCATTGCCCGGGTCGACGACGAGATGGGCGAAGTAGAACGGCCGCCACACCATCATCTGGCTGTCGTCGCGGCGGTCCCAGGTCTTGCCGCCATCGTCGGAACGGAACAACGCGCTCTTCACGCTTTCGACCATCGCGTACACGGCGTTCGAATTCGACGGCGCCACCGCGACCGCGATGCGGCCATAGGGTTTCGCCGGCAAGCCGCCGCCAGTGACTTCCAGCCAGCTCCTGCCGCCGTCGGACGAGCGATACAGGCCGCTGCCGGATGGCGATTCGGGGCCTTCGCCGCCGGAGCGGAAGGTCCAGCCCTTGCGCCGGAAATCCCACAGGGACGCGAACATCACGTCGGGATTTTTCGCATCAACGCTCATGCCGCCGCAGCCGGTGGAGGCGTTGCCGCCCTTGAGCACCTGTGCCCAGGTCTTGCCGCCGTCGGTGGTGCGGTAGACGCCGCGATCGGTGGAATCGCTCCAGAGTTTGCCAGTGACGCAGGCGAGCGCGGTTTCGCCGTTGCGGGGATCGACCGCGAGCTTGACGATGCGCTCGGCGTTGGGCAGGCCGGCGTGCGTCCAGCTTTCGCCGCCGTCGGTGGAGCGGTAGACGCCATCGCCGATCGACACCGAGTTGCGCGTCCATGCTTCGCCGGTGCCGACCCAGACGTGGTCGGGATTGTTGGGGTCCAGCGCGATCGCACCGATCGACTGCACCGGCTGCTTGTCGAACTTCGGCCGGAACGTGGTGCCGCCATCGGTGGACTTCCACACGCCGCCGCTGGCCGCGCCGACATACAGCGTGAGCGCGCCGTCCTTGCGGCGGGCGGCGGCGAGCGCGGCGATGCGGCCGCTCATCGTGGCCGAGCCGATGTTGCGGATGCCGAGGCCCGAAATCGAACCCTGGTCGGGTTGTGCGCTGCGTTCCTGCGCATGCAGGCGGGTGGCGGGCAGGCCGACGACGAGCGTCGCGCCGATCGCCAGGGTCAGGACTTTGATCGAAAGGTGCATGACCGGCTCCGGCTCAGGGTTTGGCGGTGGGGAAGGCGAAGATCGATGCGTCGATCGGCGTGTTCACTTCGATCGACTCGATGTGGTTCTGACCCTGCTCGAAGGGGAAATACACGCCGCTGACCAGGGCGTATTCGCCCAGGTCGGTGGTGTTGACCTGCTCCTGCCCACGGATGAACTGATGGTCTTCGATGC
The DNA here is from genome assembly GCA_049296025.1 of Lysobacteraceae bacterium. GTDB lineage: Bacteria > Pseudomonadota > Gammaproteobacteria > Xanthomonadales > Xanthomonadaceae > Lysobacter_I. The sequence goes on along the minus strand of JBAQRU010000129.1, from coordinate 4,776 downwards.
GGATTTCGAGGAAATGATCGGGATCGATGAACGACACGCGGCTGTCGCCGTTCTTGTACGTGATGCGCAATTTGTGGGCGTCGGTGCCGTCGATGTCTTCGGTGCCGAGATATTCGATCCTGCTGCCTTTCGCTTTCCAATCGAGCAGCGGGCCGGCGATGTCGGCGGCGAGGATCAGGCCTTTCGCGTCGTCGTCGCTGGTCTTCTGCGGGTCGCGCCGGCCCTGGAACGGCTGGATCGCCCACGCCTGTTTGCCATCCCAGGCATTGATCGCGGTCAGCCCCTGCAGCGAGAACTCGAAGCGCGCCTTGTCGGGCGACATCGCGAAGGATTCGGTCCTGGCCTCGATGCCGCCGCCGAGCCGCAATCTGCCGACCGTATGCATGCTGGTGATCGCGCGCAGCTTGTCGGCGCCGCCGCTCGCTTCGAGGGTCCTGGCGACCAGCGTATCGGCGGTTATGGCATCGGCCGCGGCCGCGGACAGGGACAGACCGGCAAGCCCGGCCATCAACACAAGACGAACGTACATGGAGAGGCTCCTGCGCGGGATGGTGGGCAGAGTGCACGGTAGTCCCTCGCGCGCGCATCGCTCAGGGCCGGAAGTCATGTCGCAGCCGATGTTGCGTTGCGGAAGGATCGGGAAGAGGCCATCGTCGCGATATCGCAAATAATGCTTCCGCAATTCCCGCTGCCCGTTCACTATCCACCAGCGGCGCGACCACGCCCGGGGGCGATGTCTTGGGGGCGCTATGCTGGGGGCGATATGACGGCTGCGGTCGAAATTCCCGTTTGGCTTTTTCTGCTTCTGATCGCAGCGAGCGGTTACGCCGTGCTGATCAGCATTTTCCTGCCCGGCGTGCGCTGGTTCGTCAGGCGACGATTGAATCGTGCCATCGAACGGATCAACAGCAGCCTGCGGATCCAGATCCGCCCGTTCCAGCGCACCCGGCGACAGGTGCTGATCGATCGCTTGAGCTACGACACGCAGGTGATCGCGGAGATCGAGAAGCTGGCCACCGACAGCGACGTGCCCAGACGCGCGCTGCAGAAGAAGGTGCGGACCTATGCCCGCGAAATCGTGCCCTCGTTCAACGCTTACATGTACTACCGCCTCGGCTATTGGCTGGCCCGGCAGATCTCGCGCTTCATCTATCGGGTGAAGGTCGGCGCGGCCGATATCGACAAGCTTCGCCAGATCGACCCGCAGTCCACCGTGGTGTTCGTGATGAACCATCGCAGCAACATGGACTACCTGCTGGTCACCTATCTGGCCGCCAACCAGGCCACGCTGTCCTACGCGGTCGGCGAATGGGCGCGGGTGCTGCCGCTGAATCTGGTGGTCAAGGGCCTGGGCGGCTATTTCGTTCGCCGTGAATCCAACAACCCGCTGTATCGCAAAGTGCTGGAACGCTACATCCACATGTCCACGCACGAAGGCGTCTGCCAGGCGGTGTATCTGGAAGGCGGTTTGAGCCGCGACGGCAATTTCGGCCGGCCGAAGCTCGGCTTCCTCGATTACATGCTGCGCTCGTTCGATGCCGACACCGACCGCGACATCGTCTTCATCCCGATCGGCATCAACTACGACCACGTGCTCGAAGACCTCAACATGCTCGCGTGGACCGACCCGCACAGCAAACGCAAAGGGCTCGCGTTCCACCTTCGCAACGTCGCGCGGTTCCTGCGCTTCAACCTGTTCGTCGGTGGCGACGCGCGGTTCCGGCGCAACGGCTACGCCAGCGTGAACTTCGGCATCCCCGTATCCGCGAAGGAATTTTCATCAGCGAAGCGCATCCAGTTCAAACGCCTGTCGAAGGAGCAGCGCTTCGAACAGGTCGCAGCGCTCGCCGATACGTTGATGGACGGCATCCGCCACGTCATCCCGATCCTGCCAGTCCCGCTGATCGCCACTGTCTTCGTGCGCAACCCGCAGACCGGCCTGCGCTCCATCGACCTGATCGTCGAAGTCGACCGCCTGATCGACGAACTGGTCCACGGCGGCGCGCCCATGCGCGAGGAAGAGAAACCGCGCAATTCGACCTTGCTGCAGAGTCTGCAACTGTTGCAGCGGCGGGGTGTTTTGATCGAGGACGATGACCGGTATTTTGCGGCGCCGGAATTCTTGGCGCTGTTGAATTACTACGCTAACTCCATTGCACATTGGTTGGTGGTGGTGGGAGAAGATGGCGGTGAAGGTTCGGGAACTGCAATGCGCGTTTCGCGCACAGGCTAGAGCAGTTCCGAGTCAAGTGAAAGGATCGCTCCCTCCCTTTCGTATCGCGAAGAGTGAGAAAAACAGTGCAGCTTGCTCACGACAGAACAAGTCGTAGAGTGGCGGTGAGCGCAGCGAACCCCACCATCACGACACATCAAGCACGGAGATGACCAGGCGACATCGTTCGCTCATGGTGGGGTTCGCTGCGTTCACCGGCACCCTACTGGCTTCTACACTGGCATGACGATCAGAGCGTACGGTGATTTATGTGCTGTGCACCCAGCATGGGAGGTGCGATAGTTTCCAGGTGCCGGGTCGATGACCCAGCCTACTGGCTATTTTTTGAATCAAGCTGGTAAAAAAAATGCCAAGTTGTTCCTTCGTGCGTTTGTGGCGTGATCTCGCAGCCACGTCCCGAAACGACGAAGGGCGCCTTTCGGCGCCCTTCGTGTGACTGCTTCGCGATGTCCTGCGAGGCTTACTTCAGACCCGCAGCCTTGCGCAGGTCGTCGGCCTTGTCGGTCTTTTCCCACGAGAACGCGGTGGCGGTGTGCTGCTTGCCGTCGCCGTCGGTGTACGTGACTTCCTTCGGCTTGCGGCCGAAGTGGCCGTAGGCGGCGGTGGCCTGGTAGACCGGGTGGATCAGGTCGAGCATCTTCACGATGCCGTACGGACGCAGGTCGAAGTGCGCGCGGATCAGCTTTTCGATCTTGTCGTCGGGCAGCTTGCCGGTGCCGAAGGTGGTGACCGAGATGCTGGTGGGTTCGGCCACGCCGATGGCGTAGCTGACCTGCACTTCGCAGCGGTCGGCCAAGCCGGCGGCGACGATGTTCTTGGCGACGTAGCGCGCGGCGTACGCGGCCGAGCGGTCGACCTTCGACGGGTCCTTGCCGGAGAACGCACCGCCGCCGTGACGGGCCATGCCGCCGTAGGTGTCGACGATGATCTTGCGGCCGGTCAGGCCACAGTCGCCCACCGGGCCGCCGATCACGAAGATGCCGGTCGGATTGATGTGCACCTTGTTCTTCGGCAGCGATTCAAGCCATTTCTTCGGCAGCACCGGCTTGAGGATGGTCTCGTACACGCCTTCGACCAGATCCTTGTGCTTGATGCCCGGATCGTGCTGCGTGGACAGCACCACGGCGTCGAGACCGATGACCTGATGCTGGTTGTCGTAGCGCAGCGTGACCTGCGACTTGGCGTCGGGGCGCAGCCACTTCAGCTTGCCGTTCTTGCGGACCTTCGCCTGCTGCTCGACCAGGCGGTGCGAGTAATAGATCGGCGCCGGCATGAATTCCGGGGCTTCGTTGCAGGCATAGCCGAACATCAGGCCCTGGTCGCCGGCGCCCTGTTCTTCGGGCTTCTTGGCTTTCTTGCTGGTGCCGTCGACGCCAGCGGCGATGTCCGGCGACTGCTTGCCGAGCATGTTGATGATGGCGCAGGTGTGGCCGTCGAAACCGACGTCGGAATTGTTGTAACCGATGTCGTTGATGACCTTGCGGGCCAGCGATTCGATGTCCACCCAGGCGCTGGTGGTGACTTCGCCGGCGACGATGGCCGCGCCGGTCTTCACCATGGTTTCGCAGGCGACGCGCGCGCGCTTGTCCTGGGCCAGGATGGCGTCGAGCACGGCGTCTGAAATCTGGTCCGCCATCTTGTCCGGATGGCCTTCGGACACGGACTCGGAGGTGAAGAGGTAGCTGGACATCGACAGGGCTTCCTTATGAGTTGATGGATTCATCCCTTGATCGGGATGAAAAGATGGGTGCGCATGATACACCTGCCGGCGAGCCGTTGCATGGGCGTGGCCCAGACCGCCCGCCGGGCGGGGAGTGTCACGCAATCGCCGCAACGGCGCCATCGCAGTGTCGTGGATCGTGGGCAGGCTGGCGGCCAATTCCGGCCGACCACGACTCGCCCATGCGCCCGCTCGAACAGCAGCTTGAAAGACGCTACCCCCAATGGTTCTCCGGCCGCCGTGCCGGCCTGACCCGGCCCCTGCTGCGGACTTTGGGCCGTTGGTCGCGCTTCGACGAGATCGGCGCGTTCCTGGAACGCAGCGGCGACACGCGGGACTTCGCGTTCGTCACCGCCGCGCTGGGCTTCCTGCAGGCCGACTACCGCGTCGATCCGCAGGCGCTGGCCTCCATCCCGGCGTCGGGGCGGCTGTTGATCGTCGCCAACCACCCATCGGGCGCGCTGGATGCGCTGGCCCTGCTCGATGCTGTCGGCCGGGTGCGCCACGACGTGAAGATCGTCGCCAACGATGTGCTGTCGATGCTCGAACCGCTGTCCGGCCTGCTGCTGCCGGTGCGGGTGTTCGGTGGTCGCGCCAGCGCCGAAAGCCTGCGCGCGATCGATCAGGCCCTGGCGGCCGAGCAATGCGTGATCGTGTTTCCGGCGGGCGAAGTTTCCCGGCTGGGGCTGCGCGGCGTGCGCGACAGCCGCTGGCGCCAGGGCTTCGTGCGCTTCGCGCGCCATTCCGGGGCGCCGGTGCAGCCGGTGCGGATCATCGCCCGCAACTCGGCGCTGTTTTACGGTGCGTCCGCGTTGTACAAGCC
>JBAQRU010000128.1:0-46534 GCA_049296025.1 Lysobacteraceae bacterium | reverse complement strand
TTCTTCGAGCGCGGCAATGTCGCGCCGTCGGAAGTGCCGAAGACCATCCTGCAGTCGTGGCAGCGTTGCCGCCGTCTGGGACTTCCCGCAGAGGCTTCACCCTCAATCGAACCGATCCCCGATGCGCGCCTGCGCGAGATGCGCGAACGCAACGAGCGGCTGTGGCGCCTCGCCCGCGCGGAACTCGCAAGCCTGTCCAGCGATGCCCACGCCAGCGGCAGCATCGTGGTGCTGACCGATGACACCGGTTGGGTGCTCGACGCTGCCGGCCATCCGCAGTTCCTCGACAAGGCCGGACGCGTGGCGCTGATGCCGGGCACCTGCTGGAACGAGGCGCAGGTCGGCACCAACGCCATCGGCACCGCGATCGTCGAGCGCCGCGCGGTGGAAGTGCGTGGCAGCGAACACTATCGCGCCACCCACGGCATCCTCACCTGCAACGCGACCCCTATCCACGACCCTTACGGCCAACTTGTCGGCGTGCTCGACATCACCGGCGATTCCCGCGCCCAGCATCTGCACGCGCTGGGACTGGTGCGGATGGCGGTCGCCAATATCGAGCACCGCTATTTCGACGACGGCATCGACGATTGCGAACTGCTGCGTCTGCATCGCGATCCCACGCTGCTGGGCTCGGCGCGCGAAGGCCTGCTCGCTTTCCGTGCCGGCAAACTCGTCGCCGCCAATCAGGCCGGCCTGGCGCTGCTGGATCTGCAGCGCGACGATCTCGGTCGCGCCACCTACGACGGACTGTTCGACGACGCGCTTTCGCTGCTGCGTCGCGATGGCGTCCTGCGCGATCGCTTCGGGCGCACGCTGTTCGGGCGTATCGATGAAGCGCGCGCGACGCAGCGCATTGCCGTCCCCGCACCGGCACGCGGCGTTCATGCCCACGCCATCGCCCGGCCGCCGGCACGACCCATCGACGCACCGCTCTTCGATGCGGCCACGGTGGCTGCGCTGGATCGCGCCTGCCGCGTGCTGGATGCCGACTTGCCCGTGCTGATCGTCGGCGAAACCGGCACCGGCAAGGAAGTCTTCGCCCGTGAACTGCACCGCCGCTGCGCGCGCCACGGGCAGCCATTCGTGGCGGTGAACTGCGCGGCACTGCCGGAAGGCCTGATCGAAGCCGAACTGTTCGGCTACGAGGAAGGCGCCTTCACCGGCGCGCGCCGCCAAGGCAACCCGGGGCTGCTTCGCCAGGCAAACGGCGGCGTGCTATTCCTCGACGAAATCGGCGATATGCCGCTCGCGCTGCAGCCGCGTCTGCTGCGCGTGCTGCAGGAACGCGAGCTGTCGCCGCTGGGCGGCGGCAAACCGGTGAAACTCGATTTCGCCCTGATCTGCGCGACCCACTGCGATCTCGAAACCGCCATCGCCGGGCGTTGCTTCCGCGCCGATCTCTACTACCGCGTCGCGCATCACATCGAACGCCTCGCACCACTGCGCGATGCCGCGGACCGCGCGACCATCGTCGATGCGCTGTGGTCGCGGATCGCGCAGCACCGCACGCTCACCGACGAAGCGCAGCGCGTACTTGCCGCACATGCCTGGCCCGGCAATTGGCGCCAGCTCGTCGCTTGTCTGCGCACGCTCGTCGCGCTGCACGACGATGGCGCGAACATCGGCCTCGACGCTCTGCCCGGCTATCTGCGGACGCCGAAACAGCAGGCGATGAGCGCTTCACCGCTCGCGGGAGGCATCGCACAGCTCGATGTTCTGGAAGAAACCGCGATGCGCGAAACGCTCGCCGCCTGCGATGGCAACGTCGCCCGCGCGGCGCGGCTGCTGGGCATCAACCGAAGCACTTTGTACAGGCGAATGGGGGCGCCGAAACGCGCGCCATGACAAGGCGAGGCCCCGATGGGCCACCTTTATCGCATGGAAACCGTACTTTTCGAATCGCTGGCGAGACTGCGCACATCGCCCATGCGTCGCACGAGGGTTTCCGTTCCGCTGGATGTGATCGACAGTTTTTTGCCGATACGCATGGAAGCACGCAGTTTGACGACAGCCTGCTTGCGATCCGGTGAAATCGAAACCGATTCGATCGTGTACTTGAACTCAGGCTCGATCCGCGTTTTCGCCACGAGCTTCTTCATCATCGCCATGGATCCATCCAGCGATTCGCACGCCTGTCGTCGATCCATTGTGGTCCGCTCTTCGCCGCGCGGTCCGCGGCTGACATCGACCGAGCGGAATTTCTTGTCGTACATCGAGCACAGCGTCTTGGCATCGAAGCGACGGGTGGCATTGATGTTCTTCTGGTAATAGGCGTAGACGAGCTCTTCGTCGAGCTTCGACATGTTCGACCGGAACATCTGGAACCCCAGTGTCAGCAACAGCAGCACCACCACCATCGCAACCGTCTTCTTCATGGCCAAACCCTTCCAGAACCACATTTGTCGTGTTTTCGATCCTACCCGGACAATCGATGGGCGTGAAGCCCGTCACTCCCACTCGATCGTCGCCGGCGGCTTCCCGGAAATGTCGTAGACCACCCGCGAGATGCCCTTCAATTCGTTGACGATCCGGCGCGAGACCGTATCGAGGAAATCGTAAGGCAAATGCGCCCAGTGCGCGGTCATGAAGTCGATGGTCTCGACCGCACGCAGCGCGATCACCCACTCATAGGCGCGCGCGTCGCCGACCACGCCGACCGACTTCACCGGCAGGAACACCGCGAACGCCTGCGAAGTCTTGTCGTACCAGTCGGCCCTGCGCAGCTCTTCGATGAAGATCGCGTCGGCCTGCGCCAGCAGTTCGGCGTATTCGCGCTTCACTTCGCCGAGGATGCGCACGCCGAGGCCCGGGCCCGGGAATGGATGGCGATAGACCATCTCGCGCGGCAGGCCGAGTTCGACGCCGAGACGGCGCACTTCGTCCTTGAACAGTTCGCGCAGCGGCTCGACCAGGCCGAGCTTCATGTGCTCGGGCAAGCCGCCGACGTTGTGATGACTCTTGATCACGTGCGCCTTGCCGGTCCTGCTGCCGGCGGATTCGATCACATCGGGGTAGATCGTGCCCTGCGCCAGCCATTTGGCGTTCGCGAGCTTGTGCGATTCTTCCTCGAAGATCTCGACGAACAGGCCGCCGATGATCTTGCGCTTGGCTTCCGGGTCGGCCACGCCGGCCAGTGCGTCGAAGTATCGATCGGCGGCATTCACGCGCACGACCTTCACGCCCATATGCTCCGCGAACATCGCCATCACCTGGTCGCCTTCCTTCCAGCGCAACAGACCGGTATCGACGAAAACACAGGTCAGCTGTTCGCCGATCGCACGATGCAGCAGCGCCGCGACCACCGACGAATCGACGCCGCCGGACAGGCCGAGGATCACTTCATCACTGCCGACCTGCGCACGCACGCGCGCGATCTGGTCGTCGATGATGTTCGCCGCCGTCCACAGCGCCTGGCAGCCGCAGATGCCCAGTACGAAGCGACGCAGCAACGTCTCGCCCTGTTTGGTGTGGGTGACTTCGGGATGGAACTGCACGCCGTACCAGCGCCGCGCCTCGTCGGCCATCGCGATGATCGGCACGCTGCCGGTGCGGCCGGTGACGCTGAAACCATCGGGAATTTTCGTGACCCGATCACCGTGACTCATCCACACGTCGAGGCCCGCGCGACCCGGATGATCGGTCAGCGACCCGAGCAGCCTGTCGTCGCCGGTCACTTCGACTTCGGCGTAACCGAATTCACGATGATGTCCGCCTTCGACCACGCCGCCGAGCTGCATCGCCATCGTCTGCATGCCGTAGCAGATGCCCAGCAGCGGCACGCCGCTGTCGAACACGGTCTGCGGCGCGCGCGGCGAGCCGTCCTCGGTCGTCGACTCCGGCCCGCCCGACAGGATGATACCCTTCGGCGCGAACTTGGCGATGTCCGCAGGATCGTGGTCCCACGCCCAGATTTCGCAGTACACGCCGATCTCGCGGATGCGCCGCGCGATCAGCTGCGTGTATTGCGCGCCGAAGTCGAGGATCAGGATCTTGTCTGCGTGGATGTCGGCGTGCGTGATGATGTTCATATCTATCAAACTTTTTCGTGAAATTTCTTGGCGCCTTTGAATACCAAGCCCAGCGGCATCAAAACCATTGAAATCAAGAATCTTCCCACCGGATGCCGGAAATAGATCAACGCCAAAATGAAGGCGAGAAACACGACATGGGAAATCCAGACAGCAGTCACATAACTCTTCGTCAAGATCGGAATGACACTGGGATACGTTGCAACAGCTTTGTCCTGCAGTTCCATAAGAACTTCGTCGCCCGAATCATTATCAATGTATTGGCGTAGTTGTTCCGAAAACCCTTTCGAATACATTTCAATGAAGCGCTGCAACTTTGCCATCTCCATCAAACTCGGCCTTACTTGTAAGGCATCACAGTCGATCGATAGCCGGCTTTCAGGACTTCGCGTGCAACGCCTCACATACCGCTCAAGACGCATCAGAAGTTGATGACTATCACTACTTGCCTGGACGATTATTGAAAGCCCCGTCGAGTCCAGCGGGGTGATATTCACTCTCGGATTCAAGAAATTGTCTTTTTGCGGATAGAGAAAAACGAAAGCAAAGAGAGCAGCGACAATCAGACCTACATAGCCGCTTACTTTTTTCATATCTATCCTTTGGAAATGCGCAAAAAAATCAGTCATGCCATCCATGGCGGCACCTCGCGGCACTTCGGGAAGCCCTGCCCGGCCATCCATGGCCGGGCGTTCAGCGACGCGCGAGCCGGTGGCTCGCAAGCGCGTCGCCTCACCCCATTCTGTAATTCGGCGGCTCTTTCGTGATCTGCACATCATGCACATGGCTTTCGCGCTGCCCTGCTCCGGTCACCTTCACGAACACCGGCTTCTTGCGCATCTCTTCGATGGTCGCGCTGCCGACATAGCCCATCGTCGCGCGCAGGCCGCCAGCGAGCTGATGCACCACGTTCGCGAGCGGGCCGCGATACGGCACGCGGCCTTCGATGCCTTCGGGCACGAGTTTGTCGGCGTCGCTGGCATCCTGGAAGTAGCGGTCTTTCGAGCCCATTTCCATCGCGCCCAGCGAGCCCATGCCGCGATAGCTCTTGTAGCTGCGGCCCTGGAACAGTTCGGTTTCGCCCGGGGCTTCCTCGGTGCCGGCGAACAGGCCGCCGATCATCACCGTCGATGCGCCAGCGACGATGGCCTTGCCGATATCGCCCGAATAGCGGATGCCGCCGTCGGCGATCAGCGGAATGCGGTCCTGCAGCGCTTCGGCGACCATCGACACGGCGGTGATCTGCGGCACGCCCACGCCCGCGACGATCCGGGTGGTGCAGATCGAGCCCGGGCCGACGCCGACCTTCACCGCGTCCGCGCCGGCGTCTTCCAACGCGCGCGCCGCATCGCCGGTGACGATGTTGCCGCCGATCACCTGCAGCTGCGGAAAGGTCTTCTTCGCCCAGCGCACACGGTCGATCACGCCCTGCGAATGACCGTGCGCGGTATCGACGATGATCACGTCCACGCCCGCTGCGGCCAGCGCTTCGATCCGCGCCTCGGTATCGCCGCCAACGCCGACCGCCGCGCCCACCAGCAGACGTTCGCTGGCGTCGTAGGCGGCGTTCGGGTTGTCGCGTTTCTTCTGGATGTCCTTCACCGTGATCAGACCACGCAATTCGAACGCATCGTTGACCACCAGCACTTTCTCGATCCGGTGCTTGTGCAGCAGTGACAGCACTTCCTCATCGCTGGCGCCTTCGCGCACGGTGATCAGGCGATCCTTCTTGGTCATGATGTGTTGGACCGGATCGTCGAGCTTGGTCTCGAAGCGCATATCGCGCCCGGTCACGATGCCGACCAGCCGCCCGCCATCGACCACCGGCACGCCGGAGATGTTGCGCGCCCAGGTGAGCTTCAGCACTTCACCGATGGTGGTGTCGGGGCTGACCGTGAACGGTTCTTTGATGACCCCGGCCTCGAATTTCTTGACCTTGGCGACCTGTGCGGCCTGCTGTTCCAGGGTCAGGTTCTTGTGGACGATGCCGATACCGCCGAGCTGCGCCATCGCGACCGCGAGACGCGCTTCGGTCACGGTATCCATCGCCGCCGAGACGATCGGCAGATTCAGGTGCAGGGTGCGGGTAAGCCGTGTGGCGAGGGAAACGTCCTTGGGCAGGACGGTCGAATGCGCGGGGACGAGCGAAACGTCGTCGTAGGTGAGCGCTTCAGCCTGGATGCGGAGCATGGCCGGTCCGGTGGGAATGAAGCGCGTCATTGTACTTCGTATAGGGCGCGCCCAGGCACCCGGCACCCCGCAAATAGGGCGCGCCTTGGCGCACCCTGCTACGGGCGCGGGAAAAGCCGGTGCGCCAAGGCGCACCCTATGGGGCGATTTCGGCCGCCTCGGCGGCTTCGAGCGTGTTCTGCATCAGCGTGGCCACGGTCATCGGCCCCACCCCTCCGGGAACCGGGGTGATCCAGCTGGCGCGGCTGGCAGCTTGATCGAACTGCACGTCGCCGACCAGGCGACCGTCTTCAAGACGGTTGATGCCGACATCGATCACCACCGCGCCGGGCTTGACCCAATCGCCGGGAATCAGGCCGGGGCGGCCGACCGCGACCACGAGGATATCGGCCTCGCCCACATGCCGGCGCAGCACTTCTTCCGGGGTGAACTTGTGGCAGCTGGTCACGGTGCAGCCGGCGATCAGCAATTCCAGCGCCATCGGCCGGCCGACATGGTTGCTCACGCCGACGATGGTGGCGCTCTGCCCGCGCACCGCGCGGTCGGTGTAGGCCAACAGCGTGGTGATGCCGCGCGGGGTACAAGGCCGCAGACCGAACTGGCGCAGGGCCAGATGGCCGACGTTTTCGGGATGGAAACCATCCACGTCCTTGCGCGGGTCGATCCGATGGATCAGGTGGGTCGCATCGGGAATACCCGGCAGCGGCAGCTGCACCAGGATGCCGTGCACCGCCGGATCGGCGTTGAGGCGGTCGATCAACGCCAGCAGCTCGGTCTCGGACGTGCCGGCCGGAAGGTCGTAGTCGAAGGCTTTGATGCCGACCTTCTCCGCCGCGCGCCGCTTGTTGCGAACGTAGGACTGCGATGCCGGGTCGCCGCCGACCAGCACCACCGCCAGCCCGGGACGCCGCTTGCCGGCCGCCACCCGCGCATCGACCAGCGCCTTGAGGTCGTCGAGCAGCAGATCGGCGATACGTTTGCCGTCGAGGATCTTTGCGGTCATGCGATGAGAACGGTCATGGGAGCGCTGTATTATCGCCCAAACCGGCATATCCGGCTCTTCCGACGACATCGCAGGACCCGATCGCCATGCCGAAACGCCCGCCTCCGGATGTATCCGCCGAATTCGCCGCGCTGCGCCGTTTCCATTTCGCCATGGCAGCCCTGGAATTCGTCGTTCTCTGCGCGATCCTCGTGGCATGGATGTTCCTGCTGATGCCGCGCGTCCACATCTGGTGGATGCTGGTGCCGATGCTGCCGCTGCACCTGGTGTTCCGCCGTATCGCGAAGCGAAAGAGCGTGTGCCCGGCATGCCGGACATCGTTGTTGGACGACGACGGATTCGCGGCTTTCGCGAAGGCCTGCGAGCATTGCGGCGCACGATTCCGATAAGTGGAGTCCCGAACGATCCGGATTTGCCGCGCATCGCGGGCGGCGCGCACCGGGATCGCGAACGCCAGCGCCCTGTCCGCCGACAGCGAACACCGCCTTTGCGCGGCCTCGCAATGCCCAGACAGCGTGGAGATGGCATCATCGGATGCTTCCATTCCTCATCGGCACGATCACCCCAATGGACCCGCAGACCGTCACCGAACTCGAAGCCGCCGCCTTCCGCCGTCTGCGCGACCATCTGATGCGCGAGCGCAGCGACGTGCAGAACATCGACCTGATGATCCTCGCCGGCTTCTGCCGCAACTGCCTCGCGGACTGGTATCGCGATGCCGCCGCCGAGCGCGGCATCGAACTGGGCAAGGACGATGCGCGCGAGGCGGTGTATGGCATGCCGTTCGGCGAATGGAAGGGGAAGTACCAGAAGGACGCGACGCCGGAGCAACTGGCCGCATTCGAGGCCGCGAGAAGCACGCATGCGTAGCGTGTTCGTGATCGGCACGCTGCTCGTGATGCTGGTCTATGCCGGCGCATGCTGGTTCCTGCACGCCAAGCAGCGGCAGATGATCTATTACGGTTGGACCACGACCGTCGATGCGATCACCACCGATTTCGAACTCGAACGTCCCGACGCGACGCTGCGGGGCTGGGTGGTGAACCACGACCGGCCCGATCCGATCCTCTATTTCGGCGGCAACGCCGAGCGCATCGAAGCCAATCGCGAAGACTTCGCGCGGATGTTTCCCGGCCGCAGCGTGTATCTGGTCGCGTATCGCGGCTACGGCGCCAGCACTGGCGAGCCCGGCGAAGCGGCGCTGGTGCCCGATGCATTGGCCGTCTTCGACGAAGTGCAGCGACGGCATCCCGGCCAGCGCATCGCGGTGATCGGCCGCAGTCTCGGCAGCGGCATCGCCAGTCAGGTCGCTGCACAACGGCCGGTGGCGCGACTGGCGCTGATCACGCCCTTCGACAGCATGATCGGCGCGGCGAAGACGCACTATCCGATCTTCCCGGTCGGCTGGCTGCTGGACGAACGCTACGAATCGGCGAAAGCGCTGCGCGGATTCCGCGAACCGATCCTGATCGTGCATGGCGGCCGCGACGATATCGTGCCCGAGGTCTGCACGAAACGCCTGATCGCTGCCTTGCCGGTGCCGGCGAATGTCGTCCGCATCGAGACCGCCGATCACAACGACATTTCGCTCCATCCGGAATTCGCCGAAGCGCTGTCGGCATTCATGTCGCGATGAGGCTTGAAAAGCGAACGATCCCTATCTGTTCAATTTCAGCAGCGCCGCCCAATCCTGACGATTGAAGCTGTAGTCCTTTTCATCGCCGATCTCGAACGCCCTCGCATCGTCACCGTCCTTTTTCATCGGCAGCGACAGCAGCCCTCGCGCGTTGAGATTCAGTTTCCGCATCGTCACGCCATGAATGACATTGCCGCCGATCGCATAGAGCTTGCTGTCGCCATCGATATCCACGCCGACCACGATATCGCAATGCGAATCGAGCGGTCCGCCAGAACCACCGAGATACGCGAGTAGTCCCCGATAGCCGTAGACCCGGTTCTTTTCGCGCAGATAACAGATCAGATCGCCTATCGCGGGCTTTTCCGCGGTGGGATCGACCAGCCGATACGGCCCGTCCACCGGGCGTCGCGCAGCATCCCGGATGTAATAGAAGTGCGAGGAAGAAATGAGGAAGTCGGGGATCTCCGCGGTTTTCATCACATGCGAAACGAACACCGCCGACCACGGCACATCGATCAGGAAGGCACGGCAGGCGGCTTTTTCGGCCCAGTCCTGCGCGTCGCCGACGCAATCGGATGCGCCGTTTCTTCTCGCTTGTCCGCCCTGCTCAATCCGGGTCTTTTCCCAGCGGACGTTGTTGTCGAGCAGGCCTGACGCCTTCCAATAGTGCGCGACCCGGCGCCAGGCCGGCGTCTGCCCATCGCCGAGCGTTTCCTTCTCGCCCTCCATGGCCGCAAGCTTGACGATGCGTCCCTGGGCGTTGATGTACGGCCTGCGCCAGAGCGCGTGTTCATCGCAGGCGATCTGTGCGATACGCAAAGCAGCGGGCGAAACCTTCGCCTGCCGCGCGGAGAATTCGCAGACGTTCGCCGCCTCGACGTGGAAAGGCGCCATCGCCGCGATCGCCAGCGCCACGATCAGGAACATCGCAAGTCGACTCATCGTTCGCTCCGGATACCTGGTTCGTCACTCATATTCCGCCGCTCATATCCGCTTTTTGCACGCCGCGCCGCGATTATTCGCCAGCACAGAACGCGGCGTAGTCGACGTAACCGGGGAACGCTTTGCCGGATGCGCAGATCGCGCAATCCGGGTCCGCCTGCAGACGCGTTTCGCGAAAACGCATCGACAGCGCATCGAATTGCAGCAAGCGCCCGATCAACGGATCGCCTATCTCCAGAATCAGTTTGATCGCCTCGGTCGCCTGGATCAGTCCGATCACGCCCGGCAGCACGCCGAGCACGCCGGCCTCGGCGCAGTTCGGTGCGGCTTCGGGCGGTGGGGGCTCGGGAAACAGACAGCGGTAGCACGGCGCCTCACCGCGACGGCGGCCGGCATCGAACACGCTGGCCTGGCCTTCGAAACGATGCACCGCGCCGTAGACCAGCGGCTTGCCGAGTTTCACGCAGGCGTCGTTGAGCAGATAGCGCGCCGGAAAATTGTCGGCGCCGTCGATCACGATATCGACACCATCAAGCAGAGCTTCGACGTTCGCGCTGCTCACGCGTTCGGCGATCGCTTCGATGCGCGTGCGCGGATTCAGCGCCGACAGCGCGATCGCTGCGGAGTCGACCTTCGGGGTGCCGATGCGCGCATCGGTGTGCAGGATCTGCCGCTGCAGATTGCTGCGATCCACGACATCGTCGTCGGCGATCCGCAGCGTGCCGACGCCTGCTGCTACCAGGTAAAACGCCGCCGGCGAACCGAGCCCGCCGGCACCAACCAGCAGCACGCGTGCCGATTCGAGTTTGCGCTGACCTTCGAGCCCCACCTGCGGCAGGCGCAGATGTCGCGAATAGCGCTCGGCGAAATCCGCATCGATGCCATCCACATCGATGTCGCCGACAGGTTTCACCATCGGCAGCGATGCCGCGATCCATCGCTGGGTGCCGCCAGCGACCGAAGCGACGTTCGCGTAGCCCTGCGCTGCCAATGCTTCTGCAGTGCGCAGCGAGCGCATCCCGCTCTGGCAGATCAGCAGTACTTCAACGGTAGTGTCCGGCAGATGTTCCGCTGCGGCGGCGATCAATTCGCCCATCGCGATGCCCAGCGCACCTTCGGCCATGCCCAGCGCGCGCTCGTGCGCTTCGCGCACATCGATCAACACCGCACTGCGGCGTTGGCGGTCGAGCGCCTGTTGCGGCTGGATTTCCGGAATGCTCATGCGCTGATTATCGCTCGCTCAATACGGCAGCACATCCACGACATCGCCCGCCACCAGCCTCTGCTCGCCTTCGCCCAGCACAATCAACGCGTCGCTGTCCGCAGCGGCGCGCATGCGATGCGAGCCATCGGCGGGATTGGGCTGGACGTGCAGTCGGCCTTCATCGTCGCACGACAAACGGCCACGGAGGAATTCGAGTCGGTCGTGGGTCTTGTGCCATGCGGTGTCGAGTCTCGCGCGCAGACGTGACCGTGGTTCGGCACGCCCCTGCAGGCCATCGAGCAATGCACGACCGAGGGTGAGATAGGTCGCCAGCACCGACACCGGATTGCCCGGCTGGCACAGGAACAGCGCATCGCCGAGACGGCCGCCGTCGGCGAAGAGCACCGGCATCCCGGGTTTCATCCGCACTTTCCAGAAATGCACGCGGCCTTCGGCCTGCAACAATTCCGGGATGTGATCCTTTTCGCCTGCGGACACGCCGCCGCAGGTGATGACCACATCGAAGGCATGCCCGGCATGGCGCAGACCCGCATCGATCGCGGCAGGGTCGTCGATCAGATTCGGCCACGCGACCGGCTCGAAGCCATCGGCGCGCAGCAGACCCATCAGCAGTTCGCGATTGCTGTTGTACAGCTCGCCCGGTCGCAGCGGCAATCCGGGTTCGACCAGTTCGTCGCCGGTGGTGAACACCGCGACCGTCGGCCGGCGCGCGACGTCGAGGCGATCCATGCCCTGCCCTGCGGCCAAGGCGATGCGGCTCGGCGTGAGCATCTGTCCCGCAGCCAGCAAAGCGTCGCCGATCCGCACATCCTCGCCCGCGCGGCGGACATGCTGGCCCGGCCTTGGGTTCTGCAGCACGCGCACGCGGTCGCCATCGAGCCTGGTGTTCTCTTTCATGACCACGCAGTCGGCGCCTGCAGGCAACGGCGCGCCGGTGGTGATGCGTACGCATTCGCCAGCGCCGACCATCAGATCCTGCGCCCGGCCTGCGAACTGCTCGCCGACCAGCCTCAGCACTGTCTCGTGTTCCGCATCAAGATCTGCGTGGCGCAGGGCGAAACCATCCATCGCCGAATTGTCGAAACCCGGCTGCGGCAGCATCGCGGTCAGCGACTGCGCGAGCACGCGCCCGTGCGCCTTCGCGAGCGAAACGCGCTCTGCGGGCATGGATCGAAATGCGGCGACTTCGTCGGTGATGCGACGTGCGTCGTCGAAACCAATGCGGGTTGGGAAGCTCATGTCGATGGGAGATCCGTCGCGATGCCGGCGCTGTGGAGATCGTCCGGAGTGTTGAGATTACCGAATCGGAAGCCGGAGAAAACCACCCGCGCCATCTTCAATCGCGACTGCAGCGCGTGAATGGCGCAATCGCCGGCCGCGAGGGCATCCTTGCAGGCGACGCGCAGTGCGTCGCAGCGCCACAGTGCCACCAGCGGCTGCGCGCCATCGTCGTCGACCGCGAATGCGCCGTCCCCGCCGCGCATGTTTACGAGCGTGCGCAGCAGACAATCGTTGGTGCCGACCAGATCCACGGGCAGCGTGAACAGCCACGGCGTTGCGCAGGCCGCTGCAAGCGCTTCGAGTCCGCCGAGCGGGCCGGCATCGGGGGTAAGGTCCGGGAGAGCGGTCAGATCATGCGCAACGTATCGACCGGGATCGCGATTTGCCGACACCAGCAGCGCAGCGACTTCGCCCGAAAACCGGCGCCGCCAGCGCAACACCTGCGGCACGCCGTCACGATCGAGCCAAGCCTTGTCGATGCCGCCGAGACGCACGGCCCTGCCGCCTGCGAGCAGACCAAGCGTGATGTCGCTGGGGGTGATGGGAGCCTTCACTTCGCACAGGGAGCTGGCTTTCGGCAGCCGGATGGCGGGACCGTCCGCTCTACTTGTTCTTCTTCACATGCCGCATCAGACGGCGACGTTTGGCTTGCTGGCCTTCGGTCAGCACATTTTTCTTGTCCTTGTACGGATTCTCGCCTTCCTTGAACACGAAGCGCACCGGGGTACCGACCAGTTTGAAGCGCTTGCGGAAGAAGTTTTCGAGATAGCGCCGGTAACTTTCCGGCAGGCTGCGCAGGCGCGAGCCGTGGACGACGAAAGTCGGCGGCATATCGCCGCCCGGATGCGCGAAACGCATCTTCGACACGTGCCCGCGGATCGCAGGCGGCGGATTGGTTTCGTAGGCGACTTCCATCGCCACCGTGACTTCGGAGGTGCTGAACTGGCGCGTCGCCGAATGGTGCGCGCGATGGATCGCAGCGAACAGTTCGCGCAGGCCGGAGCCGTGCTTGGCACTGATATGCACCGCTTCGGCCCAATTGACGAACGAGAGCTTGCGCGACAGCAGGCCTTCGGTCTGTTCGCGCTGATAGATACTGAGGCCATCCCACTTGTTCACGGCGACGACCAGCGCACGGCCGGCATCGAGCACCGCGCCAAGCACGCTGGCGTCCTGATCGGTCACGCCTTCGGTGGCATCGAGCATGATCACCGCGACCTGGCAGTGTTCGATGGCCTGCAGGGTTTTCACGATCGAAAACTTCTCGACCGCCTCCTCCACTCTCGCCTTGCGCCGGATGCCGGCGGTGTCGATGAGCCGGTATTTGCGGCCATCGCGCTCCAGATCGACCGCGATCGAGTCGCGGGTGGTGCCCGGCACCTCGGACGCGATCATCCGCTCTTCGCCGAGCATGCGGTTGACCAGCGTCGACTTGCCGACATTGGGACGGCCGACGAAAGCGATACGCACGCGTTCGGGATCGTTGTCTAGAACCGCCGAGTCGCCTTCGGCCGGCAGACGCGCCATCACATCGTCGAGCAGATGATCGATACCGTGGCGATGCGCGGACGAGATCGCGAGCACATCGGCGATGCCGTAGCGCGCGAATTCGGCGAGCGCGGCGCGGGCATCGATACCGTCGGTCTTGTTGACCACCAGCACCACCGGACGCGCGGTCTTGCGCAGCCAGCGCAGGATTTCGTCATCCAGCGACGACGGGCCTTCGCGGCCATCGACGATGAACAACACGACGTCCGCTTCTTCCGCTGCCGCGCGAGACTGCCGGGCAGTCGCGCCAGCCAGTCCGGCGTTTTCGAGATGCGTGCTTTCGCCAGCGATGCCGCCGGTGTCGACGATCGCGAAGGGACGTCCTTCGACGAGACGGCAGACGCCGTAGTTGCGGTCACGGGTCACGCCCGGCTCGTCGTGGACGAGCGCGTCGCGGGTGCGGGTCAACGCGTTGAAGAGCGTCGATTTACCGACATTGGGACGGCCTACAAGGGCAACCAGCGGCAGCATGGGATCGGATCGAAGTCGAGGAGGTTTGAACAGGGAAGCATGAAACAGGCGGCCCCCGGCAGTGAGACTACCCGGGGCCGCTGGAGAATGTCATCCGGGTCGGTTACTGCAGCCGATAGGCACCGAGATCGCCGCCTGCGGTCTGTACGACAAGGATGCCGTCGACCACCACCGGAGCGGCGCGCACGGGGTCGCGACCGACGCGGATGCGGGCACCGAGATCGCCGTTGTCCAGCCGCAGCCAGTGCAGATAGCCTTCGTAATCACCGACGACCGCGAAATCGCCCTGCACCGCAGCACCGGAGAGCATGCGGCGGACCAGGCCGGCCTGCTGCCACATCGCCGAGCCGCCGTTCTTGTCGAGCGCCCAGACCACACCGGCCGGATCGGCGACGATGACGCGATCGCTGGCGACACCGACGCGTCCTGCACCGCCGTGATCCTGCGACCAGAGCGGACGGCCGCTGGGCGCATCGATCGCGAGCGTCTGCTTCTTGTAGCTGCTGGCGAAGAGCGTGGCGCCATCAAGCGCTGGCGAACCGTCGACATCGGCCATGCGGTCGAGTTCGGTGCGGCCATCGGGCAGACCGATCGCCTGATTCCACAGCGGGCGACCATCGACGATCGACAGTGCGGCCAGCGTACCGTCGTCGTTGCCGACGAACACGAAGCCCGGGCCGAGGACGGGCGCGTCGTTGCCGCGAACCGTCAACGAAGGAAGATCGTGGTTCCAGAACCAGCGACGCTGGCCGGAGCCCGCATCGAAAGCGGTGACGCGGCCATCGTTGGAGCGTACCAGCACGGTGTTCTGGCCGATGGTCGGCGCGGCGATGATTTCGCTGTTGACCTTCGCGGTCCATTTCTCGGTGCCGGTCGCGGCATCCAGCGCGATCACATCGCCATCCAGCGTGCCGACCACGACCAGACCTTCGCCTGCCCCGGGGCCGCCGGAGACCGGCAACTTGGTTTTGTACTGCCATACGCTGGCGCCGGTCTGCAGATCGAAAGCGCGGACACCGCCCTCGATCGCTGCCGCGTAGACGCGGCCATCGGCGACAGTGGGCGCCTGGATGACGCCGATGAGCGGTTCGCCGCTGCCTGCCTTCGCCGTCCATATCCGCGAGACGGTGGCGGATGGCGTGAACTCGGTCAGTTCGGCAGGCTTGCTGGCGGCTTTCTTGGATTTGTCGCCGATTTCAAACCAGCCCTTGACGGTGCTGCAACCGGACAGCGCGACGACAGCGGCCAGAAAGGCGACCCGCAATACGACGCGTGCGCGCGGGATCGAATGGGAGTTCATCGTGTTCGGCTTGCTCAATGTGACGTGCTCAGGAGGCGGATTCGGGTTTGGGCGGCGTACCGCCGGCCTGCGTCAGTTTCAATTCGACCAGCCGGCGCTGGGGTGCTGCGACATCCAGCAAGGTCAGCGCCTTGGTGTAGGCATCGCGGGCCTGATCCTTGCGGCCGAGCGCGAACAGCGCATCGCCACGGACTTCCTGGGCGACGGCATCGTCCAGACCGGTCAGCAGTTTCAGCGCTTCTTCGTTCTTGCCCGCATCCATCAGCAGCCGGGCAAGACGCTGCGACACCACCGGCGCGATCACGGTGTCGTCGATCTTGATCGACCGCAACGTGGCGATGGCAGCATCGCGCTGCCCACCGTCGACCTGGGCCTTGGCCAGATCGAGTGCCGCAAGCGCGGCGAACGAGGTTTCCTTGAGGACGCCGGCCTTGGCCTGTGCTTCCTTGAGATTGCCGGATTTGATCTGCTCAAGTACGACCTGATAGTCGTTACTGGCCTTGATGCGTTTGGCGTTGGCCTGATCCTGCCACCAGAACCAGCCGTAGATCGCGGCCAACCCAAGGGCAATACCCCCGATGAGGCCGGCGGCATTCTGGCGCAGCCAGGTGCGTACGCGTTCGCTTTGTTCGTGTTCGTCGAGGAGATCGTCGATCGCCATGGGTCGGTATCGTGTCTGTTGAGTGCGGCGGTGTTTGAGGAGGGGTTGGCGGAAACGCATCGCGCCGCGATATCGCCGCGACGTTGTAGCAAGCGGCGCCTGAATCCCGGCCGTCGGAACCGGCCATCATCGAAAGGATGGCCGCAGTGCCAGTAAGACGCATCGGCACTGCAGCGGGATTGGGGCGTGACGCGAATTCCCGGATCGCTCCGGCACGGATGGCCGGTGCGGGACCCGGGATTGCGCCGGAGGCCCTCAGCGATCGACCGGCTGGAGTGAGCCGTCAGAGGATACCGTAAAGCGAAGGACATTCGCTCGGATGTAGGGCGTCAGGTCGATCGCTTGGCCGCGGTATTGCATCGAAACCACCTGGGCGTTGCCGAGGACCGCCTTGCCGAGCTGTCCGGGCTTGAACACGCGCTGCTGGCCAGGCTGGACGAGCGCCTGTTCGATCACGGTGCCATCCGGCGCACTCACGCGAACCCAGCTTTCGCCGCTGAAGGTGACCGACAGATCCGCGTTGGACACGCCTCGTTGTGGCATCGGCGGCGTGATCGATGCGACCAGGGGCGCTGCCTGTGCTGCCGAAGCGGTATCGATGTCGGAAGTTCCCGCAGCCGAAGATGCTCCGGGCTGCGGCAACGCGAGCGGCGCATCGGCATCGAGCGAAACCGTGTCGATGGCGCTGTCGAGGTGCGAACGGGTCGCCAGCCACACCGGCACTGCGATCGCTGCGGTCAGTACCACGTACACCAGACGCATCTTGGTCTGCTCGGCGACCCGCTGCATTCTGGGCGTGTAGGTCTGCGGGACCAGTTCGACCGGTGCGTCTACCGGCATCGACAGGCTTTCGACGATCGCGTCAGCAGGAAGCCCCAACAGACGCGCGTAGCTGCGCAGTTGCCCCCGGATGAAGACTGGCGCGCCAATGCGGGCCCAGTCCTCGCGTTCGAGGGCTTCGATGACATAAGTCGGCATTTTCAGCTGCAACCCGACCTCGGATGGCGTCAGACCAGCACGGATGCGGGTCTGGCGAAGACGTTCACCGATGCCGCGAGCACTCTCGGGCATGCCGGTCTCGGAGGATGTCATTGCGTGTTGCTCCCCAAAGCAAAGCGTCCTGCTGATGCGAATACGACGCCCGCCGAGGCGTCGGATCGGTGGATGGGAAACAGGCGATCATGCGGCCGCATGGACTGTCCCCTCTTCGTTGCCGCCCGTGCCGCGTCCCCCACGCGATTCGAGCGTCTTGTTGAACTCGGCCTGGCGCCGGGTGCGGTCGGCAACCTGCCCTTTCAGCTGGCCGCACGCGGCGTCGATGTCGTCCCCGCGCGTGCGACGGACCGGCGCGATCATGCCTGCGTCGTTGAGCTGTTTCTGGAACGCACGGATTGCTGCCTCGTCCGGGCGCTCGAAACGGGTGCCGGAGAACGGATTGAACGGGATCAGATTGACCTTCGCCGCGTCCTTCATCTGCACCGCATTGTCGAATGCACGCAGCAGCCGCACCAGTTCGCGCGCCTGCTGCGGCTGGTCGTTGACGCCTTTCATCAGCGTGTATTCGAACGTGACCGAAGTGCCTTTCTTGCGCAACGCATAGCGCACGCAGGCGTCCATCAGTTCTTCGATCGGATATTTCTTGTTGAGCGGAACCAGCTGGCTGCGCAGCCCGTCGTTCGGCGCATGCAGCGACACCGCGAGCGATACGTCGCTTTCCACCGCAAGACGATCGATCATCGGCACCACGCCGGCGGTCGACACGGTTACGCGCTTGTTGGCGAGACCGTAGCCCAGATCGTCGCGCATCACGCTCATCGCACGTACGACGTTGTCGAAATTCATCAGCGGCTCGCCCATGCCCATCATCACGACATTGGTGAGTTTGCGCTGTTTGTGCGGAACGTTGCCGAGGTGGCGCGCAGCCACCCAGACTTGGCCGATGATCTCGGCGGTGGACAGATTCCGGTTGAAGCCCTGGGTCGCGGTCGAGCAAAACGTGCAGTTCAGCGCACAGCCGACCTGCGAGGACACGCACAGCGTGCCGCGGCCCTTGTCGGGAATATAGACGGTTTCGATCGCGTTCTTGCCGTCCATGCCGAGCAACCACTTGTGGGTGCCGTCTTCGGAAGGCTTGTCGAGTTGGACTTGCGGAACGCGCACTTCGGCGTGTTCTTCAAGCTTGGCGCGGAGCGCTTTGCCCAGGTCGGTCATCTCGACGAAGTCGGTGACATGCCGGTGATGGATCCACTTCATCACCTGGTGCGCGCGGTAGCGCTTCTCGCCGAGCGTGTCGGCGAAGAAGCACTCCAGACCTTCGCGATCGAGGTCGAGCAGATTCTGCTTTTGCGCGACCTCGTTCATCGCATCAACGCGGGCAGAGTTCCGTCGCCGCGAAGAAATACGCGGTTTCGATCGCGGCATTTTCCAGCGAATCCGAACCGTGCACCGCATTCGCGTCGATCGACGAGGCGAAATCGGCGCGGATCGTGCCTGCTGCGGCTTCCTTCGGATTGGTGGCGCCCATCAGCTCGCGATTCTTGAGTACCGCATTCTCGCCTTCCAGCACCTGGATCATCACCGGGCCGGAGGTCATGAATTCGACCAGCGCGTTGAAGAACGGACGTTCGCGATGCACGGCGTAAAAGCCTTCGGCTTCCTTGCGCGAGAGATGCTTCATTTTCGCGGCGACGACCGTGAGACCGGCCTGCTCGAAACGCGAATAGATTTGACCGATGACGTTCTTGGCGACGGCGTCGGGTTTGATGATCGAAATGGTGCGCTCCAGCGCCATGAGAAAAGTCTCCGGGGAGTAGTCGGCTGCAGTCGAGCGGCCGAAAGATAACATGAAGGGGAAGGAAAAACCCGCGTACGGACGCGGGTTTAGCCGATTCGGCTACAGGGGATTCTAACCCGGCGCGAGATCTCCTTGCACCTTTGTCGGTGGTCACGTTTTGCAGCCCGGCCCGGTTCGGTGTAGTCTCAAACAAGCGTTTGATTCAGCCTATCGGCACGAACCGTCTTTCGATGCCCCTTCCCCGGACCCGGATCGATCCATGAGCAAAGCCCAGTTCTCGACCAAGGAAAGGATCCTCGACGCTGCAGAGACCCTGTTCGCCCAGTACGGGTTCGGCGGCACATCGCTCCGCCAGGTCACCAGCCAGGCCGACGTCAACATTGCGGCGGTCAATTACCACTTCGGAAGCAAGGAAAACCTCGTCAACGAGGTTTTCCGGCGACGCATGGACGAAATGAGCGCGCAGCGCATGTCCCAACTGCAATCGGCCGTGGCCGCCGATCCTGCGGACCTCGATGCGATCCTCGCCGCTTTCGTCGAACCGGCGTTGGCGATGGCCCAGGACCGCCATGGTGGGGGCGCCTTTATCCGCGTGATCGCCCGTGCCTACGCCGAGAAAAACGACGGCCTGCGCCGGTTCCTGTCCGAGCAATACGGCCATGTGCTGCGCGAATTCGCCAAGGCCATTTCGGGCTGCATGCCCGGCCTGAGCAAGGAAGAACTGTATTGGAGACTCGACTTCCTGGCCGGGTCCCTGACCTATGCCATGGCCGACTTCGGCATGATCAAACGCCCAAGCGGCGTTGCCGAAACGGCGCATCGGCAGCGCGCTGCACAGGAACTGATCCGCTTCGCTTCGGCCGGATTCAAGGCCGGCAAGATCAACTGACGGATATCTATTCACTCCAGTTTCACTGCATCAAAACCTAAAACGCAATCAACAGGATACAGAACATGTCTCAGAAACCGCTTGTACGGCGCGCCGCAGTCCTCGGTGCCGGCGTCATGGGGGCGCAGATCGCCGCCCACCTGACCAATGCCGGCGTCGATACGGTGCTGTTCGATCTCGCCGCGAAAGAAGGCGACCCCAACGGGATCGTACTCAAGGCCCTCGCCAATCTCGGCAAACTCTCGCCCGCACCGCTGGCCAGCAAGTCGTTGGCCGAGGCGATCACTCCGGGCAACTACGACACCGGGCTGGAGCAATTGCGCGGCTGCGACCTGATCATCGAGGCGATCGCCGAGCGGATGGACTGGAAGCAGGATCTTTACAAGAAGATCGCCCCTTTCGTGGCCCCGAACGCGATCCTCGCCAGCAATACTTCCGGCTTGGGAATCAACAAGTTGTCGGAAGTTCTTCCAGAAGAACTTCGCCATCGCTTCTGCGGCGTGCATTTCTTCAACCCGCCGCGTTACATGCATCTGGCGGAACTCATTCCCGCCAGGACCACCGAACCGGCGGTACTGGAAGGGCTCGAAACCTTCCTCGTCACCACCCTCGGCAAGGGCGTCGTCTACGCCAAGGACACCCCGAATTTCATCGGTAACCGCATCGGCGTGTTCTCGATCCTGGCCACGATCCACCATACCCATGCGTTCAAGCTGGGCTTCGACGAAGTCGACGGTCTGACCGGCCCGCTGGCCGGCCGGCCGAAGTCGGCGACTTACCGCACGTCCGATGTAGTCGGTCTGGACACCATGGCCCACGTCATCAAGACGATGGCCGACACCCTGCCCGACGACCCTTGGCACAAGTATTTCAACGCCCCGGCATGGCTGGGTGCGTTGATCTCGAAGGGCGCGCTGGGCCAGAAGACCGGCGCCGGCATCTTCCGCAAGGTCGGCAAGGACATCGTCGTCCTTGATCTGGAGAAGCAGGATTACCGCCCCTCGGACCGCGTCGCCGCGCCTGAAGTGGTCGACATCCTCAAGACCAAGAACCCGGCCGAGAAATTCGCCAAGCTGCGCGAGAGCCAGCATCCGCAGGCGCAGTTCCTGTGGGCGATGTTCCGCGACCTGTTCCACTACAGCGCTTACCACCTCGCCGACATCGCCGATACCGCCCGCGACGTCGATCTTGCCATCCGCTGGGGTTATGGCTGGGCGCTCGGCCCGTTCGAAACCTGGCAGGCCGCCGGATGGAAGAAGGTGGCACAGTGGATCGCCGACGACATCGCCGCCGGCAAAGCGATGAGCGACGCCCCGCTCCCGGCATGGGTGCTGGATGGCCGCGACGGCGTGCACGCCGCCGACGGCAGCTTCAGTCCAGCGAAGTCGGCCAACCTGCCGCGCTCGGCGCTGGCCGTGTACAAACGCCAGCGCTTCCCCGATCCGCTGCTGGGCGAGCGCTTCGCGCCCGGCGAAACCGTGTACGAAAACGAAGGCGTGCGCCTGTGGCACGACGGCGATGGCGTGGCCGTGGCCTCGTTCAAGACCAAGATGCACACGGTCAACGACCATGTGCTCAACGGCCTGCAGGAAGCCATCGCGATCGCCGAACGCGACTTCCTCGGCATGGTGATCTGGCAGCCGAAGGAACCCTTCTCGGCCGGCGCCGACCTGTCCGGCGCGCTTGGCTTGCTTCAGGCGGGCGACGTGAAAGGCTTCGAGGCGATGGTCGCGAACTTCCAGGCCACCAGTCAGCGCATCAAGTATTCGCTGGTGCCGGTGGTCGGCGCGGTGCGCGGCCTTGCGCTCGGCGGCGGCTGCGAATTCCAGATGCACACCGCCCGCACCGTGGCCCATCTCGAAAGTTATATCGGTCTGGTCGAAGCCGGCGTCGGTCTGCTGCCGGCCGGCGGTGGCCTGAAGGAATTCGCGGTGCGCGCCTCGCAGGCTGCGGGCTCGGGCGGCGACGTGTTCGCCCAGCTCAAGCCGCTGTTCGAGAACGTCGCGATGGCCAAAGTGTCCGCATCGGCGATCGAAGCGAAGGAGATGGGCCTGCTGCGCAAGGACGACGTGGTCGTCTTCAATGCCTACGAACTGCTGCATATCGCCAAACAACAGGCGCTGGCGCTGGCCGAATCCGGCTACCGTCCGCCGATGCCCGCCCGTCGCATCCAGGTCGCTGGCGACGTCGGTATCGCCACTTTCAAGATGATGCTTGCGAACATGCTGGAGGGTCGCTTCATCTCTCCGCACGACGCCGAAATCGCCACCCGCATCGCCACGGTGATGTGCGGCGGCGCCGTCGACCGTGGCGCCATCGTCGACGAGGACTGGCTGATCCGCCTGGAGCGCGAGCATTTCGTCGCCTTGGCGCAGATGCCGAAGACCCAGGCCCGGATCAAGCACATGCTGGAAACCGGTAAACCCTTGAGGAACTGAGATTCGAGGCATACGAGCCGGATGCGCGAACCAGCGATCCGGCTCTCCACCGAATCCTTATCAACACGAATCTCGAATCCGGAGTCATTCAAATGAGCAAGCAAATCCAGGACGCCTACATCGTCGCCGCCACCCGTACTCCGGTCGGCAAGGCGCCCAAGGGCGTTTTCCGCAATACCCGTCCCGACGACATGCTGGCGCATGTGCTGCGCAGCGTCGTCGCCCAGGCGCCGGGCATCGACCTCAGCCGCATCGACGATGCCATCATCGGCTGCGCGATGCCCGAGGGCGAGCAAGGCATGAACGTGGCGCGCATCGGCCTGCTGCTGGCCGGTCTGCCTGACACGATTGCCGCGCAGACCATCAACCGTTTCTGCTCGTCGGGTCTGCAGGCGGTGGCGATGGCCGCCGACCAGATCCGGCTCGGTAACGCCGACCTGATGCTCGCCGGCGGTACCGAATCCATGTCGATGGTGCCGATGATGGGTAACAAGATCGCGATGGCGCCGAGCGTGTTCGACAACGATCACATCGCCATCGCCTACGGCATGGGCATCACCGCCGAAAAAGTCGCCGAAGAATGGAAAGTCTCGCGCGAAGACCAGGATGCTTTCGCCCTCGCCTCGCACCAGAAGGCCATGGCCGCGATTCAGGCGGGCGAGTTCCGTGACGAAATTTCGCCGTACGAAGTGGTCTCGCGCATCCCGGATCTCGCCGGCAATGCCGTGCGACTGAGGAAGTCGCTGGTCGAAAACGACGAAGGCCCGCGCCCGGATTCGTCGATCGAAGGCCTGACCAAGCTCAAGCCGGTATTCCGCAATGCCCAGTTCGGCGGCACCGTCACCGCCGGCAACAGCTCGCAGATGAGCGACGGCGCTGGCGCGGTGCTGCTGGCGTCGGAACAGGCGATCAAGGACTATGGTCTGACCCCGCTGGCCCGTTTCGTCAGCTTCTCGGTCGCGGGCGTGCGCCCTGAAGTGATGGGGATCGGCCCGATCGCCGCGATCCCGAAAGCGCTGAAGCAGGCCGGCCTCAGCAAGGATCAACTGGACTGGATCGAGCTCAACGAAGCCTTCGCCGCGCAGGCGCTGGCGGTGATCCGCACCTGCGAGCTCGACCCGGGCAAGGTCAACCCGCTCGGCGGCGCGATCGCGTTGGGGCACCCGCTTGGTGCCACCGGCGCCATCCGCACCGCGACGATCCTGCACGGCATGCGTCGCCGCCAGCAGAAGTACGGCATGGTGACGATGTGCATCGGCACCGGCATGGGCGCGGCCGGTATTTTCGAAGCGCTCTGATCATGGATATTGCTGGACTGACCGAAACGGGGCGCAGCATTCGCGCCCCGTTTCTTCATATCCTCCGCATCGTGGCGATCCCGATGCCGAGATTCGGCTTCAATCGAGATCGACGACGCCGAGTTCGCTGAGTGCGTTCTTCATCATGCCGCGAGCGGCGTCGCTGAGTGTCTCGTGATCGAGCGCATAGCGGATCGTCGCTTCGATCAGCCCGAGATGGGTTCCGCAATCGAAGCGCGTGCCCTGGAAGCGATAGGCATGCACCGGTTTCTCGGCAAGCAGAGTCGAAATCGCATCGGTCAGCTGGATCTCGCCGCCGGCACCTGAGGTCGTCCGTTCCAGCAAGTCGAAAATCCGCCCGTCAAGGACATAACGGCCGACCACAGCCAGATTGCTCGGCGCCACCTCGGGCTTGGGCTTTTCGACGATGGCGCGGATCCGTGCCGAACGTCCGGCGAATGCGTCGGTCGCGACGATGCCGTAGCTGCCGGTCTGTTCGCGAGGAACATCCTGGACCGCGATCACGCTGGCGCCCGACGCCTCGGCGGCATCCGCCATCTGCTTCAACGCGCCGTCGCCCCGGTTCCAGATCAGATCATCCGGCAGCAGCACCGCGAACGGTTCGTCGCCGACGATGGCCTTGGCGCAGAGCACCGCATGCCCCAACCCGAGTGCTTCGGCCTGGGTCACGAATACCGCGCGCACGTGCGGCGGCAGGATATTCCGGATCAGATCGAGCTGCTCGTACTTGCCTGACTTTTCGAGCTTCTGTTCGAGCTCGTACGCCTTGTCGAAATAATCCGCGACCGCATGCTTGTAGCGGTTGGTGACGAAAATCAGCGTGTCGCAGCCGGCCTCGATCGCTTCGTCCACTGCGTACTGGATCAGCGGCCTATCGACGATCGGCAGCATTTCCTTCGGCACCGTCTTTGTCGCCGGCAGGAAACGCGTACCAAGCCCGGCGACCGGGAAAACCGCCTTGCGGATACGGGGAGCGGAACGATTCGAAGACATCAGGTTCTACGCGCATTGCGGGCTGGAAATGCTACCACCGTCGCCGCGTGCGCATGGGAATTGCTACCCACCGCCGCAGGTACGAACTCGGGCACGGCTTCGCGCAGCATGGTCGCCAGCGCATCCAGGTCGTAGCGGACGCTCGCTTCGCGCATGCGCACCAGCGAACTGGCAATGACGTCGACAGGCACCTGTCGGGGTGCCGCCTGCAGGATTTTCGGATGCGAGGTCGGGCGATAGCGCTCGTCCGCATGGAACAGGGTTTCGTGCAGCTTTTCGCCCGGGCGCAGACCTGTGTACACGATCGCGATGTCGCGGCCCGGCTGTTTGCCGGCCAGACGGATCATCTGTTCGGCAAGCAAACGGATCGAGACGGGCTCGCCCATGTCAAGCGTGTAGATCGCCTGCTGCGATCCGATCGCGGAGGCCTGCAGGATCAACTGGCAGGCTTCGGGAATGGTCATGAAGAATCGCGTGACCTCGGCATCGGTCACCGTCACCGGGCCACCGCAGCGGATCTGCTCGCGGAACAGCGGGACCACACTGCCGGCGGAATCGAGCACGTTGCCGAAACGCACGGTCACGAACCGGGTGGATCTCGGGTCCGCCAGCGACTGGCACAACATTTCCGCCAGACGCTTGGTCGCGCCGAGCACGTTGACCGGATCGACGGCCTTGTCGGTGGAAATCAGCACGAATGTGCCGACGCCTGCCGCAGCACTCTCGCGAGCAACCGTTTCGGTGGCCAGCACGTTGTTGCGTACGGCTTCCCGCAACTGCGCTTCCAGCAAGGGCACCTGCTTGTAAGCGGCGGCATGGAACACTGCGTCGGGTTTCACCAGTTTGAGCGCGTGGCGCATGACCGCGGGGTCGCCGCAGTCGCCCAGCACCTGCGCCAGTTCGATACCCGGAAAATCGCGCCGAAGGCGCATCTGGGTCGTGGTCAGCGCGAGTTCGTCGATCTCCACCAGCGCAATCTTGCTGGCGCCGTGTCGGGCGCACTGGCGGCAGAGTTCGGAACCTATCGAGCCGCCTGCCCCGGTGACCAGCACGCTGCGCCCGCCGAGCCAATCGCGCATGGCCTTCCAATCGGGTACGACGGGATCGCGGCCGAGCAGATCCTCAATCGCGACTTCCTTGAGTTCGCCGGGCAGCGAACGGCCTTCGAGGATGTCATTGAGACGCGGGACCATCCGGAACGGCAGCCCGGTGCGTTCGCAGGCTTCAATCACCCGGCGCATATGCTCGGCATCGACCGAAGGCATTGCGATCACCAGCAGTTTCGCTGCGGTTTCGGGTGCGATATGAATCAGATCGTCGATCCGGCCCAGCACCGGGACACCGTGCAAATGGCTGCCGCGCAATTTGCTCGCATCGTCAAGAAAACCTACCGGCTGATAGGCGCCGGTGCGACGGAGATCGCGAACCAGCGCTTCGCCCGCCTGCCCCGCACCAAGAATCAGAACCCGCACTGCCGACTTGTCGCTGTTGATCCGTCCATGATCCTTCCATGAGCGGTACAACAGTCGCGGTGCGCCGAGCATCAGCGTCAACACCAGCGGATACATCACCAGCACCGAGCGCGGCGCCTGGCCCAGCCGGTTGTAGATGAAAAGCACCAGCAGAATGGCGAGCAGGCCGAACATGCTCGCTTTGAGAATATTCACGAGATCAGGGACGCTGGCGAAGCGCCATACGCCGCGATAAAGCCCGACTTGCCAGAACACTAGGCCCTGCGCCACCAATACCAGCAGCACTTCGGTGGACCACACCGAAGGCAGTACGGCAGCATCAAGCATCGCGTAACGGAACTGGACCAGCCCCGTCCAGCACAGCGCAACCATGCATAGATCGTGCAGAACAATCGCGGTCCGCGGCCATGCGCCAGCGAGACGATCTTTCATGCTGCTCATGCGCCCGTCTCCCTGTTCACGTCATCCACGGCCGCGCAACGACGCAACCCGTACCAGAACCCGCATCCCACTGCCAGACACACTACAACCGCCATCTCCATCCCTCTTGGATTTTTCTTCCAGAGCAACACCATGCCCAGACACATCAGCAACGTCCAAGCCGCGTATCCCAAAGTGACTGGCGGATGACGGCCAGTGCGGCGGGCCCATCGCTGATACACATGCTCGACGTGCGGCATCCACCAGCGTTCTCCACGCAACATCCGCGTGGACAAGGTGAGACCGGCATCAAGCAGGAACGCACTGAGCGGCAGGAACACCAGCGGCCAAGCCTGAAGCGGCATGGCATCCAGAGACATTCCCAACATCAGCGCCAACGCGAAACCCAACGCCCCACTACCCACATCCCCAAGAAAAATACTGGCCCGGGGAAAATTGAACGGCAGGAACGCCAAGGTTGACGCGATCAACGCCAACCCGAGATGAATCGCAAGCGAATTGCCCGTCAGGGAAACGAAGGCCCCGGTGACCAGAACCGCCTGGGTCGTTGCGAGACCATCAATGCCATCCATGAAATTCCAGATATTCACCAATACCAGCGCAGATACGGATGTCATCATGGCGACCGCACCGCTGGCGCCGGACAGATAGAAGCCGACACCCAGCGCAGCAGCGGCAACCGCATGTACCGCGAGTCGCAGCCAGGGCGATAGCGGACGATGATCGTCCACCCAACCGATTCCGGCGACCAGCAGCAGGCCGAAACCGGCGCAAGCCAGCAAAACGATCTCCCGGGGTTCCCTCAGGATCATGGCGACCAGTGCGACCAGGAACGCCAGCGCGATCGCGATGCCGCCACCTCGCGGGGTTGCGACGCGATGACTGCGGCGCGCGCCGGGTTCATCTACCAATTGCCGCTGGAGGGCGTACGCGCGGGCCATCCATGTGCCTGCGGCACCAAGGGCAGCGAACAGCGCGCACCAGGCGAGCAGGCCCATCGACAGATCCATTTCAGACCACGGCGTAGTTGAGCAGCGGCTTCACCGTGCCCCACGCTTTGCAACTCGGGCATTGCCAGTGGTGACTCCGTGCCCCGAAACCGCAGCTCTTGCACCGATAGCTGGGATTGCGAACCAGCAACTGTTCGGTGACGTGCTTGAGATCGTGCAGGGTCGCGATGGGATCGGTGTGGTCGGCCAGGCTCAGGTCGATCAATGCCGCCTCGCCTCGCACAGATGGACGTTCTTTCAGCTGCAACGCCAGATAGTCGCGGGCAGCATGCACGCCCTCCCCCGTTTCGACCAGTCGTGTCAACGCCAGCACTGGCGCGATGCCACGATAGTGTTCGCACATTTCGGTAAGGAAGTTGCGTGCACCGCTGGGATCACCGACGCGCTCGTAGCAAACCGAGAGCGCCGGCAGGATGTCGGGCAAGTAATCCGGATCATGGCGGGCGGCGCGCTCGTAAGCGCGGATGGCGGCCGGGTAATGTGCGGCGTCGTACTCGATCCTGCCTTCCAGCATACCGGCGCGAACGGCGTTCGAATCGGCGGCATAGGCGCGCGCGATCGCCGCACGCGCCTGATCGCTGTCGCCAGCGGCGCGATGGCGTTCGGCCAGTTCGCACTCGAATTGCGCGATCAACTTGCCCATCGACTCGCCGGTCACCGCTTCAAAACGCGAGGCCTTGTCGATCGCCTGCTGCCAGTCGCGCTCGGCCTGATAGATGTCGATCAGATGACGCAGTGCCTGAGGCGCACGATCGTCGAGTTTGGCGAGATCGCTGAAAACGGTTTCAGCGCGGTCAAGCAGTCCGGAGCGCATGTAGTCCTCGCCCAGCGCGAGCAAGGCCTGCACTTTCTGCTGGTCGTTTAGATCGGACCGCTGGACCAGTCCCTGATGGAGGCGAATGGCGCGGTCGACTTCACCACGGCGGCGGAACAGATGCCCAAGCGCGACTTGAGTCTCGAACGTGTCCTTGTCCAGCTCGGCGACATGCAGGAACAGTTCGATCGCCTTGTCGGGCTGTTCGTTGAGCAGGTAATTGAGGCCGCGAAAATAGGTGGTCGAAAGCCGGCTGACCTGATGGTCGCTATGGCGTTCGCCACCTCGTCGACCGATCACCCACCCGATCACCGCAGCCAGCGGAATCAGCAGAAAGAACCAGAACCATTCGGAGACAAACGCCATCTCAGGGCTCCGGTGAGAGGGAAGCAGGAATCGAAGCGTCTGCCTGGTCGCGTTCCTGTTCGGTCTTTCGCCTGCGCCGCAATTCCCGGCGCAACGGCAAGACCACAGACGCGGCCATTCCAAGACCGCCCACCAGAACGCCCACCAGCAGTGTGCACAGCAGGATCACACCCAGGCCGGCGCGCAAATGGGCCAACCCCAGGTCAACCATCACCGGCGTCGGATTCAACGCACCCAGAACGACCCCGGCGATCAGGAACAGAAAAGCGGCAAGTGCGCGCAGTGGACGCATGGGGGCCGAGGCTCGCAGGAAACGGGACGGAAATCGCAATTCAAACGCCGCCAGTGTATGCCGCCAGACGATCAATGACGATGAATCGAAGCTAGAAATTGGCTATAGCTGACGCCGGACAGTGCCCGAGGAGGGCTCAATCTTCCGACGGTAGTGGAATGACGCCGCTGACCCGGTCACGCAACTCTTTGCCGGGCTTGAAATGCGGTACGTGCTTGCCGGGCAGCGCCACGGCATCGCCTGTCTTCGGGTTACGACCCGTGCGGGGTGGACGGTAATGCAGGGAAAAACTGCCGAAACCACGGATTTCGATCCGCTCGCCTTCGGCCAACGAACTACCCATCATTTCCAGCAGCGACTTGACCGCAAGATCGACGTCGTCGGCTTTCAGATGACTCTGACGCTGGGACAGGATCTCGATCAGTTCGGACTTGGTCATGGGCGTTCGCAATCCTTCAAAGGGCCGCAGGAGACAGGTACGGCGGCGACCCGGTTCGACCCGGATCGCCGCCGACCATGGTGCGGATTACTCGGACCGGCTGTCCAACTGCTCGCGCAACAGCGCGCCGAGCTTGGTGGTGCCGCTGGCGGCATCGGACGAGACCTTGTTGTACTCGGCCATCGCTTCCTGGGTCTCGGCTTCGTCCTTCGCCTTGATCGACAACTGCAGGGTGCGACCCTTGCGGTCCATGCCGATGAGCTTGGCTTCGATCTTGTCGCCGACCTTGAGATGCTGGCTGGCGTCGTCGACGCGGTCGTAGCTGATGTCGCGTGCGCCGACATAGCCTTCGATGCCGTCGCCGAGGTCGATCATGGCGCCCTTCGCGTCGACTTCCTTCACCGTACCGGTGATCTTCGTGCCCTTCGGATTGGTCGCCATGAACTGGCCGAACGGATCCTGTTCAAGCTGCTTCACGCCGAGACTGATGCGTTCGCGCTCCGGATCGACCGCAAGCACGACGGCTTCGAGGTTGTCGCCCTTCTTGAAATTGCGGACCACGTCCTCGCCGGTGGTGTTCCAGCTCAGATCCGAGAGGTGGATCAGGCCGTCGATACCGCCGTCCAGACCGATGAAGATGCCGAAATCGGTGATCGACTTGATCTGGCCGGACACCTTGTCGTTCTTCTTGTGGATCGCAGCGAAGGTTTCCCACGGATTCGACGAGCACTGCTTCATGCCCAGCGAGATGCGGCGACGCTCTTCATCCACGTCGAGAATCATGACTTCGACTTCATCGCCGACCTGCACGACCTTGGACGGATTGACGTTCTTGTTGGTCCAATCCATTTCGGAGACGTGGACCAGACCTTCAACGCCCGGCTCGATCTCGACGAACGCGCCGTAATCGGTGACGTTGGAGACCTTGCCGAACATGCGCATGTCCGACGGATAACGACGGGCGATGTTGTCCCACGGATCCTCGCCCAGTTGCTTCAGGCCGAGACTGACGCGGTTGCGCTCGCGGTCGTACTTGAGCACGCGGACTTCGAGTTCCTGACCGACTTCGACCACTTCGGACGGATGACGCACGCGCTTCCACGCCATATCGGTGATGTGCAGCAGGCCGTCGATGCCACCGAGGTCCACGAACGCGCCGTAATCGGTGAGGTTCTTGACCACGCCCTTGAGCTTGGCGCCCTCGACCAGCTTCTCGAGCAGTTGCTCGCGCTCTTCCGAATGCTCGCTCTCGACCACCGCGCGGCGGGACACGACCACGTTGTTGCGCTTGCGGTCCAGCTTGATGAGCTTGAATTCGAGCTCTTTGCCTTCCAGATACACGGGGTCGCGCACTGGACGCACATCGACCAGCGAACCCGGCAGGAATGCGCGGACATCCTTGATGTCGACGGTGAAACCGCCCTTGACCTTGCCGCTGATGCGGCCGGTGATGGTTTCGTTCTTTTCCAGCGCTTCTTCCAACTCGTCCCACACCATCGCGCGCTTGGCTTTGTCGCGGGAGAGGACGGTTTCGCCGAAGCCGTTTTCGAGAGAGTCCAGCGCCACCTTCACGGTGTCGCCGACTGCGACGTCGATCTCGCCGGCGTCGTTACGGAACTGTTCGATCGGGACGATGCCCTCGGACTTGAGGCCGGCGTTGATGACCACCACATCGGTGCGGACATCGACGACGGTGCCGATCACGATGGAGCCGGGCTTGAGCTTGGACAGATTGGCTGCCGCGCTCTGTTCGAACAGTTCTGCGAATGATTCGGTCATGGATTGATTGCTCTGTAGATGACATAGACCGGAGCGCATGCTCGTCGAACGAATCCGCCGAACGTCATGCTGAGCACCGGTCCACCCGTAGGGGCCTGGGCGGGATTGCCTGTGGCCGTAAGAGTGAGAAGTGGAAAAACCGCCGTCCGATGCGCGCGCACCGGTTACGTCGGACCTTGGATTCTGCCGCACGAAAACTTTCGCTCGAGTCGCCGAAGCGACCAACGCGTGTCAGGTCACGAGTGCCAACACGCGTTCGACGACCGTGTCGATGCCGAGGCCGGTGGTATCGATGCAAACGGCGTCGTCGGCCGGTCGCAAGGGCGCCACCGCGCGATTGGCATCGCGGGCGTCACGGGCGAGAATTTCCCGCAGCAGGTCGTCGAAGATAACGGAAACCCCCTTGTCTTTCAACTGCTTATAGCGTCTTTCGGCCCGCTCGTCGGGGCTGGCGGTCAAAAACACCTTGAAGGCGGCATCAGGGAATATCACCGTGCCCATGTCGCGGCCGTCGGCAACCAGGCCGGGCGGGCGTCGAAATGCGCGCTGCCGCTCCTTCAATGCCGACCGGACTTCAGGCACTGCGGCGATGGCGGACGCCGCCGCACCGGCCGTTTCGGTACGCAGTTCGTCGGTGGCGTCGACGCCGTTCACGATCACCCGCAGCTCACCATCGGCTGCGTCCTCGAAGCGGATCTGGGCGTCGAAAGCACAGCGGACCAGGGCCGCCGGGTCAGCCAGATCAAGGCCCGCCCAGCTGGCGGCGACACCGACACCGCGATACAACGCGCCCGAATCGAGGTAATGCCAACCCAACCGGGACGCGATCAGCCGGCTGATCGTGCCCTTTCCGGAGCCTGACGGGCCATCAATGGTCAGGACCGCGACAGTGCGAGCATCCGTACTGGGCGTCGGGACGGTGGGATCGGACATGTCGGGGCTCGGCGAAGATGACGGAGCGGTTATTGTAGCCGGCACCCTCGCCTTGCGGCCGGACCTGCGTGGATGCAACCACTTGAATCGCCTGCGAAATGCCGGCAGAATACGCGGCTGCGTTACCTTTCTCGTCATTCCCATTCACTCCAACTGCGTTATCGCCGAGGTTCCAATGAAGGTCTTGTCCTCCCTGAAGTCGGCGAAGGCCCGTCACCGCGACTGCAAAGTCGTCCGCCGCCGTGGCAAGGTCTTCGTGATCTGCAAGTCGAATCCCCGCTTCAAGGCGCGTCAGCGCTGATCCAGCGGTTTTCGATCAGGCGTCGCTCTTCCATCGCCTCGATCGCAGTTCCGGACAAAGGCCGCCTCACGCGGCCTTTGTCGCGTCTGGACCTCGGGCCGTGATGATCGCGCGCGTCGTGGCGATGCGCTTACAATCGACCGGACCGCGTGGGCGCCCGCCCTTCGCATGCCATCTGCAATCCGCTTGAGGAGATTCCCCCATGCGTCATCTCTCCACTGCCATCCTCGCCGCCGCGCTGCTCGCGGCCGCCCCCCAGGCTTTCGCCGAGACGCTGTTGATCGAGCGCGTGAACGGCGAGGCCGGCATGACGCTCCCGGCGCGCGGCATGCGCATGGCCGATGTCGAACGCAAATTCGGCGCGCCTGCACAGCGTCTCGCCCCGCGCGGCGGGCAAAGCCGCAAGTGGCCGACGATCAACCGCTGGACCTATTCGAACTTCGTCGTCTACTTCGAGAAGGATCGCGTGATCGATGCCGTCGCCATCCGCGCCGGGGCCAACGAAGTCGGACCGAAGCCGCCGATCCGCTGACAATGACCGGAACGTATCGTTTTCCCGCAGAGTGGGAGCCCCAATCTGCGGTGCTGATCGCTTGGCCGCATGCAGACACCGACTGGGCCAAACGTCTGGTCGATGTCGAAGAAACCTATATCGCGCTCGTCGCCGCGATCACCGCGTTCGAGACGGCGGTGATCTGCATCGCCGACGACGATCTGCAGATTTACGCCGAGGCGCGGCTGCGCTCGGCGCGTGTCGACATGAATCGCGTGCGCTTCATTACCGTCGAATACGATGACACCTGGCTGCGCGACTCGGGCCCGGTGACATTGCGTTCAGGCGAGTCCCCGTCCTATCGGCTGCTCGATTTCCGCTTCACTGGCTGGGGCGGCAAATTCGAAGCGAATCGCGATGATCGCCTGATCGAAGCACTGGTTGCCCAAGGCGTCTTCGCCAACGCGCAGCATCATGGGATCGACTTCGCGCTGGAGGGCGGCGGTATCGAAACCGACGGCGCCGGCACCTTGCTCACGACCTGGCGCTGCCTGCACGAACGTCATCCCGAAGCTTCGCGCGAGGCGCTGGCTGCGAAGTTGTCCGACTGGCTCGTTCAAGACCGGGTGTTATGGCTCGATCACGGCTATCTGGAAGGCGACGACACCGACGCGCATATCGATACCCTCGCCCGCTTCGCGGCGGAGGACGTCATCGTCTACCAGGCCTGCGACGACGTGACCGACACCCACTACCCCGAGCTGCAGGCGATGGCCGCTGAACTTGCCGCACTGCGCACACGCAAGGGCGAGCCCTATCGGTTGTTCGCACTGCCGTGGCCGAAACCCGTCTTCGACGAGGGGCGTCGCTTGGCCGCCAGCTATGCCAACTTCCTGATCATCAACGACGCGGTGCTCATCCCGTCCTACAGCGATGTCGCGGATGCGCGCGCGCAGGAAGTGATGGCCGAAGCCTTCCCCGGCCGCGCGATCGTGCCGGTTCCGTGCCGGCCGCTGATCTGGCAGAACGGCAGCCTGCATTGCCTCACCATGCAATTACCCGAGGGGCTCATCACATGAGCAAGCGCAGCCATCTGCCGGTCGCACTGATCCAGGAACGCGCCATCATCGACCAGGGCAACGGCAATGCCGAAGCGAATCTGTCGGTGATCGAAACCCGCGTCGGTGAAGCCGCAAAGCGCGGCGCGAAGCTCGTGCTCTTGCAGGAACTGCACAACGGCGCTTATTTCTGCCAGCACGAATCCGTCGACGAATTCGATCTCGCCGAAACGATTCCCGGCCCCAGCACCGAGCGTCTTGCCGCACTGGCGAAACGCCATGGCGTGGTGCTGGTGGGCTCGCTGTTCGAACGCCGCGCCGCCGGGCTGTACCACAACACGGCAGTGGTGTTCGACGCCGACGGCAGCACCGCCGGGAAATACCGCAAGATGCATATCCCGGATGATCCGGGCTTCCACGAAAAATTCTATTTCACGCCCGGCGATCTCGGATTCACCCCGATCGACACCTCGGTCGGCCGCCTTGGCGTGCTCGTGTGCTGGGACCAGTGGTATCCGGAAGCGGCGCGGCTCATGGCGCTCGCTGGCGCGGAACTGCTGCTGTATCCGACCGCCATCGGCTGGGACCCGGGCGACGACCAGGCGGAAAAGGATCGCCAGCGCAATGCGTGGCTCCTCAGTCATCGCGGTCATGCGGTCGCCAACGGATTGCCGGTGCTGTCGTGCAATCGCGTCGGCCACGAACCCTCGCCGATCGCATTCGAAAAGGGCGTCGGCGCCAGCGGTATCGAGTTCTGGGGCAACAGCCATATCCTGGGCCCCCAGGGTGAGTTCCTGGCCGAAGCCGGTACCGAAGCGACGATCCTGATGGCCGAAATCGACATGGCCCGTAGCGAGCATGTGCGCCGGATCTGGCCATTCCTGCGCGACCGCCGTATCGACGCCTATGGCGACCTGTTGAAACGATATCGCGACTGATCGATGTCGTTGCCCGATACGCAGCGCACACCCGGCGCCGGAAGCGCCGATTCTTCCCTCCCCACATCCGGATGACGATGAGCGACCACACCACCGACGTTTCCACCGCCGCAGAGGATTCGGTCGGCAGTGGCGCACTCCATGGTCAGCCCCATGCGATCGTCGAGCGCGATGGCGTCCGCTACACCCTCCTGGGTACGGCGCACGTATCGAAAACCAGCGTCGACGTGGTGCGCGCGGCGATCGCGACCGGCGATTACGACACCATCGCGGTCGAACTCGACCCGCAGCGCGCGCAGGCGCTGACCGATCCGGATGCGCTGGCCAAACTCGATCTGGTGAAAGTGCTGCGTGAAGGCAAGACTGCGGTATTCGCCGCGAATCTCGCGCTCGCCGCCTATCAGCGGCGGCTCGCGGAACAGTTGGGCATCGAGCCCGGCGCCGAGCTCAAAGCCGCCGTGCTCGACGCGCGGGAACGCGGGCTGTCGCTGGAATTGATCGACCGCGATGTCGGCCTGACCTTCAAGCGTGCGATGCAGCGTCTGGGCTGGTGGGGGCGCGCGAAAGTATCCGTCGGCCTGATGGCCTCGCTGTTCGGCAACGAGGAGGTTTCCGACGAACAGATCGAAGGGCTGAAGGAAGGCGACATGCTGGAGGCGAGCTTCAGCGAATTCGCCGCCGACAGCCCGGCGCTCTACGACACCGTCATCGCCGAGCGCGATGCCTACATGGCCGCGCGTCTGCGCGAAATACAAACGCAGGGCAACGGTCGGGAAGTGCTGGCGGTGGTCGGTGCCGGACATCTGCAAGGGCTGGCCAAACATCTGCGCGAAGACACCGAGTCACCCGAATCGATCCGCACGAAGCTCGAGTACGTGCAAAAGAAAAGCAAGATCCCGTGGTTCAAGATCGCGCTGACGTGCCTGATCGTGGGCGGCATCGGTTTCGGTTTCTGGCACGGCGGTTTCGCGATGGGTACCGATCTGCTGAAGCAATGGGTGATGTTCACGTCCTCGCTCGCAGCGCTGGGCTGTCTGATCGCAGGCGGGCATCCGCTCAGCATTCTGACCGCTGCCCTGCTCGCACCGCTCAAGCCTTTTCGCATGGGCGTCCCCACCGGCACCTTCAGCGCGCTTGTCGAAGCCCGCATCCGCAAGCCGACCTACGCCGACTTCCTGGAGTTGCGCGACGACGTACAGACTCTGCGCGGCTGGTATCGAAACCGGGTCTCGCGCACGCTGCTGAACTTCCTGCTCACCAACTTCGGAAGCATGGCCGGCATCTGGATCGGTGGCGCGAGGATCCTCGGGAAACTGATGTCCTGAGCCAGCACGCGAGGCGCAGCCTCGCGCGCAATCATTCCGCGTTGATGGCGGCAACGGCTGCCGCCGGTACGCCCTGCTTGCCTCGCGCACGCAGGATCGTGCGCGCGGTTGCGGCTCGCATATCGTCGAGAATCGCGTAGATCGTCGGCAGGAACAGCAGGCTGACGATCGTCGAGAACGCCAGGCCCCCAGCAATCGCGCGGGCCATCGGGAAGTACGACGGACCATCGCCGCCCATCTGCGTGCTGCCCATCGCGATCGGCACCATCGCAAGAATCGCCGTGCCCATCGTCATGAGGATCGGACGCAGGCGCTCGCGACTGCCTTCGACCAGCGCATCGGTGCGCGACATGCCGCGTCGTCGCAGGTTGTTGATGTGTTCGATCATCACGATCCCGTTGTTCACCACCACGCCCATCAGCACCAGGATGCCGATGAAGGCCATGATGTTGAACTCGGTGCCGGTCAGCCAGAACAACCAGAACACGCCGAATACCGAGAACAGCACGCCGGACATGATCGCCGCCGGGAACATCAGCGACTCGA
This sequence comes from Lysobacteraceae bacterium, assembly GCA_049296025.1. Classification (GTDB taxonomy): domain Bacteria; phylum Pseudomonadota; class Gammaproteobacteria; order Xanthomonadales; family Xanthomonadaceae; genus Lysobacter_I. The sequence goes on along the minus strand of JBAQRU010000128.1, from coordinate 9,603 downwards.
ACACCGCAGCCATTACCACGTAGATCATCACCAGCGCGATGATCAGATTGAACATCATCTGCTGCATCGCTTCGCCGTCGTCGAAGCCGTTGCTCTGGTCGAAGGTGAAACTGTAGCCAGCCGGGAACGAAACCTTCTTCAAGGTTTCTTCGATGGCCTTGCGCGCTTCTTCCGGTGTCACTTTGTCGACAAGATTCGCCTGGATCGTCAGCGCGGTCTGCCGGTTGGCGCGCGTGATCTCGGTCGCGGCAGGCTTGACGGAAACATCGACCATCGCCAGCAACGGGACCATGCGGCCATCCGGCGAGCGCACGGTGAAAGCGGCAACATCGGCGACTCCATATTGCTCAGCCCCCGCGAAACGTACCCAGACAGGCACCTCGTTCTCGCCGCGCTTGAATTCGCGCAGCGGGGCGCCACGCAGGGCAAGACCGACGAAGCGCGAAACGTCTTCCGCACTGAAACCGAAAGCAGCCGCCCGCTCACGATCGACGCGCATCGACAATTCGCTGTTCTGGTCGCCGGAATCGATACGCACATCGCGCAGTCCCCGCACTTTTGCGAGCATCGGAATCACGTCGTCGGCAAGCTCGCGCAGGGTCTGGGTCGAGTCGCCGACCAGGCGCACCTGGAGACTTTCGGCGTTGGGACCACCACCGCCACCACCCGGGCCGTCGTTGTTGCCGATCCCGATCGTCGCCCGCGCCGACTTCGGCAGCTCCTTGCTCAAAGTATCGATCAATGGCTTGAGCCGATCGGCTTTCTCGACGTCGAACGTAATCCGGGTCGATGCGCCGCCATCCTCGCTGTACCACGAATACAGCTGTGCGATATGGAAACGCTTGCGGTTTGCGTTGAGATAGTCTTCGACCTTGAGCACTTCGTCCGACATCTGCTCCTTGGTGAAGCTGCCCTTGAATTGATAAAAGACGCTGATCTCGTCGCCCTCATCGCCGCCGAACATGTTGACCTTGGTCAACTTCATCGGAATCACGCTGACAAGGATGATCAGCACGATGCCGAGAATGCTCTTGCCACGATGTTCCAGCGACCAGCGCAGCAGTTGCGCATAGCGACGCTGCAGGCGGGGAATGATGCCAGCGCTGCTGCGCACGACCGGCGGCGTCTTCATGCGCGCCGATGCCATCGGAATCAGACTCACCGCGACCAGCCACGAGGCCAGAAGCGAAACCGAAATCGTGATCGCGATCTGCGACATGTAGATGCTGATGAAATTGCTTTCGCCGAACAGGTTCGGCAAGAAGACGATGCAATGGCAGAGCGTACCGGCCGAAAGCGCGATGGCGACGTGCCGGGTACCGAGAATCGATGCGAGGCGCGGATTGCCTGGATTTTTCTCGCGCTCCTGGTAGATGCTTTCGACCACCACGACTGCGTTGTCGACCAGCATGCCGATCGCCAGCAGCAGACCCATCATCGACAGGATATTGAGCGTGACGCCGGAGAAATACATGAAACCCAGGGTGATCACGAAGCAGATCGGAATCGCCAGCGTGACCATCAGGGTCGATGCCCAGTGGCGCAGGAAAAAGTAGAGCACGGCGATCGACAGCAGCAGGCCGATCAGGCCGGCTTCGGCCAATTCGAGCAACGACGAGGTGACGTTGTCGCCCTGATTGTCGATGATCTTGATCTGCACGTCCTGCAGCGCGGGTTCCTTGCGGATGTTCTCAACTTCGTTCAGCGTATTGCGCGACACCTCGACGAGATTGGCGTTGCGTTCCTTGAACACATCGATGCCGACCGCAGGCCGGCCATCGAGACGACGTCCGTAGTTCATCCGCGACGGCTTGAAGCGGACGTCGGCGATATCGCGCAGGCGCGTGCCCTTGCCGTCGACCACCAGATCACGCAGTTGATCGAGATCGCCAAGCTCTCCGATCGGCTGCACGCGCATGCGCTGGCCGCCATCGCTGATCTGCCCGGCGGAAACCGAAAAATTGACCGCCTGCAGACGCATGTTCAGGTCGTTGATGCCGACGCCGTGGGCGGTGAGCCGGTCCGGATCGACCGCGATCTCCACTTCGTTCGGCGGCGCTCCGGAAATCTCGACGCGGGCGACGCCCGGAATGCGTTCGATCCTGCGCTTGAATTCGCGCTCGATCATGTCGTAAGCACCGGTCAGATCGCTCTGCGCGGCCAGACGCACCTGCACCACCGGTTGATCGGTGGTCGAGAACTTCATCACGAAATAGCGTTGCAGGTCGTCCGGCAGATCGTCGCGGATCGCGTCGATGCGTTCGCGCGCCTCCGAGGCTGCGATCGCGACATCACGGTCCCAGTCCGAGAACTGCAGGAACACATTGGCGCCGTCGGCGCGCGCCGACGAATCCATGCGCTTGATGCCGGGCATCGTCGCAATCGCTTCTTCGACCGGACGCAGCACCGTGCGCTCGACTTCCTCCGGCGTGGATCCGGAATACGGCATCTGCACGAAGATGAAGGGCGGCGAGATTTCCGGAAACGCTTCCAGAGGCAATCGCAGCGCAGCGATCAGACCGATCACGAACAGCGACACGAACAGCATCACCGCAGTGACCGGCCGACGGATGCTGAGTACGGCGATGCTCATGCCGTGCCCTCGCCCGAAACCGCGTCGGCTTCATGACCGATGGCATCGGCCGCTTCCAGCGCCTCGCGGCGCGCACGACGGCCACGTTCGAGGTAGTAACCGTCGGCACGACGATCGAGCAGGTCGTAAACCACCGGAATCACCACCAGTGTCAGCAGCGTCGACACCAGGAGGCCGCCGATCACCGTGATCGCCATCGGCGAGCGCACTTCCGCACCCTCGCCGAAGGCCAGCGCCAGCGGCAGGAAGCCGAACAACGTGCACAGCGTGGTCATGATGATCGGGCGAAGACGCGAGCGCGCGCCCTCGACCAGCGCATCGCGTTTGGCGACGCCTTCCTCCCGCAATTGATTAACCTTGTCGATCAGGATGATCGCGTTCTTGGTCACCAGACCGACCAGCAGGATCAGACCGATGAACACCACGACCGAAACGGTTGAACCTGTCAGCAGCAGGGCCAAGACCGCGCCGACCATCGCCAGCGGAATGGTGAACAGGATGACGAACGGATGCAGCAGCGATTCGAACTGGGAGGCCATCACCAGGTAGACGAGAAACACCGCCAGCGCGAAGGCGAACAGCAGCGAATTGATCGACTCTTTCAGTTCTTCGCCCTGACCGCCGATGTGCATGCGCACGTCCGCATCGAATGGCTTTTCCGCGACCATCTGGTCGACTTCGCGAACAGCGGCGCCGAGGTCGATATCGCGCAGGTTCGACGACACGATCGCCACGCGCACCTGGTCTGCACGATGGATCTCGCTGGGGCCGGTGGTGGCGACCACTTCGGCCACCGCGTCGAGGGTCACCGGGCGATTGCTGCCGGGATTGACGATCAGGCGCTTGATATCTTCCAGCGACGAACGATCCGATTCCCGGGCGCGCACCAGCACGTCGATCTTCCGGTCGCGGAAGCTGTAACGCGTGGCCACTTCGCCGCGCACCTTCTGCACCACCGCATCGGCGATCTGTCGCGTGCTCAAACCGAGCGCACCGGCACGATCCTGGTCGAAGCGGATCTGGATCTCCGGGAAGCCCTGCTCCACCGTGGACTTGACGTCGGCATAGTGCGGATTGGCGCGCAGCATCGCCGCCATCTGCTGGCCCGCGCGTTCGATCGACGCCAGATCCTGTCCGCGCAATTCGATCTCCAGCGGCGTCGAGAAACTGAACAGTTCAGGACGGGCGAAATCGACCTGCGCTTCCGGAGTTTCCGCCATCGTGCCGCGCAGACGATCGGTTTCCGCCGCTTCGATCTCCTTGCTGCCGCCATCGGCCATCACCACGGTGAGCTTGCCGATGTTTTCGCCGCTCTCGGTCGGATTCGCGTCCAGCCGTGTGCCGCTGCCGCTGACGCCGAACATCGTGCGGATGCCATCGTCCTTGCTGTGCTTGAGCTGCAATTCGCGGACCAATGCATCGGTCGTGCGCAGCGGCGTGCCGGGCGGCAGTTTGACCGTCATTTCGAAGCGGTCCTGGGCCAACTGCGGAATCAGGTCCGCGCCCAGCATCGGCACCAGCGCCAACGTCCCGGCGAACGCAATGGCGGCGGCGGACAGCACGAGCGTCGGCCGGGCCAGCGCTGCGGGCAGCAGACGCAGATAGCGGCTCTCGGCGCGCGCGTACGGGGACATCGCAAGGTCGCTGAGCTTGCGCATGACCGGTCCGACCACGGACGCGATGCCACGCCAGCATCGGACCACGAACCATGCGAGCCCGAAAAAGAAGCCGCGAACGCCGATCGCAACGCCACGCTCGGTCGCCGCCAGCGGCTTGAGCACGCGCGACTCCGGCTGCCAGGCGGGATGCGGCGGCTCGTCGGCATAGCCCGATGCCGGGCGCCCTTTCAGCGCACTGAGCATCGGAATCAGCGTCATCGATACCACCAGCGAAATCGCGATCGCGATCGCGACGGTCAGCGCCTGGTCGCGGAACAGCTGGCCGGCGATGCCCTGCACAAACACCAGCGGCAGGAATACCGCGATCGTGGTCAGGGTCGATGCGACGACCGCCATGCTGACTTCGCGCGTGCCCTGGATCGCGGCTTCGAGTATGCCCAACCCGCGTTCTCGCGCCTTGGCGATGCTTTCGAGCACCACGATCGAGTCGTCGACCACCAGGCCGGTCGCCAGCGCCAATCCACCCAGCGACATCACGTTGAGGCTGAGATCGAATTGCCCCATGAAGAAGAAGGTCGCGACGATCGAGACCGGCAGCGACAGCGAGATCACGAACGTGCTCCAGCCGTCGCGCAGGAACAGGAAGATGATGAGGATCGCGAGCAGGCCACCGATCACCGCATCCTTCTTGACGTCGCTGATCGCATTGCGGATGAATTGCGACTGGTCGTCGATGGTCGTCAGCTCGACATCGTCGGGGATCTGTTCCTCGATCCTTTTGAGCTGCGCGGCGATCGCGTCGGCGGTGGCAACGGTATTGGCGTCGCCTTCCTTGTAGATCGCCAGTTCGACCGCTTCCTTGCCGGCCAGGCGGATGATCGCCTCGCGTTCCTTGTAGCCCTGACGCACATCGGCGACATCCTTCAAGCGTATCGGCATGCCGCCTGCCACTGCCGAAGACGATCCGGAACTCGAACTCTGCACCGATGCCGCAGCGGCCATCGAGGCAGCATCGCCGCTGGCAGCGGCGACACGAGCCATCTGCTGCGCAGCGCTGTCGGCCGCGTTCGCGCCGCCGGATTGCGTCGTCACCAGCATCTCGCGCATTTCATTGACGCTGGCGAACTGGTTGACGGTGCGCACGAGATAACGCTGCGAGCCCTCCTCAAGGCGACCGCCGGAAATATTGATGTTTTCCTGCTGCAGACGGCTCACGACCGTCGCGATCGGCAGGTTGAGCTGGGCAAGCTTCTGCTGGTCGATATCGACCTGGATCTCGTCCTCCAGACCACCGCCGACCTTGACCGCCGCGACACCCTCGACCGGTTCGAGCTTCTTCTTCAGATCGTCGTCGGCGTACCGGCGCAGATCGGTAAGCCGACGGATCGCATCGGCCTCGTCGCCGGCGACCTTCGGCGACAACGCGAGACGCAGGATCGGCTCGGTCGATGGATTGAAGCGCAGCAGCACGGGCTTCTTGGCTTCCAGCGGCAACTGCACGACTTCCATCTTGTCGCGCACCTCCAGGCTGGCCTGGTCCATGTCGGTGCCCCACGCGAATTCGAGCACGACATCGCTCTGGCCGGTGCGCGAGACCGACTTCAGCTTGCGCAGGCCCTTGACCACGCCCACAGCCTCTTCCACCGGCTCGCTGATCAGGGTTTCGATTTCGGAAGGTGCTGCACCGGTGTACTCGGTACGCACCGTGAGCGTCGGATAGCTCAGATCCGGCAAGAGATTGACCTTGAGGTCTCCGAGCGCGATCACGCCGAACAGCACCAGCGTGATGGTCATCATCGCAATGGTGACGCGGCGCCGCGTCGAGAACTCGACAAGATTGAACGAGCCCGTCGAGCTGTGCACTGTGTTGTCCTTGCTCACGTGGCCCCCGGGCTCAGTTCTGCTTTGCCGCAGGTGTTGCCGCGACCGCCGGCTTCGCGCCGGGCGCGCCGAGCACCTGAACCGAAGTGCCGTCGCGCAGCGCGGTCTTGCCAGCGATCACCACCTGGGCGCCCTCGGCCAATCCCGAGCGGATTTCCGCCCATTGCCCGTCGATGTAACCCAGTTTCACCGGCACGCGGGCGGCCTTTCCGCTCTTCACCGCGAATACCGCCGGGTCGCCCTCATCGTCGAGCAGCGCGACGCGCGGCACGACCAGCGCATCGGCGCGCTGGTCGTAGTCGATCCTGATCCGGCCGAACATGCCCGGCTGCAGCAGACCGCCGCTTTCGAAGGCACAGATCACCCGGAACGTACCGCTGCCGGAGTCGATCACCGGCGCGACGCGATCGACGCGACCCAGGAACGGCCGCCCGGGCAAGGCATCGACCTGGAGCTGCACCGGCAAGCCCGCTTTGAGTGTGGCCAATTCGCGCTCGGGCACGTTGAGCGTGGCCTCCAGTCGCGAGGTGTCGACGATCCGGAAAATCGGCGTGTTGATCTGGACGAAGTTGCCGGTCTTGATCGAACGCTCGGCGACCACGCCGGCGATCGGCGCGGTCACGTTGGCGTAGGACATTTCGAGATTCGCAAGCCGGTTCACGGCGCGCGCGTTCTCGAGATCGAACTTGAGCTGGTCGATATCGTTGGCGCTGACCAGTTGCTGCTTGGACAGTTGCAGCGAACGATGGTAGTTGGCCTCGAGTTTGCGCATCTGCGCCGCGCTTTGCGCCGCCTGCAGCGCGGCGCGATCCGAGTCGAGCCGGATCAGCACCTGCCCTGCCCGCACCTGCTGGCCCACTTCGACCATCACCTGCAGCGCGACCCCGGAGGTCTTGGCGACAACCTGCGACTCGCCCCGGGCTTCCAGAGGCGCGGTGCCGGTATAACTGGCGGCGATCGCCCGGCGCGAAACCCGAGCTATTTCCACGGGTACAGCGTCCTGGGCCTTTTTGTCTTCCGCTGCGGTCTTGGCTTTTTCGGCATCGCCATCGGCGCCGGATTTACAGGCGGTGAGGGCCAGACAGCCGGCCAGGACCGCAATGCCGAAAACACGGGTGAAGGCGATCACGGCGACCGGTGAGCGCAATGAGGAATCAACAGGCATTGTGGGCATCGTCTGGATGGTTGTGAGGTGTTGTATCAAGGTATATCACCCGTCAGTGGCCAGCATCGGCCAGAGGTCATGGTGACCCGCGTCATGCGTGCGAGTCCGAGGGCACGGGGGAATACCCCTGAGGGGAACACCACTAGATGGGGAACGCCATGATGCCCGACCAGCTGCCTCTCGCGGCCAAGACCGCGACAAAGGACATGACACGCTTAGGGCTCACGCTATACTGTCCGGATTGCACGCTCGCGATGGTGCTCGGCATGGACCTCAAACGACATGCCAAGCGGTGCGAAGCCTGCGCACAAATCCTGAAGTCACGCCCGACACCACTGCCCTGACATGATGCCAGACATGATCCGATCGCCGAATCGTTTTCCGCTGCTCGCCGGCTGCCTTGTTCTCTTCGCTTCGCTCGCAGCGCATGCGCAGACTCCCGCTACCGGTTCTCCCGAAAAGGGCAAGCAACTGACTTATACCTGTCAGGGCTGCCACGGCGTCACCGGCTACAAGAATGCCTACCCGAACTACCAGGTTCCGAAAATCACCGGGCAGACGTCCGAATACCTGGTCAATGCGTTGACCGCGTACCAGCAGGGGGCACGCAAGCACCCGACGATGCAGGCGCAGGGGCAAAGTTTTTCCGAGCAGGACATCGCCGATATTGCCGCCTACCTTTCGAGCCTGAAGAAGTGAGTGCCGCCCGCATGACGAAACGTCCCGTTGCGATCGCCTTGACCATGGTCATCAGCCTTGCCCTCGCCGCCTGCTCGAAAAGCGAAGCGCCCGCCGCGAAAGGCGAAGCCCATGAGGCTGGACACGAACACATCAATGCCTACGATGGCGACGCAGCCCGGGGCGCGCTGATCGCGGTCGACAAGAAATTGAGCACGACCGGCCAGGCGTGTGTGGATTGCCATGGCGCTGGCGGCGCCAAGCCGATCGATCCGACCTACCCGGTCCTCGCCGGTCAATATCAGGACTACCTCTTCCATACGATCCAGCAATATCGTGATGGCGGGCGAGACCATGCGTTGATGACCGTCCAGATCAAAGGCGCGGCCGAGTCCGGCAAGCTCGACGATCAGGGAATCGCCGACCTCGCCGCTTACTTCGCATCGCAGGCAGGCCCGCTGGGCGATCTGCACAACCGCTGATCAGGGAAGTTCTGCGTTCCGGATTTGAAAGGGAGCCGAAAGGCTCCCTTTTTTCATATCCACGACTATTTCCTCAGACTGCCCTTGTCCTCCTGAAGCTCAGGCTTGAAAGGCACGTCCGGCGGAGGGCGGGCGATCGCCTCCTGATCCTGCATGTTGGGGTCGGAGATCGCACAGCCTCCGCCCGCCTGCAGCAGTGACACCGTGCATTCGATCCGTTTGGTGGTGCCCGGAATCCTGATCGCGACTTTCTTGATCCCACGGCTCACCCATTCTTCCAGCAGCGACTGGTTGGGCACCCAGAAACGATCGAACCGTGTGGGCGTGTAGTCGAAGGGCGGACGCTTCAACCATGTGCCCATGCGATCGATCTTCTCGAAGTCTTCGATGATCGTACCCGGGGGCAAGCCGCCGCCAGCGCGACCGCCAGCGCCGGGGAGACGAACGCTGCCATCGCTGTTGAACAGGCCCGGGTTGCGGCCGGCCGTGCTGTTGCCGGGCGCATTGCGATTGGAGTCGCCCCAATCGTCGCCGCGGGTAGGGCTTGCGGCAGTGCCCGGGCGCTGCGATGGCGCTGGTCCCGCGCCTGAGGGGGCGGTGCTGGCCGGACGGCCTGAGCCCAATGCCTGCGGTCTACCGCCCGCCGCTGGAGCGTTCACTGTCGCTGTGGATGGCGTGCGCCCCGCTGCGGCGGTATTGGCGGACGCGGTTGATACAGGCGTCGGTGAGGCTGTAGCGGTTGTTGCCGCGGTGGGCGCCGGACGAGCCCGCACCTGGATTTCGCTCGGCGCAGCACGCAACGCGGGCTCGCGCAATTGCGGCGTGCTTATTGTTGCCTGCGGCAACGCGCGCACTTGAACTTGTGGCAGCGGCTGCCGAACTTCGATCTCCGCGATTTCGGTACGGAGTATGGGCACGGTCGGCGTAGGTGACTGCGGAGTTGGACGTTCCAGCACCCGCACCGAAGGACGCGGTTCGAAGGTTTCGACCTTGACGATCTCGGTTCTCAGTTCCGGAGTCGCAATCGCCAACTGCGGCAGCGACAGATCACGCGGCACGGGCGCCGGCAAGGTGAAATCGATATCGGGCCGGGTGGTTTCGGTCACCACCAGCGATTGGGCGCTGACCGCTTGCGCTGGCTGCGGCGGTTGATCGTTGCTGCCTGGCTGCTGGGCGGATGTGGAT